>NZ_CP011389.1:2633994-2935489 GCF_001007995.1 Deinococcus soli (ex Cha et al. 2016) | reverse complement strand
CGGTGGGCTGGCGTCTCGTCTCCGATGAGTTCGACCTGGGCGTGCAGGCGGTGCGGCGGGAGCAGGAACTCCTGAGCCGCAGCAGGCGCATCGAGTACTGGGAGGGACCCATCGAGGTGACAGGCACCTGGGGCGCCGCGCCTGCTGTGGGGACCGGGATGATGGAACTCGTGAGCGGGCCGTGGTCACCGTGAGGCTCATCGGGGCGTTCGGGTTCCGGCCACGCGGGCGGGGTTCACTTCCGGCAGGTGAGGTTCACGCGGAAGCTGGGGGCCTTGACGTAATTGACGGTCTTGTACAGGGTGCTGCCGCCGCGCCGCAGGGCGCCGACGTCCACCGGGACGATCAGCTTGACGGGTGGGTTGGCCTGCAGCTGGGCGTTGGTGGGCGCGCCGCCCTGCCAGGAGAACGGCAGGTCCATGACCAGCCCCGCGCCGGGCGTCAGGTCGGTGCCGGTCCTGAACGCGGACGCGATGCCGCTGAGACCGAGGTCCTTGGCGCTGCCGTCCTTCAGGGCGAGGCTGACCCCTTTCTCGATGCCGGTGTTCGCGAGATTCAGGAGCTGCTTGCCGCCGTTGCGGAACTCGGTGGTGACCACCCAGCCGTAGGAGTTGCCGTTCCCGGCGTCCGGGACGTAATTCACGGCGGTGACTCGCAGTCGCCAGGTGCCGTTGAACAGCCATTCGTTCAGGCAGCCTTCGGCCGCGCCGAGCTGGTTGCTGCCGCCCGCAGCGGTCAGGGCCTTCTGCAGCTGGTCCAGGGCGACGTAGGTGCGGCCGCCGACCTTGACGGTGTCAAGGGTGGTGGGCTGGCCGCCGATGGTGAGGGTGGTCTTCTGCGCGGCGGCGGTGCTGCCCGCGGTGAGGCTGAGGGTGGCGAGGAGCATCGTCCTGAGGGTGCGCGTCATGGGTGGGCCTCCTGTGGGGTGGTGTCGTAGCGAGAGTGTGCAGCGGGTGGCGTTGCGGGGGCGTTGCGTGCGGGACGGCGATTGCGGCACCATTCTTAAGCCGCAATAAACTTGACATGACCGCACTCAAGTTTCAGAATGGGAGCAACCTTGAGCACCCCATTCACCCACCCCACGGAGGCCCCACTTGAACCCTGAACGCTTCACCGAGGCCAGCCTGCAGGCCCTCCAGGCCGCGCAGGGGCTCGCGCAGCAGAGCGGGCACCAGAACCTCACCCCCACGCACCTGCTGCGCGCCCTGACCGATAACGACACCGCCGCGCGCGCCCTTACCCTGGCGGGCAGCGACCTGACGGGGGTCCGCGCCGCGCTGGATGCCGAACTCGCCAAACTCCCGCGCGTGCAGGGCGGCGAGGGCCAGCTGTACCTCGACCCCGCGCTGGCCCGCGCCTTTCAGAAGGCCGACACCCTGGCCGGGCAACTCGGCGACTCGTTCGTGGCCGCCGACGCCCTCCTGCTCGCCCTGCGCGGCGAGTACCGCGGCCGGGGACTGCCCACCGAAATCGACCTGAACCGCGCCGTGAACGAGCAGCGCAAAGGAAAGACCGTGACGACCAAAACCAGTGAACAGCAGTTCGACGCCCTCGCCAAGTACGGCACGGACCTCACGCAGCGCGCCCGCGACGGCAAGTTCGACCCCGTGATCGGCCGCGACGAGGAGATCCGCCGCGCCATGCAGATCCTCCTGCGCCGCACGAAGAACAACCCGGTGCTGATCGGCGAACCCGGCGTGGGCAAGACCGCCATCGCCGAAGGGCTCGCCATCCGCATCGTGAAGGGCGACGTGCCGGACGGCCTGAAGAACAAGCGCATCGTCAGCCTGGAGATGGGCAGCCTGCTCGCCGGCGCGAAGTTCCGCGGGGAGTTCGAGGAACGCCTCAAGGGCGTCATCGACGAGGTGATCGGCTCGGCGGGCGAGGTCATCCTGTTCGTGGACGAGATCCACACCATCGTCGGGGCGGGCAAGACCGAGGGCAGCCCCGACGCGGGCAACATGCTCAAGCCCGCCCTGGCGCGCGGTGAACTGCACCTGATCGGCGCGACGACCCTCAGCGAGTACCGCGAGATCGAGAAGGACCCCGCCCTGGAACGCCGTTTTCAGCCGGTGTTCGTGAACGAACCCAGCGTGGAGGACACGATCTCGATCCTGCGCGGCATCAAGGAGCGCTATCAGGTCCACCACAACGTGGAGATCACCGACCCGGCACTGGTCGCCGCCGCGGGGCTCTCGCACCGCTACATCACCGACCGGCAGCTGCCGGACAAGGCCATCGACCTGATCGACGAGTCCGCCGCGCGCCTGCGCATGGCGCTGGAAAGCAGCCCCGAACGCATCGACCAGCTCGAGCGCCGCAAGCTGCAGCTGGAAATTGAACGCGAGGCCCTGAAGCGCGAGAAGGATCAGGACAGCCAGAACCGCCTGCTGGACATCGAGGGTGCCCTGAAGGGCATCACCGACGAGCTGGCCGACGTCCGCGCCCGCTGGGAGGGTGAGCGGCACGAGGTCGCCGCGCTGCGCGAGAAACGCGAGGCGCTCGATCAGGTGCGCACCGACATGGAGAAGGCCAAGCGCGACTACGACCTGCAACGCGCCGCCGAACTGGAGTACGGCCGCCTGCCGCAGCTGGAAAAGGAAGTCACCGAGCTGGAGCAGAAACTCAAGGGCGCCGAGTTCGCGCACACCCAGGTGACCGAGGAGGACATCGCGTCCGTCGTGAGCCGCTGGACCGGGATTCCCGTGAACAAGCTCATGGAGGGCGAACGCGAGAAACTCCTGAAACTCGAAGAGCAGCTGCACGGCCGCGTGATCGGGCAGGACCGCGCGATCGTGAGCGTCGCGGACGCCATCCGCCGCAGCCGCGCTGGCCTGAGTGACCCGAACCGTCCGCTGGGCAGCTTCATGTTCCTCGGCCCGACCGGGGTGGGCAAGACCGAACTGGCCAAGGCCCTCGCGGAGTTCCTGTTCGACAGCCAGGACGCCATGGTCCGCATCGACATGAGCGAGTACATGGAGAAGCACACCGTCGCCCGCCTGATCGGCGCGCCTCCCGGCTACGTGGGCTTTGAGGAGGGCGGCCAGCTGACCGAGGCTGTCCGCCGCCGCCCCTACGCGGTGCTGCTGTTCGACGAGATCGAGAAGGCGCACCCGGACGTGTTTAACGTGCTGCTGCAGGTGCTGGACGACGGCCGCCTGACCGACGGGCAGGGCCGCACCGTGGACTTCCGCAACACGCTGATCATCCTGACCAGCAACATCGGCTCGCCGCTGATCCTGGAGATGCAGCACCGCGGTGAGGACGCCACCGCCATCCGAGACGCCGTGATGGGCGAGTTGCAGGGCCACTTCCGCCCGGAGTTCCTGAACCGCGTGGACGACATCATCGTGTTCGATGCGCTGACCGCCGCGGACCTGCACAAGATCGTGGACATCCAGATGCGCGGCCTGATCCGCCGCCTCGCCGAGCGCCGCGTCAGCCTGCACCTGAGTGGCGCCGCGAAGGACCGACTGGCGCAGATCGGGTACGACCCGGCCTTCGGGGCGCGCCCCCTGAAACGCGCGATCAGCCGCGAGATCGAGACGCCGCTGGCCCGCGAGATCCTCCAGGGGAACGTGCCGGACAGCAGCAGCCTGACCGTGGACTACGACGGCACGAACTTCACGTTCCAGACCGGCGCGCTGAACTGAACACACCACTCTGGAGGGGCCGGGTCTGCATGACCCGGCCCCTCTTCCCTATCGTGACGTTCAGCCGCGAGGGATCTGCCGGGTGATGGTCAGGCCCAGGCCGAGCAGGGCCGCGCACAGGGCGACGAGGAGCGGCCAGCCCCCGGCGGCCCAGGCTGCGCCGCCCAGGACGCCCACGACGCTGCTTCCGGCGTAGTAGGCGAGCAGGTACAGGGCGCTGGCGTGGCTCTTGTCGCGCCGGGCGAGCTGCCCGACGCTGCTGCTGGCCACCGAGTGCGTCACGAAGAACCCGACAGTGATCAGCGTGACGCCCAGGATGATCACGGGCAAGGGGCTCAGGAGGGTCAGGGCGAGGCCCGCGCCGCTGAGGAGCAGGCCTCCCTGGAGCAGCGGGCGGCGACCCTGGCGGTCAGCCAGGCGCCCACCCCAGGAGGACGCCGCGGAGCCGAGCAGATACGTCAGGAAGATCAGGCTGATCGCGGCGGCGCTCAGCGCGTACGGCGGGGCGTGCAGGCGGAACCCCAGGTAGTTGAACGCGGCGACCATGACGCCCAGGTTCAGGAAACCCAGCGTGAACAGCGCGCCCATGCCGGGGGTGCGCAGGTGCGCGGCCCAGCGGCGCAGGTGCTCGCGGGCGGGCGCGGTGCGGCGCGGATGGAAGCCGCGCGATGGGGGGAGCAGCGCGGCGAATCCGGCGGCGCTGAGCAGGCCCAGCCCACCCATGACGAGCAGCGCCGCGTGCCAGGAGGTCACGTCGCTCAGGAGGCCGATGCAGACGCGGCCCATCATCCCGCCGAACGCGGTGCCGCCCACGTACTGCCCCATGGCGGCGCCCAGGTCACGGGGGTGGATCTCCTCGGCCAGGTAGGCCATGGCGACGGCAGGCACGCCGCCCAGCGCGAGGCCCTCCAGCGCGCGGCACAGCAGCAGCGCCGTCCAGGTGGGGGCCAGTGCAGCCAGGCTGTTCAGCAGCGCGGCGGCGAGCAGCGAGGTCAGCATGACGCGGCGGCGGCTGAACGAATCCGCGACGGCACTCATGATCAGGATGGACAGGGCCAGGCAGCCGGTCGTCAGGGACAGACTCAGGGCGCTCTGGGCAGGTGTCACGTGAAAGTCGTGCGTGAAGGCGGTCAGCAGGGGCTGCGCGCAGTAGATCAGCGAGAAGGCGCTGAACCCCGTGAGGAACAGCGCCGCGCCGATCCGGCGGTACTCGGGTGTGCCGCGCCGCACCTGCGAGCCCGTCACGGTCGGGGCCGGGTGGGCGGGGCTCAGGGCAGTCATGTCCCCGACTGTAGGCCGCTGGCCGTCAGACGTCTAATACGCGGCGCGGCGTATCGCCATATGCTGCGCGTATGGAGCTGCGGCAGCTGCGGTACTTCCTGACGGTCGCGGAGGAGGGGAACGTCACGCGGGCCGCCGCGCGGCTGGGTATGGCGCAACCACCCCTGAGTGCGCAGATCCGCGCGCTGGAACGCGACCTGGGTGCCACCCTGTTTCACCGGACGCCACGCGGCGTGGAACTGACCGAGGCGGGCCTCGCCTTCCGGGCCGGAGTGGCGGACATTCCGGCGCAGCTGGAACGCGCCGCCTTCGACACGGGACGGGCCGCGCGCGGTGAGACGGGCGCGCTGCGCGTGGGCTTCACGGGCGCGGCGGGGATCGACCCGGCGGTGCAGGACGTGATCCGCGCGTTCCGGCGCAGCTACCCGCAGGTGAGCCTGACCCTGACGGAGAAGAACACCGAGGCGCTGGTCGCGGATCTGCGCGCGCACGTGCTGGACGCGGCGTTCGTGCGCGCCACCCCGGAGTACGCGCAGGAGTTCCGCGTGACCGAGGTGGCGTGCAGTGAACTGGTCGCGGTGCTGCCCGAGGATCACCCGGCGGCGGGCCTGGACCCGGTGCCGCTGCCCGCGCTGCGGGACGATCCGTTCATCCTCACGCCGCGCGCGGTTGGTCCGGCGCTGCACGACGCGGTGCTGGCCGCGTGCCGCGCGGCGGGCTTCGAGGCGCGCCCCGGGCAGACCGCCCCGCAGATGATGTCGGTGGTCAGTCTGGTGGCGGCGGGCCTGGGCGTGTCGCTGGTGCCGGCCGCGATGCGGCACCTGCACCTGCGCGGCTGCGTGTACCGCGACCTGCGGGGCGGGGGGCCGCGCGTGACTCTGTCGCTGGCGTCGCAGCGGGTGGAACGGTCGGTGAATGTCCGGAACTTCCTGGCCCTCGCCGCGCCCGGGGCGTGACGGTCGGGCCAGATCCGGTCAGACGAGGTGTCCGGTCAGGAGAGGTGTTCGGCGAGGCGGTCCCACGTTTCGCTGATGCCCTGCAGCATGCCCATGTCCATGACGGCCTGCAGGTCTTCCGGGCGGACGTACGTGGAGCGGCTGGTGACGCGGGTGCCACCGGGCACGGCCTCGAAGGTCAGGTCGGCCAGCGTGGCGGGCATCTGGTCGTTGACCGCGCCGTGCTCGTCGCTGAAGTGGTCGGTGTAGGTCAGTCGGGTGGGCGCCTCGATCTGCTCGTACACGCCCAGGCCCCAGCTGTTCATGCCGTGGAAGTCGCCCTGCGCGGGGTCGGTGCAGGTCATGCAGTAGTGCCAGCGGCCACCGGGGCGCAGGTCCACGGTGCAGTGCGTCAGTTCCCAGCCGCGCGGGCCCCACCAGTGTTTCAGGTGTTCGGCCTGCGTGAAGGCCGCGAAGACCCGGTCGGGCGTGGCGGCGAAGGTGCGTTGCAGCACGAGGGTGCGGGCGTCTTCGATGCGGTGGTCGAGGGTGGTGGCGTGCGTCATGGGGAACCTCCGGGTTCGGTGGGGTCGTGCGTGGGGGGCTCGGGGGGGAGGGTGCGCAGGTAGTCGTCCAGCCGGTCCAGCCGCGCTTCCCAGAGGGGGCGGTAGCGGGTCAGCCAGTCGTCGAGGTCGCGGAAGGCGGTGGGTTGGAGGTGGGCGATGCGGCGGTTGGCCTGGGGTTCCATGTGGACCAGTCCGGCGTCCGCGAGGACGCGCAGGTGCTTGGAGGTCTGCGGCTGGCGCAGGCCGAGCTGTTCGGCGATCTCGCCGACGGTGTGGGGGCGGTCGCGGAGCAGTTCCACGATCTGGAAGCGGTGTGGGTCGGCCAGGGCGGTGAAGGTGTGGTGGTTCAAGTGGCGCGTGACCTCCTTCTGATGCGTTCTGTTATGGCCGTATTATGCCCCATATAGAATATTCCTGTCAAGGCATATAGTAGGCAGGAGTCTGGAGCGCCGCAGGTCTCGTCCCCCACACCACATCAGGAGGGCGGTGCAGGCCCTCCCGGCACGGGCCACATCCAGGCCGTTCAGTCCAGCATGGGCACGCCCCGCGCCGCGAGTGCCTGCGCGAAGGCGTCCGGGTCGGCGGGCGTCAGGTAGTACGGCGTGCCGCCCCGCTCGACGATCAGACCGCCGCGCGTGTTGGAGGCGATGGCCTGCACGCTGCGGTACCCGGCCCCCGTGAAGGTGTAGTTCCCGGTGTAGTAGCCGGGCAGGCCCACCCCACCGACCCGCAGGCCCAGCCCGGCGTCGGTGCGACGCACCCGCAGTTCGCGGTACGGCCACTCGAAGCTGCCGGAGAAGCGGCTGACGCGCAGGCCCGTGTCGGTCAGGGTGTAAGAGAGGCGCCGGGGCACCTGCGCGAACAGCGCCCCCAGTCCCACGCCCAGCAGGGTCAGGGCCACGCTGCCCGCCACCGGCAGGGGCTTGTCGGCGCCGTCGTCCGGGATCCAGGCGGTCACGATCAGCAGCAGGGGCACCAGCCACACCAGCGCACGGAACCAGACGGGCGAGGTGGGCGGCGCGGCCGACAGCGGGGCAGTCATACCGTCAGGTACGTTCGGCGGCGGCGCGGGGTTTCCGGCCGGACGCCGGGGCGCCGCCCCACACCTGCGCGACGGCCTCCTCGACGCTCTTCACTCCGTTCGGATGGCCGTCCAGGCCGGGGGGGACAATCAGGCGGGTGTACCCGGCGCGGCGGGCCTCCTCAGCGCGGCGGATCGAGCCGGTCGTGGAGCGCACCTCGCCCGCCAGGCCGACCTCGCCGAACACGGCGACGCTGTCCGGCAGGGCGCGGCCCACCACGGCGGAGTAGATCGCCAGGGCAATCGCGAGGTCCAGGCCCGGATCGGGCACCTTCAGGCCGCCCGCGAGGTTCACGTACACGTCCAGCCCGCCCAGCGTCAGGTCCAGGCGGCGTTCCAGCACGGCCAGCACGACGTCCACGCGGCGGGCGTCGAGGCCCACCACGACCCGGCGGGCGTTCGGGTACGGCGTCTTGCTGGCCAGCGCCTGCACCTCCAGCAGCATGGGGCGCTGCCCGTCGATGGTGGCCGCAACGACGCTGCCGGGCACCCCGACAGGCCGCTCGGCCAGGAACGCCGCACTGGGATTCTCGACGGCGATCAGGCCCTCGCCGCGCATCTCGAACACGCCGAGTTCCCCGGCCTGCCCGAAGCGGTTCTTCACGCTGCGCAGCAGGCGGTACGACCCGACCGTCTCCAGGAAGACGGTGGTGTCCACGATGTGCTCCATGACTTTCGGTCCGGCGACCGTGCCGTCCTTCGTGACGTGCCCCACGAGGACGGTGGCGGTCCCGGTCTCCTTCGCGGCGCGGGTCAGCAGGGCGGTGCCGTCGCGGACCTGCGCCACGCCGCCCGGCGCGCCGTCGCCCTCGACCGTCACGGTCTGGATGGAGTCCACGATGCACAGCGCGGGCTTATGTTCGGCCATCAGTGCCGCGACGTGTTCGGCGCGGGTATCGCGGGTCAGCTGGATCTCGGCCTTCACGCCCAGCCGGTCGGCGCGCAGGCGGATCTGCTCCAGAGATTCCTCGCCCGCCACGTACAGCACCGTGCCGCCCCCCGCCGCGACCTTGTCTGCGACCTGAAGCAGCAGGGTGCTCTTGCCGATGCCGGGCTCCCCGCCGATCAGCGTGACGCCCCCGGCGACCAGCCCGCCGCCCAGCACCCGGTCGAGTTCCGGGATGCCGCTCGGCGTGCGGGGCTCCTCGCGGCGCCCAACCCCGGACAGCGGCGTGACGCGGCCGCCCGTGATGCCCCCGTACGCCCCGCCGCGCGCGGCGGCGGTCGTGACGGCAGGCACCTCTTCCTCGAAGGAGTTCCACGCCTGACAGTTCGGGCAGCGGCCCAGCGGCTTGGCGCTGGTGTACCCGCAGCTGGTGCAGACGTAGGTGGTGCGGGCTTTAGCCACGCGCGCCGGGGCGGCCGTCCGCCCGCCAGTAGTTTCCGTCCTGCGTGGCGAGGTAATCGCCATCCACGAGTTCGGTCAGCAGGAAGCTGGGGTCTTCCAGGGTGCTGTGGTCGGCGAGGATCTGCTCGGCCTGCCCCTGGTCGTAGGACACGCCGGGTTCGAACAGCCCGGTGAGGTAGTCGAGGATGGCGAGCTGGTGCGCGCGGCGGCGGTCGCTGGGCCACCCGGTGATGCGGCCGTGTTCGTCTTGGAAATCAAGGATGCTCTTCGTCATCCCGCCATCGTAGCGGACGCGCGGCGGGCGGATGGTTCCCGGAGTCCCGGAGCACCGCCCGACTACTCCTCTGGTGAAACCTCGGGCCCCCAGGCCACCTCGATGGCCGCGTACCCCACCGGGTCCAGGCGTTTCAGGCGGGCGCGGTCTAGCGGCGGGAAGCTCAGGAAGTACGCACTGCTGAGTTCCGCGAAGTACTCACGGGAGTTCGCGAGGGCGTAGGGGGTCCACTCGCCATTCTGGTACAGCCCGGCGCGGCGGGCCTGCTCGAACGCCGCCTGCACCGCCGGGTTCTGCATGCCGTACTGGAGGTCGTCAAAGGCGTGGGCCAGTTCGTGCAGCAGGACGTTCCCCTGACCGAAGCCCTGGATGAAGTCCTGCGGCTGCGTGAGCAGGATGTCCCCCCGGCTGGACACCCCGGCCGGAGCGGAGCGGCGGATGTAAAACACGGTGTGGAAGCGGTCGGCGGTGGCCCGGCTGCCTTCGACCCAGATGCGCACGCCGGCCAGTTAGCGCTGCGCTTGGGGGGGCAGCGCCGCTTTTGCCTCGCGGAGCGTGTCCGCCAGCCGCCATTCCAGCCGCTCCCAGGTGGCCAGGTCGGCCTGGGTGGCCGGGGAGACGAGCACCGTGAAGCCCGCCAGGGTCACGGCGCGGTAGTCGCGGAGGGTCTGGTCACTGGTGGCGTCCCCGCTGACCGCGAGGGCCACGGCGGCGCACAGCGCGGCATAGAGGCGTTTCATGTGACTCTGCTACGCGCGGAAGGCCCGGCCGGTTGCCGCAGCAGACAGCCCGCCGGCGCTCGGGGCGCGGCGGGCTGCGGGGGCAGGTGGGGTTACGCGAGGATCTGGCGGGTTGCGGCTTCCTCGCCCTTCTCGAACTGGATGCCGTCCTGGCCGAGTACGACGCGGACTTCCTCGCCGTGGTTGCTGGCGAGTTCCAGAGCCAGGGGGTCCTCGATCTCCTCGCGGACCAGGGTGCGCAGCTGCCGGCTGCTGCCGACGGCGTGTTTGGGGCTGCGAGACTTGAGTTTGCCCACCAGCCACGCGGCGATGGCGGGGTCGAAGGTGACGGTCAGTTCGCGGCTGGCGAGTTCCTCGCGCATCTCGCCCATGAGCTGCTGCGCGACCCGCACGAGTTCCTCCTCGCCGAGGCTCTTGAAGCGGATGACCTCGTCTAAGCGGTCAAGGAACTCCGGGGTGAAGATGTGCCGCAGCGGCTGGTTGTTGTCCGGCGTGACGGGGCTGAAGCCCACGGTGGGGTTCACGTTGAAGCCGGTGTTGCTGGTCATGATGATGATCGTGCGGCGGAAGTCCACGGTGCGGCCCAGACCGTCGGTCAGGCGGCCGTCGTCGAGGACCTGCAGGAAGGTGTTGTACACGTCCGGGTGGGCCTTCTCGATCTCGTCGAGGAGGATCACGCTGAAGGGCTGGCGGCGCACGGCTTCGGTCAGGCGGCCGCCCTGCTCGAAGCCCACGTAGCCGGGGGGCGAGCCGATCAGTTTGCTGACCGAGTGGCTTTCCTGGAATTCGCTCATGTCCATGCGGATCAGGCTGCGTTCACTGCCGAACAGCGTGCGGGCCAGTGCCTTGGCGAGGTGGGTCTTGCCGACGCCGCTGGAGCCCACGAACAGGAAGCTCGCGGCGACGCGGGTGCGGCCGCCCAGGCCCACGCGGGCGCGGCGCAGCGCGGAACTCAGCGCGCGGATCGCGTCCGGCTGGCCGTACACCTGATCCTGGAGCTGCTGCTCCAGGTCGACCAGTTGCGCGGCCGTCTCCTCGGAGTAGATGCCGCCCATGGAGTTGATGACGCTCTCGATATCCTCGCGGGTCACGTAGGGCTCGCCGTCCTCGGTCTCCGCGACGGGCAGGCCGACACTCATGTTCAGGCGCACGCGGCTGGCGGCCTCGTCGATCAGGTCGATGGCCTTGTCCGGGAAGTTGCGGCCCGGCAGGCTGCGCTCCCCGATCCGCACGGCGAGTTCCAGCGCCTGCTCGGGGATCTGCACGCCGTGGTGTTCCTCGTATTTGGGTTTCAGGCCGCGCAGGATCTGCAGCGTCTCGGCGGGGCTGGGTTCCAGCACGATGACCGGCTGGAAGCGGCGTTCCAGCGCGGCGTCCTTCTCGATGTAGCGGTGGTACTCGCCGGTGGTGGTGGCGCCGATCACCTGGATCTCGCCGCGACTCAGGGCGGGCTTGAGGATGTTCGCGGCGTCCAGCGTGCCCTCGGCGCCGCCCGCCCCGACCAGGGTGTGCAGCTCGTCGATGAAGGCCATGACCTTGGCGTTGCGCAGCTCCTCGATGATCTGCCGCAGGCGTTCCTCGAACTCCCCGCGGTACTTCGTGCCTGCGACCACGCCGCTGAGGTCCAGGCTGACCAGCCGCACGTTGTGGAGGTTGGGCGGGGTGCGCTTCTCGTGGATCGCGAGCGCCAGCCCCTCCACGATGGCGGTCTTGCCCACGCCGGGGTCGCCGATCAGCACGGGGTTGTTCTTCGTGCGGCGCGTGAGGATCTGCGTGACGCGGCGGATCTCCTCGCTGCGCCCGATCACGGGGTCGAGTTTGCCCTCGCGCGCCCACTTGGTCAGGTCGCGGCCGTACTCGTCGAGGAACGGCGTGGCGACCGGCTTGGCGGGTTTGCTGCCCGCGCCCTCGCCCTGCGCGAGGATGCGCCAGCGGATGGTGTCCACGTCCTTGGTGAGTTCCTGCAGGATACGGAAGGCCACGCCGTCGCCCTCGCGGATGATGCCCAGCAGGATGTGCTCGGTGCTCGTCACCTGGGCGCCCAGGGCGCGGGCCTCGCTGGACGCGAGTTCCATGACGCGGCGGGCGCGGGGCGTGATGCTGGGCGCGTCGTTCAGGCGGTTGCCCTCGCCGCGGCCGATGATCTCCTCGACGCGGCGGCGCAGGCCGTCCAGGGACGCGCCGAACTCCCCGAGGATGCTCGCAGCGGTGCCACCCTCGCGCATCAGGCCCAGCAGGAGGTGTTCGGGGCCGACCATGGCGTGACCCAGGCGGTTGCCTTCCTCGCGGGCGTAGTGGAACACGAGGCGGGCGCGGTCGTCGTATCGGTTCATGGGAACCCCCTAGGGAAAGCGCGGCAGGGGCGCAGTGAGCGGTGACAGGGACAGGTCGGCTGTCGCAGCGGAAAGGGGCGCGGAGAGAACGGTGGTGACAGCCTGAGTGTAGGGTAGCGCCGCCTCCTGGCGGAAGGCTGGGGAAACCTTACGATCTGCGCACATCTGTCCCACACGTGGGACTGTACCGTGCGCGTCCTGACGGTCTTCTTTCCTGTCCGCCGCCCGGCGTACCCTGGTCCGCGTGAGTGACGACCCCACCCCCCGCGCCCGTGCCGTGATCTTCGGTTCGCAGCAGGACCGTATCGAGCAGCGCCTGGACGAGCTGGACCCCGATCTGGGCGGGTACATCCGGGATTTCGCGTACGACACGGTGTACGAACGGCCCGGTCTGGACCTGAAGACCAAGGAACTCATCGCGTGCGCGCTGCTGGTGTCACTGGGCAGCCCGCCGGAGCTGCGCACGCACCTGCGCGGCGCGCTGAACGCCGGGGCGACCGAGGCGGAACTGCGCGGCGCGCTGATGATGTGTGTGCCGTACCTGGGGTTCCCCCGGACGGTCGCGGCGTTTGAAGTCTTACGCCACCACCTGGGTACGGCAAGACCGGCCCCCGATGGAGAGGCCGGTCCGGACGGTGCGTAGTCTTTAGAAGGTGGTCTTCAGGCCGATGCGGGCCTTGAAGACGGTACCGGGACGCACGACGCGGTTGTCCAGATCGCTGTACCCGGCCTGACCAGCGCTGAGGCGGTCGACGTTGCCGCGGCCGTCGTTGATGGTGATGGTGTTCGAGCGGAAGTACTGGTCGACGCCCAGGTCTCCCACGAGGCTCAGGCCGCCGGTGAGGGCGTAGCTGACCATGACGCCCGCGCCGATACCGAAGGCGTTGCTGCTATAGGTGGTGGTGTTGCTGCCGGAGCTCTCGGTGGCGTTGAACATGCCGTAGCGGCCGCCGCCGTACAGCGTGGCGTCCACGCCGGGCGTCACCTCGCCCAGGCCGTAGGTAGCGTCAAGCGAGCCGACGGTGCTGGTGGTGCCCTCACTGGTGATCAGGCCGTCGCGTTTGGCGTCGGCGACGGTGTAGGTGTTACCGAGCAGCGCGGGGCTGTAGGGGGCGCTGTCGTTCAGGCCGTTGTTGCCGCGGCTGTAGGCGACGCCGGCCTTGACGCCGACGGGACCGGCGACGTTGGGGGCATGCACGAAGACTTCACCGCTGAGGCCACCGGCGTATCCACCGGTGAGGCCCAGTTCAACGCCACTCAGGCTCTGGGCGCCCGCGGTGGCGGTGGTGGCGGCGACGGTCAGCAGGGTGATGGACAGCAGCTTCTTCATGAGTGGTAGCGTCGGGCCTGAACGTGAGAGGGTTCCCTGAGCTGCGTGACTGAAGATTAAGGCGCCCGGGAGCATGAAGGTCTCATGTTGAATATGAGAATCTGAGCCTGCCCGTTCAGGGTCCGGAGGGTGCGGGGTGACTTGCGGGTGGGGCGTCCCGATCTGCTAAACTTGAACTCAGTCCAATTTGGCATGCTGGGGCGACCGGCATCACCCGCCGCATCGCACCAGCCGTGAGTGCACACTCCCCGGAGGCCCCATGAACATCCTGACCCTAGTCCGCCAAGTGCCCGACGCCGAAGCGCGCGTCAAGATCAACGCCCAGCAGGTCGACCTCGACGGCGCCACCCTCGTCATCGACGGGATGGACGAGTACGGCGTGGAAGAAGCCCTGCGCCTGCGCGAAAGCGGCGCGCCCATTGAGCAGATCATCGCGCTGGCCATCGGCCCCAAACGCAACGAGGACGCCCTGCGCACCGCGCTGGCCATGGGCGTCGACCGCGCCATCCACGTCGAGACCGACGAGAAGTTCGACGCCGTGACCCTCAGCCGCGTCGTCGCGCAGGTCGCCCAGGCCGAGAACGCCACGCTGATCCTCGCGGGCGGACAGGAAGCCGACTGGGACTCCCAGGCCCTCGGCGCCGCCAGCGCCGAACGCCTCGGCTGGCCCCAGCTCACCTGGACGAACGAACTGAAACTCGACGGCGAGACCCTGACCGGCCGCCACGACGTGGACGACGGCAACGAGAGCTTCCGCGCGACCCTGCCCGCCGTGGTCACCACGCAGCAGGGCCTCAACGAACCCCGCTACCCCACCCTGCCGAACATCATGAAGGCCAAGAAGAAGGAACTCCGCAAGGACGACCCCGCCACCTACGGCCTGAGCAGCAAGGTCCGCACCGTGAACGCCGAGATCCAGACCCGCGCCCGCCTGAACACCATGATTGACGGCAAGGACGCCCAGGCCGCCGCCCAGCAGCTTCTCGACCTGCTTCGCAACGAAGCCAAGGTGATCGCATGATTCTGATCGTCGCTGAACACACCGCCGGGAAACTGGCGAAAGCCACCCTGGAAATGGTCACCGCCGCCCGCGAGTCCGGTCGTGAAGGCCCCATCACGCTGCTCGTGCTGGGCCAGAACGTCGCCAGCGTCGCCACCGAGGCTGCCGCCGTCGCCGATCAGGTGCTCGTCGCCGACCTGCCCGGGCTCGCCACCTACAACGCCGAGGTCTGGGCCGCCGCCACCACGCAGATCGCCCAGGAGGGCGAGGCGCATACCGTCATCATCGGCGGCAGCCGCTCCGGCCGCGAGTACGCGCCCCGCGTGGCCGTGAAGCTGGACGCCGCGTACCTCGAGGACGCGACCAGGCTGAGCAGCAACGGCGCGGCCCTCCAGGCGCAGCGCTACACGTACCTCGCCCGCGTGACCGAGACGGTCGAGGCCGACGGCACGGTCGTCGTGACCGTCAAACCCGGCTCCTTCGCGCCCGCCGCCCCCACCGGCGCGGCCGGCGAGCAGTACGACGTCGAACTGTCCCTCCCCGCCGCGCGCGTCGAGGTGACCGGCAAGAGCGTCGAGAAGAGCAGCCGCGTCGCCCTGACCGAAGCCGACGTCATCGTCACCGGCGGCCGTGGCGTGGGCAGCCCCGAGAACTTCAGCCGCTACGTCGAGGCCCTCGCGGACAACCTCGGCGCGGGCGTCGGCGCCACGCGCGCCGTCGTGGACGCCGGCTGGCGCCCCTACGCCGAACAGGTTGGCCAGACCGGCAAGACCGTGCAGCCCAAAGCGTACATCGCCCTGGGTGTCAGCGGCGCCGTGCAGCACCTGAGCGGCATGGGCAAGAGCAAGAACATCATCGCGATCAACAAGGACGCCGAGGCGCCCATCTTCAAGGTGGCGGACTACGGCATCGTGGGCGACATCAACGAGATCGTCCCTGCGCTGATCGAAGCCAGCCGCAAGTAAACGGGGAGTGGGACGTGGGTCGGTTGCTGGCCTCCGCCCCAGTTCCCACCTCCACCTGAGAGGCCCGCCGACCTCAGCGAAGTCGGCGGGCCTCCCTCTTCTCCTACTCCCCACTTGAGCATGCCTTATGCCTCCGCGCCCCTGGGGCGGGAGTCCCTGACACTGGGGGCATGACGGACGCTTCGAATGGGGTGGTGGTGACGGGCGCGGCGCGCGGGATCGGCCGGGCGATCGCGGAACTGTACGCGGAACGGGGCTGGCGGGTGCTGAGCGCCGACCTGAGCCTCCCGCCGAACCTGCGCGGCCAGCGGCGCGTGAAGGCGGACGTGAGCACCGCCGCCGGGCGGGAACGGATCGTGCGCGCGGCGCGCGAGATGGGCGGCGTGCAGGTGCTCGTGAACAACGCAGCCTTCCAAGGTGCGCACGGGAGCGTCCTGGACGTCAGCGAGCGCGGCTGGGCGCGGACGCTGAACGTGAACCTGACTGCGCCGCTGCTGCTCACGCGGGCGCTGGTGGACCTGCTGCCGCGCGGCGCGGCGGTCGTGAACGTGGCGAGCGTGCAGGGCCTGTTCGCCGAGCAGGGCAACGCGGCGTACAACGCCAGCAAGGGCGGCCTCGTGAACCTGACCCGCGCGATGGCCCTGGATCTCGCGCCGCACGGCCTGCGGGTGAATGCCGTCGCGCCGGGCGCGATCAGCACCGAGGCGGTCCTCCAGAGCATCACGGAGAGCGGCGACCCGGAACAGACCCGCCGGGACTACGAGGACCTGCACGCGCTGCGCCGCCTGGGCACCCCGCGCGAGGTGGCGCAGGTCGTCTACTTCCTGGGCAGCGAGGAGGCCACGTTCATGACGGGCGCGATCGTGCCGGTGGACGGTGGGATGACCGCGTCATTCATGATGGCGGGCCGCCCGGTGTAGGAGAAGCGCGCGGGGCGCAGAGGTGCTTACCGCACCCCGCGCCCCGCCTCCCGTGCACTTCCTTCAGATCGTGCGGGGTCGCCGCCAGCTCAGCAGGCCGATGATGAGCGTGAAGGCGATCATGCTGAGCACCGGGATGGTGAGGATGGTGTTCAGCGGGGAGGTCATGCCCCACACGGGCCAGGGCGTGCCGCACGACGCGCTGGGGTCGGCGCTACAGGCGCGCAGGACGGGCACGACGCCCCAGGTTTCGAGGTTCTGGTACAGCGCGATCAGCACGCCAGTGCCCGCCAGGGGCAGGGCGTAGCGTCGCACGCGCAGGTCGCCGGTCAGGGCCGCGACGCCCAGGATGATCGCCAGCGGGTACATGAAGATGCGCTGGAACCAGCACAGGATGCAGGGGTTGAAGTGGCGGATCTCGCTGAAGTACAGGCTGCCGAGCGTGGCGATCAGGGACACGACCCACGCGGCGTACAGGCGGTTGTCGCGGCTCACGGGTTACTCCGCGGCGTCGATGGCGGCGCTGACGTCGGCCAGGGTGCCGGTGACCTGCTTGCCGTTCACGAACACGGTGGGGGTGCTGTTCACGCGGGCGCGGGTGGCCTGGGCTTCCATGGCGTCCACGCGGGCGGCGGTGGCGTCGGTGTCCAGGCACTCGGCGAACTTGCTCTGGTCGAGGCTCTCGAGGTTTCCGGCGAGGTCCTTCAGGCGGGCCTTGGTGGCCCAGACGACGTTCTCTTCGCCCTGCGCGCGGAACAGGATGCTCTTGAAGGTGGTGAAGGCGTCGTTGCCGCCCTGGTCGTACACGCACAGGCTGGCCTGCGCGGCGAGCTTGCCGTCGTCGGTGGGCAACGAGAACTTCTCGGCCAGGAAGGGCCACAGGATGGTGTGCACCTTGGCCTTGCCGGTGTCCACATACCTGGTCTTCAGTTCGGGGGTGACGGTCTCCTCGAAGTTCTTGCAGGCAGGGCACTTGAAGTCCTCGACGACCACGACGTCCACCGGGGCGCTCTCCTGCCCGGCGAAGGGGACGCCTGTCAGGTCGAAGTCGGCGGTCCCGGCGGCGGGTTTGCCCTGCACGGCGAACACGGCCAGGCCGATGAGGACGGCAGCGATCAGCGTGCCGATCACCAGGAACATGCGGTTGGGGTTGCTGTTGGCGGTCATGGTTGGGGGCAGTGTAACGCGGGTCACGCGGGGCACGCGCCCTGATCTGCATGAGAACAGGCAGGCCAAGGCCGCCCCGGCGGGAGGCGCGGGGCGGCGGATGAGAGGCGGGTCAGGCGTTCAGTGCGGCGTCCCGCTGCGCGCGGCGGGCGCGGGTATGCAGGATCAGGCTCACGATGCGCCGCACGGCGCTGACGGTCAGGCCGATGATCATGGCGATCAGGGCGGTGCGCTGGAAGGTCTCGTTGGTGGGCAGCGTGAGGCTGCCGTCCAGCTTGGTGGCGAATCGGCCCATGCCGATGATCACGCCCGCGTACAGCGCGGCGGCGAAGGGCAGCACGAACAACCCGCCGGAATGCTTGATGAGCAGCACGCCCGCCAGGGCGCCGCCCACCAGCGGCAGGATGACCGTCCACTGCTCGGGCGGCGTGACGGGACTGAAGTAGCCCAGGCCGCCCAGCAGCAGGGCGACGTAGCCGTACCAGCCGTCGAACTCGTCCGCGATGATCGTCAGGGCCACCCAGGTCAGCAGGCGCACCGGCCACTCGCCGGGCGTCCACTGGAAGTACGCCAGGACGGCCAGGGTGATCAGGCCGCCCAGCAGGTGCGCCAGCGCGCGCCCCGGCGTGATCCGTGGAGGTTCGAACTCCGGGAGGCGCGGGCGGCGGGCCCGGCGGGTGCGGGCCGGCGGGGTGGGCTGGGGGGCGGGGGCGGAGTCGGGCGCGGTCATGCGCTTTCTTTCTTAGCACGCCCCTTGCGGGTGGGGGCCGCGCCGACCAGTTCCGGCTCCTCGGCGGCCGCCTTCTTGGCGGGGCGTTTGGTCTTCTTCGGGGCGCTGTCGGGCTCGTCGGTCAGGGCGGCTGTCACGGCTCTGGGCTGAGCGGTTCCCGGCTGGGCAGTTCTGGGCTGGGCGGCCACGATGCCGGGCACGCGGCGCAGGTACTCGCCGGTATGGCTGGTGGGGTGCGCGGCCATCTCCTCGGGGGTGCCGGTGGCGACGACGGTGCCGCCGCGCACGCCACCCTCGGGGCCCAGGTCGATGATGTGGTCGGCGCATTTCATGACATCCAGGTTGTGCTCGATGATCACCAGGGTGTTGCCGCCCTCCACGAGGCGTTGCAGCACCTCCATGAGCTTGCGGACGTCCTCGAAGTGCAACCCCGTGGTGGGTTCGTCGAGGATGTAGATGGTCTTCCCGGTGGGCCGCTTGCTGAGTTCCGTGGCGAGTTTGATGCGCTGCGCCTCGCCGCCGGAGAGGGTGGTGCTGGGCTGCCCGATCTTCATGTAGCCCAGGCCCACGTCGCACAGCAGGGTCATCTTGCGTTCGATGGCGGGGATCGCCTCGAAGAAGCTCTGGGCGTCCTCGACGGTCAGGTCGAGCACGTCGGCGATGGTCTTGCCGTTGTACCTGACTTCCAGCGTCTCGCGGTTGTAGCGCGCGCCCTTGCAGACGTCGCACGGGACGTAGATGTCGGGCAGGAAGTTCATCTCGATCTTCATGACGCCGTCGCCCTTGCAGTGCTCGCAGCGGCCGCCCTTCACGTTGAAGGAGAAGCGACCGGCCTGGTAGCCGCGGCGGCGGGCCTCGGGCGTGCGGGTGAACAGGTCGCGGATCTCGGTGAACACGCCGGTGTACGTGGCGGGGTTGCTGCGCGGCGTGCGCCCGATGGGGCTCTGGTCGATCTCGATGACCTTGTCCAGGTGCTCCATGCCCTCGATGCGGTCGTAGCGGCCGGGCGTGGTCTTCGCGCCGTTCAGTTCGCGCGCCAGCGTGGCGTGCAGGATGTCGTGGATCAGGGTGCTCTTGCCGCTGCCCGAGGGGCCGGTCACGACGGTCATAGTGCCCAGCGGAATGTCGATGGACACGTTCTGGAGGTTGTGCTCGCGCGCCCCGATGACCCGCAGGTCTTTGCCGTTGCCGCGGCGGCGGTGCGTGGGCACCTCGATTTTCAGTTCGCCGCGCAGGTACTTGCCGGTCAGGCTGTTCCTGTCCTTCTTCACCTGCTCGGGTGTACCGAACGCCACGACCTGCCCGCCGTGGACGCCCGCGCCGGGGCCCATGTCCACGAGGTAGTCGGCGTCCATCATGGTGTCCTCGTCGTGCTCGACGACGATCAGGGTGTTACCCAGGTCGCGCAGGTGCTTCAGCGTGCCGATCAGGCGGTGGTTGTCCTTGGGATGCAGGCCGATGCTGGGTTCGTCGAGGACATACAGCACGCCGGTCAGGCCGCTGCCGACCTGCGTGGCCAGTCGGATGCGCTGCGCCTCCCCGCCGCTCAGGGTGTTCGCGGTGCGGTCCAGGCTCAGATAGTCCAGGCCCACATCCACCAGGAATTTCAGGCGGGTGCGGATGGCCTTCAGGATGGGCGCGGCGACCGCCGAGCCGAAGTCGTTCAGCACGTACTCGTAGTGGCGCGGGCCGTGCGCCTTCGCGCTGCCGCCCAGGTGGCCCTTCAGGAACGGCTCGATGGCCGCGTGGTCAAGCGCGCCGCCCTGGAGGGCACGGAAGAAGGTGTCGGCGTCCAGGACGCTCATGCCGCTCGCCTGGCTGATGTTCAGGCCGCCCACGCGCACCGCGAGGATCTCCGGTTTGTAGCGGGTGCCGCCGCAGGTGGGGCACGGCTGGAGTTCCATGAGCTCTTCGAGTTTCTCGCGCATGAAGTCGCTTTCCGTGTCGGCGTAGCGGCGTTCCAGGTTCGGGATGACGCCCTCGAACTCGGTCATGAAGCGCATGGTTTCCTTGCCCGCGCGGCGGTACACGACCTCGAAGGGAGCGTCGGGGCCGCGCAGGATCGCGTCCTGCGCCTTCTTCGGCAGGTCGCGCCAGGGGGTCTTCACGCTGAAGTCCAGGTGTTCGGCGAGTGCCTGGAGCTTGTCCCAGTAGTAGATGCCGCCGCCGGTGCCCTTCTTGCTCCAGGGGAGGATGGCGCCCTCGGCGATGGAGAGCTTGTCGTCGATGATCTGGTCCGGGCTGAACTCCTGCTTGCTGCCCAGGCCCGCGCAGTCCCCGCACGCACCATACGGCGAGTTGAAGGAGAACGAGCGGGGTTCGAGTTCCTCCAGCACGCTGCCGTGTTCGGGGCAGGCGAACTTCTCGGAGTACAGTTCCTCGTGCGCGCCGCCGTCCTCGCCCGCGTCGGGCATCAGGACGCGCAGCAGGCTCTCGCCGCGGCGCAGGCCCAGTTCGACGCTCTCGGCGATGCGGCTGCGGTCGCCCTCGCGCAGGGTCACGCGGTCGATGACCACGTCCACGTCGTGCTTCTCGAACTTCTCCAGCTTCAGCTTCTCGGCTTCTTCCAGTTCGTACAGCGTGCCGTCCACGCGCACGCGCGCGAAACCCTCGCGGCGCAGGTCGGCGAACAGCTTGCGGTACTCGCCCTTGCGGCCGCGCACGACGGGGGCCAGCAGAATGGCGCGCTTGTCGGGGAAGCCCGCCAGCAGGCGGTCGGTGATCTCGCTGGGGCTCTGTTTCTCGATCTTGCGGCCGCACACCGGGCAGTACGGCGTGCCGACACGGGCGTACAGCAACCGGAGGTAGTCGTGGATCTCGGTGACGGTGCCAACCGTGCTGCGAGGGTTGTGGCTGGTGGTCTTCTGGTCGATGGAGATGGCCGGGGACAGGCCGGTGATGCTCTCCACGTCGGGTTTTTCCATCAGGCCCAGGAACTGGCGGGCGTACGCCGAGAGGCTCTCGACGTAGCGGCGCTGGCCTTCGGCGTAGATGGTGTCGAAGGCCAGGGTGCTCTTGCCGCTGCCGGAGACGCCGGTGATCACCACGAACTGGTCGCGCGGCAGTTCCACCGTGATGTCCTTGAGGTTGTGTGCCTTCGCGCCCTTCACGATCAGGTTGTTCTGCAAGGTGTGGCTCCTCGTGCGCGGCCGGGCGTGCGTGCGGCGGGCCGCCGGAAAGTTACGTTGCGTGCGTAAGGTCGCCCCTGCGCTTCGGAAACGAGACAGTGTAGCAGGTCACCCCGGCATTCTGCTATGACCCGCAGCCTCATCCTTCATTACGGCAAGGTCAGCACGCGCACGTTCCCATCCCGCGCACTCAGGTAATTCAGCAGGCGGCCATCCGGACTGACCGACCAGTCCGCCAGCCTCACCTGATCCCCCAGATCCCCCAGGGTCTTCCAGGCGTTCGTGCTCACGTCGTACTGCCGCAGCGTGTGCGGCCCCCCCGACGTACTCAGCGGGATCAGCAGCAGGCGCGTGGCGTCCCGCCAGCGGTACGACCCGAAGGTGCTCAGTTCGCGCGGGGCGCCCCCGGCGGCGCCCTGCACCCACAGGCCGTTGCGGGCGGCGCTGTCGAAGGCAATGGTGTACGCCACCTGCCGCCCGCCGGGGCTGACCGCTACCGAACGGAAGCCCAGCGCGGTCCTGAGGATGCGGCGCGCGCCGCTGCGGGTGTTCAGGGTGAACAGGTCGCGGTCGCGCGCCCCGGCGCTGGCCTTGCCGCTCAGCAGCAGGGTCGTGTCGTCCAGCCAGCCGTGAATGCTGCCCCCGGGCAAGGTCGCCACCAGCCGGGGCAAGCCAAACACGTCCGCGACGAACACCCGCGTGACGCGGCGGTCGAAGTTGCCGCTCGTGTCGCTGCGGGCGTAGGCCAGCCGGGTCTCGGCGGCCGTCCAAGTGACGCTCGCGCCGTAGGTGGGCAGCGTGAAGCGCCGCCCGTCCGCGAGGCGTTCGAGGGTGGTCGCCTCGCCCGCGCTGGGCCGCACCGCCCACTTCAGGGCCGGGGAGAAGAACGCCACGCTGGAAAACCGCCGCGTGACCGTGCCCCCGGTCGCCGGCACCTGGTAGATGCCGGTCGTGGCCCGCGCGGGCGCGCCGTCCAGGAACAGCAGCGCGCGGGAATCTGGCGTCCAGACCGCGCCGGGGCAGCACTCGCCACTCAGCACCGCGCGGGAGGGCAGTGGAGCGGCGCCCGCCGTCACGCCCAGCAGCGCCGCCAGGGTCAGCAGGGCGCGCCTCATCTCGCCCCCCCGGCAGCAGGCGGCCAGGGCTGGCGGTACTCGTTGAGCAGCGGGCCGCCCCGCAGCGCGGCGGGCTGCGAGTCCGGCGTCTGCCAGCGCCGGGGACGTTCCAGGTCGTACTCGTAACCCCGCCCGAAACTCCCGGCCAGCGCCAGCGAGTTCCAGTCCGCCGCGATGTACGGCAGCGGGTTCAGAAAGCGCTGGTGCGAACGGTCCCGCAGTTCCAGGTGCAGGTGCGGCGCACTGACGCACGTGCCCTGCGAGTCCCCGCTTTCCCCGATGACCTGCCCGCGCGTGACTCGCTGGCCCACCCGCACGCTGGCACGCACGCGCAGGTGCCCGTACAGACTGGAGAGGTTCCCGGCATGATTCACGACCACGTTGTGGGGCGGGCTGCCGTGCGGGCCGTCCACCTCGGCCACCACACCGTCCCCGATGGCCCGCACGGGCGTCCCGCACGGCGCGCTGAAATCCAGGCCCGCGTGGATGCCCTGCAGGTTCCCGTAGGTGCTGCGCCGCTGCCGGTACGCGCCGGTCGTGTTCCCGTAGCCCTGCCCCAGCATCCAGGTGTCCGGACCCGGCGGCCCCGCGAACGGCAGCCCGAACTGGGCCTTCGCGGGCGCGACGGCCCTCAGGGGGAGCGGCGCGGCGTAGTGGGCGAGCGCCACGCCGGTCAGCGGCACGCTCAGCATCAGGACTCGGCGGACGGACATACCCGATCCTGCCCGGCCCACCCGCGTGGCAGGGTAGGCTCGCCCACCATCCGTCCTGCCCTTTCCTTCAGGGTCGGCAGTGCGGAGAAGTCGTGCGGCCCAGCCGCGGGGTTCAGTTCAGGGGGCAGGTCATCTCCAGCTGCGCCAGGGTCGTCTGCGTGAAGCCGCAGGTGGTCAGGAAGCCGTCCGCCTGACGCTCCTGCACGGTGGCCGGGACGATCATCCGGTGGTCCGGGAAGGCCCGGGTCAGGGCTTCCAGCAGGGCGCGCCCCTGGCCCTGACGCCGCGCGGCGGGCGGGACGAGCATCGCGCGCAGCACCAGCACCCCGGGCTGCTCGAGGACCCAGGCGGTCGCGTCGTTCAACGTCAGGGCGCGGTTGGGTGGGGTCAGGGCGGTCAGGGTGGCGGGGTGCAGCTGCCAGGGCAGGTCGTCGTCGGCGTGCTGCGCCAGGGTCCGCGCGGCCACCGACAGCGGCACCTCCCCGAGGGCGGAGAGCTGCGCTTCCGGCGCCTGTGCTGCCGGGCGCTCATACCCGGCCAGTCGGCCCCGACGGACGAATCCGGCAGTCTCGTACAGGCGGATGGCGGGGTCGTTGCCCTCGATGACTTCCAGGTGCATGCGGGCCTCGCCGCGCGCGCGGGCGTCGGCCAGCAGGCGGTCCAGCAGCGCGCGGGCCACCCCCTGGCCCCGCCACGCCTTCCGGACCCCCATCCCCGCCAGTCGGGCGTCCTCGCCCCGCCGGGCGATCAGGCCCAGCCCGACCGGCTCTCCGTCCACACAGGCAATCAGCGAGGCGTGCAGGTCGATCTGCTCGGCCCGCACGCGCGCAGCGAACGCGGCCGGATCGTCGGGGATGGTCACGACGTACCCCTCGAACGCGCCGGCCATCAGGGTGGACAGGGTCAGCACGGTGAACTCCGTGGCCGGGCGCAGGATCAGGGCAGCGGTGGGCGCATCGGTGGTGGTCATGTCAGGCCGATTGTGCGGGTGCGTTCCCCCGTGACGCGCCTGCACAATGGCCTACCTCTTCACGTCAGGCTCTGCGCAGCAGGATGCTCTTGAGGTACAGGCTCTCGGGGACGCTCAGGAGGTGCGGGTGATCGGCGGGCTGGTAGGTGACGTCCAGCACTTCCGCGTCGGTGTTGGCCTCGGCGGCGGCCACGCGGGCGGCGTCGAGCAGGTCGTCCACGCGGATGTAGTGCGCGCAGGTGCTGATCAGCAGGTACCCCCCGCTGTCGAGCATCCGCAGGGCGCGGGCGGCGCCGTCGGTGAAGATGCGTTTGGTGCGGGGCACGTCGTCGCGCCGCTTGGCGAGGGTGGGCGGGTCGAGGACGATCGCGCCGAAGGTCCGTTTTTCCTTGACGAGGGCGTCGAGCTGTTCGATGGCGTCGCCCCAGCGCACGCCGACCTGAAGGGCGTTGCCGCGCGCCGCGCCCTCCAGCGCGCCCAGCGCGACGCTGTCCTTGTCGATGGCGACGGCCTTCGCGCCCGCTTTCGCGGCGTGCAGGCTGAAGCCACCGGTGTACGAGTACACGTCCAGGAAGCCCGCGCCGGGCTGCACGAACGTGCGCATCAGGCGGCGGTTGTCACGCTGGTCGAGGAAGAACCCGGTCTTCTGCGCGTCCATCGGGTTGAAGTGCAGCTTCAGGTCGTCCTCGAAGAACTCCACGCGCCCCGGCACGTCACCCCAGAGGGTGCCGGTCACGAGGTCCAGGCCCTCCTTGCGGCGCTCGCCGGTATCGCTGCGCTCGTAGGCGCTCTCGGCGCCGGTTTCCTCGCGCAGGGCCCTGACGATCAGGTCGCGGTGTCGCTCGACACCCGCGTTGCGCAGCTGGACGCCCAGCGTCCCCGCGAACTGGTCGGCGATCACGCCGGGCATCCCGTCGGCCTCGGCGTGCAGGACGCGCATGGCGTCGGTGTTCACGATTCGTCCGGCGCGGCGGGCCAGGGCGGCCTTCACGCGGGCGCGGTAGAACTTCAGGTCGATGTCCTCGTCCGTCCAGGTCAGGAGGCGCAGGGGGGTCCCTCCCTGTGGGTTGAAGTACCCGCGCGCGATGACCTTCCCGGAGTCCGGGCCCTTGACGTTCACGACCTCGCCGGGCTGGATGCCGTCGTCGGCGCGGGCGATGTCACCGCTGTGGCCGAAGGGGTAGCGGCCCGCGATGCGGCGCACCGCCTGGGGTTGCAGGGTCACGGTGGGAGACTTCTTCATCAGGGCAGGGTACCAGAGGCCCGCCAGCGCATGAACGCTGCCCGGCACTTCCCCTCACCCTCCGGCGCGGCAGGTCGGGCCATACTGCCCGGCGTGATGCCCCGCTCTGCCCGTTCCCTGCTTGCCCTGCTGTCCTGCACCCTGATCGCCGGGTGCGGCCTGATTCCCACGCCCAGCGTGGACGTGCAGGATTCCCGCCTGGACCTGCCGTCCAGCGGCGCGCTGAGCGGGAAGGTCGTATACCTGCAACGGGACAGTCTGGCTGGCAGCAGCGTTCCGGCGGCCCTGCAACAAGTCACGGTGCGCGGCACGGCCACGTACCGCACGGGCGGTCTGGGCACGCTGCGCACGGTGGACATGTACGTGCGGACCGACCTGACGACGCTGCCCGCGACCTGCACGAAGTACGCAGCGTCGCCCACCGCGCCGGGCATGGTGGTGTGCGACGCCCCGGGCGAGGCGGCGCAGGCCATCGGGCAGCTGAACCTGACTGCCGGGCAGGGCGTGGCGTTCACGCTGGGCGGCGCGGCGCTGGACGCGGCTGCGAAGGCCGGGCACGGGTTCTTCGGGATGCGCTTCAGTGACGGGCAGAGTGTCTTCGGGGATACCCTGGACCTGACCGGGATGAAGGCCAGCGCGCGTCTGTAACATTCAGCTGGGGGGCGGCCCCCACTTCATGAAGGGGGATGGTGACCCACGCACCGGACGTGGCCGGGCCTTTGCCGTAGCTTCAGGCGTGCCTCACAATCTCCGCGTTCGCCTGCTGGGCCTGGGCGTGGCCCTGCTGCTCTCCCCTGCCGCGCACGGCAGTCCCGCCACCGACCTCTTCGACGCGGCGACCCGTCAGGTACAGCGCAACTACTATGGCTGGGCGACCGCCGACCTGACGGACCTGACGCGGCAGTACGCGGACACCCTCGCGCAGCGCTGCGCGCCCGAAGGTGACGCCTGCCCGTTCGACACCGGCCGCGCGGTGCTGGGCGACCTGTTCAAGGCGTTCGGGGACGCACACACGAACGTCCGTGACGCCGAGGGCGCCGAGCGCCTGCGAGAGCAGCAGCTGAACCTCGCGGTGCCGCGCACGGGCGCGCGGGTCGTGCGGGTCGAGGGCGGCCTGCTCGTCGCCGGGGTCACGCCCGGCAGTCCGGCCGAGGGGGCGGGGCTGCGCGAGTTCGACCTGATCACCACCGTGCAGGGCGAGGCCGCCGGGAAACGCGGCGGGGAGGACGCCCCGGTCGGCCCGAAGGAATTCGTGCGGCTGGAACGCGCCGCGCAGCCCATCCAGGTGACGGTGCGCCGCGCGGGCAGCCCGGACCTGGCCCTGACGCTGGGCAGCGCCGAGTTGCAGGCCCGCGATGAACCCACGCTGACCTGGGTGGGGCCAGAGAACCGCACGGCGCTGATCCGCTACCCGACGTTCCTGCCGGCCGACGCGGCGGCGCTATTCGTCAAGCGGGTGCAGGAGGCCCGCGCGGGCGGCGCGCAGGCGCTGGTCGTGGACCTGCGCTTCAACGGGGGCGGGAGCCTCGCGCAGTGCGTGGCGGCGGCCAGCGTGTTCACACCCGTCGAGTACCGCGCGCAGTCGCGCGGGGGCAGCGGCAGCGTGTACCGGGGCGCCGACGGGCAACTGGTCTCCATGAACGCCCCGCGTCGCCCGCCGGGGCCACCACCCGCGCCACTGTGGGCCGGGCCGACGGCGCTGCTGGTCGGGCCGAATACGGCCTCCTGCGCGGAGGTCTTCACGTTCTACGCGCAGCGCGCCGGGGCGCTCGCGGTGGGCGAGGCGACCAAGGGCGTGCAGAACAGCGGCGTGAACTTCATGCCCCTCCCGGACGGCGGGGTGGTGTCGGTCACGATCCTGCGGGCCTTCGGACCGGACGGCGCGCCCCTGCCCGAACGGATCACGCCGGACGTCACGGCACCCACCGATCTCGACCTGCTGACGACCGCGGGCCGCGACAGCACCCTGGAGGCGGCGCTGCTGAGCCTGCGGGGCGCGCAGGGCCTGCGGCCGCCCGAGCGGTAACACGCAGCGCAGTCAGCGGGGGCCGCGCTAGGACAGTTCTGGCGCGGCCCCCGCTTTGCGTCGGCGGGTCAGCGGCTCCAGCGTTTCATCAGGGTCACGAGGCGCTCGGGGGTGACGTTGCGGTATTCGACCTCGCCGACCCGGACCAGGGGGGCGTCCTCGGGGGCCACGGCAGGTCCGCAGTGCGAGAGACTCAGTTCCACGTTGCCGTCGGCCGTGACCATGCCGGGGCTGATGCGCAGGGCCGCCCAGACGGCGTCCAGCAGGTCTTCTCGTTGGTCGATGCTCAGGTGTTCGGTGCAGATTTCCAGGCGGGTGACGGGCACAGCGGGGGGCCTCCTTGCGGCGGGTCACTCTAGAGCATTTGCGGGGTGCTCACGCGCCGGGCCCGGGCGGCAGGAAGTCCAGCAGCGCGTGCGCCGGGAGCGGCTGGCTGTCCCGCAGCGGCTGGCTGTCCCCGGCGGCGCGCAGCTGCACCCCGGCGGGCGTTCCCAGCAGCAGCAGGGTGTGGCCGCTCAGGGTCACGCGCAGGCCGTCCAGGGCCGGGGCCCGCAGCGCCCCGCCCAGGTCCGTGACGGGCGCCGTGATGCGCAGGACGTGCGCGCCGTACGGGCCGCGCACCTGCACGCTGGGACCTGTGACGTGCAGCGCGAGGGGCAGGCCCAGTCCGGCCAGTTCTCCCAGTTCCAGGCGGGGGGCGCGTACCTGCCGGGCCACGGCCACGCCGATCAGGGTGCCGGGCCGCACGATGTCCCCCGCCTGGAGCAGCCGCGCGCCCTGGCTGACGTCCAGGTCCGGCGGGAGGCGCAGGAGTTTGAGGCCGTCGCGGTGCTGCTCGGCGCGCAGGCCGCTCAGGTGCGGCACGCGGCTCAGCTGCCCCAGGTCGAAGGGCCCGCCCAGCGGCGTGGGCACGCCCGCGACCTCCCCGTCGGCGGTCACGAGGTGCAGGGTGCGGTCCTCGCGGTACTCGATGCCCTCCACGCCGGGCAGGAACGGGCGGGCGGGCGCGGCGCGCGGCGCGGGGGCCGGGGCGGCGCGGCGCCGCAGGGCGGCCCAGGCCCCGAGGGCGAGCAGGGGCAGCAGCGCCAGCCACGCCCAGCGTCCCGCCGGGGACGCCGTCGGAGCCGGGGCACCGGGCGTGGGGGGGATCGCCGGGGTACTCAGCGTGCGGCCGCCCGCCTGCCCGCGCAGGGTGGGCAGCGCCGTGGTCCCCACCTCCGGCAGCAGGAGGGTCGGCGTGACGGTCAGGTCTGGCTGCGGGCGGGTGGCGCGCAACGTGACCGTGAAGTCCCGCGATCCGGCGGGGGCGTCCACGCGGCCCGTCACCCCGGCGGGCAGGGGGCCCAGCCGGATGCGGGCGGTGGTCACGCCGGGCGCGGCCCGCAGACGCAGCACGACGTCCTCCCCGCCGCGCAGGGCGAGGTCCGCGCCCGGATTCAGCCACGACAGCGGCTGGCCGGTCAGGCGCAGCAGCACCTGCCGCTCCCTCGGCGCGATCCACCCGGCCGCCGCGACAGGCGGCGCGCACAGCAGCGCGGGCGTGCCGGGCCGCAGTCCGGCCGGGACGGTCAGGCGCACCTCGGTCCCCTGCACGGTGGGCGCCGCCAGGGAGAGGCCGGACGCCCCGGTCGCCAGCGTCACGGCGGTGCCGTCCGGGAACGGGGCGGGCAGCGTGTCGCCGGTCACGCGGCGCAGGCCGCCCTCCAGACCCGCGCCCGCCAGGTCCGGCACGAGGTTCACGGGCACCGTCAGGCCGCTGGCGTAGCTGCTGCCGCTCAGGGCGGCGCGCGCCTCGGCAGGGATGTCGGTACCCAGCGCAACGTACGTGAGGCGGTCCAGCGGCCCACGGCCGGTCCAGGCGTTCAGGGCATCCGTGGCAGTCACGGTCTTTCCGGCCTCGCGCGTGTCGTTGTCGATCCCGTCGGTCAGGACGAACACCTGCGTGACCTCGCCGCCTTGCGCAGTCAGGGGGCGCAGCGCGTCGCGGACGCTGCGGTACAGGAACGTGTTGCTGCCGTCCGCCTTCAGGGTGCCCAGCGCGGCGTTCCACGCGCCGCTCCCGGCCGGGGCGTCGAAGGTGCGCCGGGACCGCAGGCCCGAATCGAAGGTGATCAGGTCCACCCGGTCAGGCTGCGCGGCGCGCACGAAGGCGTTCAACTGCCCCCTGACCCGCGCGAAGATGTCGGCCCGGCCGTCCCCGATCCCGCGCATGCTGCCGCTGGTATCCAGCACGAAGACCACGCGGGTGCGGGTGGGCAGCTCACCGGACGGAAGCGAGCACGGGGCGTCCTGCGCGGCCGCAGCGGACCCCAGCAGCAGGAGGGACAGAGTGACGGCGCGGGACATCGGGTTCCTATTGTGACGCCTGACGCCCGGTCAGGAGGCGGGGCGCCGGGGCGTGCGGCGGGGCGTGGGCTGTTTTGTGCGTATCGAACGCTGTTTTTACCGATTTATGCCCACGGAGATACACAGTCGAGTATTATGGTATTTGCGTAAAATATTTGACCGTTTTCAACCCTGGTAGTATACTGGACAGACACCGAAGGTGCGCCCAGCGCGCCTCACCACCTCTCCCCCACCCACACGCGCCGCCCGGCCCACTCGCCGGGCGCGCCCCAGGAGTGACATGACCCAGACCGACGACACCGTACAGGACATCAACGCCACCGCCGGCCCCAGCGCCGAATACACCGCCGCCGACATCAGCGTCCTTGAGGGCATGGACGCCGTGCGCAAACGCCCCGGCATGTACGTGCAGGGCGGCACCGGCATCGACGGCTACCACCAGCTCCTGACCGAGATCATCGACAACGGCATCGACGAGGGCCTCGCCAACTTCGCCACCGAGATCCACGTCATCCTGCACGCCGACGGCGCCGCCACCGTCACCGACAACGGCCGCGGCATCCCCATCGACATCATGCAGAGCAAGGGCCGCCCCGCCATCGAAGTCATCTTCAGCGAACTCCACGCCGGGGGCAAATTCGGCCAGGGCGCCTACAAGGTCTCCGGCGGCCTGCACGGTGTCGGCAGCACCGTGGTGAACGCCCTGAGCCTGTACCTGGACGTCACCGTCAACAAGCACGGTCACCTGCACAACGTGCGCTTCGAGAAGGGCATCCTCGTCAAACCCCTGCGCGACGAGGGCCCCACGCCCAAGGACGTCACCTGGGCCACCAGCGTCAGCTTCCACCCGGACCCCAGCATCTTCAAGGAGTTCGACAACCAGTTCAACTACGACCGCATCCGCAACCGCCTGCGCGAACTGGCGTACCTGACGGGCCTGAAGATCGTCATCCGCGATGAACGCGTGGACCTGCACGCCGGGCAGATCAAGGAAGAAACCTTCCACGAGAAGGGCGGCATCGCCAACTTCGCCCGCGCCCTGGTCACCGACGACACCAAACTCCTGTACGACCAGCCCATCGTCATGACCGGCCAGCACAGCGGCGTGAACGTCAAGGTCGCGTTCATCCACGCGAACACCTACGCCAGCGACAACATCCTGACGTACGCGAACATGATCCGCACCCGCGACGGCGGCACCCCCCTGACCGGCTTCAAGACCGCGTACACCCGCATCCTGAACAAGTACGCCGCCTCCAAGAACCTCATCAAGAACGGCAACCCCACCCCCAGCGGCGACGACCTCCTCGAAGGGATCTACTGCGTCGTCAGCGTCGAGGTGGAAGACCCGCAGTTCGAATCCCAGGCGAAGGTCAAGCTGCTGAACAGCGAGGCGCAGACCGCCGTGAACGCCGTCGTCGGCGAGAAATTCGCCGAGTTCCTCGAGGAGAACCCCAAAGTCGGCAAGACCATCGTCGAGAAGGCCGCCGAGGCCGCCCGCGCCCGCGAGGCCGCCCGCAAGGCCCGCGACATCGTCCGGCGCAGCAACCCGCTGGAGAACGACGACCTGCCCGGCAAACTCGCCGATTGCTCCTCGCAGGACCCCGCTGAAAGCGAACTGTTCATCGTGGAAGGGATCAGTGCAGGCGGCAGCGCCAAGGGCGGACGCGAACGCCGTTTCCAGGCGATCCTCCCCCTGCGCGGCAAGATCCTCAACGTCGAAAAAGCCGAACTGAACAAGATCCTCAAGAACGCCGAGATCCGCGCGCTGATCGGCGCGATCGGCGCCGGCGTCGAGGGCACGGGCGACCGCATGCACTTCGACCTGTCGAACCTGCGCTACCACAAGATCATCATCATGACCGATGCCGACATGGACGGCGGCCACATCGCTACCCTGCTGCTGACCTTCTTCTACCGCTACATGCGCCCCGTCGTCGAAGCCGGGTACCTGTACATCGCGCAGCCCCCGCTGTACCGCATCATGATCGGCCGCGAAAAGAAAGGCACGTACCTCTACACCAACGAAGACCTCAAGGAACACGTCGCCCGCGCCAACAAGGAAGGCAAGAAGTACGACATCCAGCGCTTCAAGGGTCTGGGCGAGATGAACGCCGACCAGCTGTGGGACACCACCATGAACCCCGAAACCCGCGCCCTGAAACGCGTGGGCATCGAGGACCTCATCGTTGCCAACGAAGTCTTCGAGAACCTCATGGGCAGCGACGTCGCCCCCCGCAAGACCTTCATCCAGGAAAACGCGCGCTTCGCTGAAATCAGCGTGTAACCCCGCCACTCTTCCAGATCAGAGCCCCGCTCTCCCTCCGGAGGAGCGGGGCTTTTCAGTTGCCTGAATCAGGGGCAGGCGTTCACGACGCTGGCCGCGATGGGCGCCTGCCCGGGCGTGGTGATCAGCGGCAGCAGCGGCACGCCGGGCTGGCAGCTCATCCAGCTGGCCAGGAGGCCGCTCACGACCGGCGCGGCGAAACTGGTCCCGAAGTACGGGTACCCACCCAGCCAGAATTCACCGGGGGCCTGCACGCTGGGCGCCTCGGTCAGCACGCCGGGGTTCCCCACCCCGCGGTTATACGTCGCCAGCTGCCCACCGGCAATGTCCCACCCGGCGACACTGAACAGCATGGTGGGCCGCAGGCTGCGCGACGCCAGATTGACGGCCGGGCCGAACTCGAAGGACCGGGTCCAGTCGGCGGGGTAGTGGTTGCAGCGGTCCCCGGCGACCAGCCCGGCGCAGTCGTCGCGGTTGCCGTAACTGGCGGCGACGGGCACACCCAGGGCCGTCACCTCGCGCAGCGCGAGTTCCAGGCCGCGCGTGGGGTTCGGGCCGCCCAGGCTGAGGTTCACGACGTGCCGCCCGCCGCGCCGGGCGTCGGCGGCGACGGCGCACAGGGCCTGCACGGTCTTCAGGGTGGAGCAGGTGTCGTCCTTGTCGCAGACCTGCCGGTAGTTCAGCTGCGCGCCGGGCGCGACCGCCCGCGCGATCTCCCCGACAGCGCGCCCGTGGTAGGGGCGGTTGCCGTACAGCTGGTTGTAGTAGTTGATGTCGCCGTCCATCACGAAGGAGTCGCCGGTGGCCGTGGACGTGTCGAGAATGTGGATGGTCGTCCCCTTGCCCGACGCGGCCCTGACCTGCAGGACCTTCTGCAGGACCGTGATGGGCTTTTCGTTCTGGTACGGTGCGTCGCTCTGGGTGGGATAGCCCACCCACGTCGGGTCGGTCTGCAGGTCTCCGGCGAAGATCAGCTCCAGCAGCGTGAGCACCTGCCCCAGCGGCAGTCCGGCTGTCGGGACGGTCCCCGCCAGCGCCGAGCAGATGGAGTCGGCGGGCGCGGCGGGCGGACGGGCAACCGGGTTCAGGAGCCCGGTGAGGTTCGTGGCTTTCAGCGTGTTCAGGTTGATCAGGGGGGCACGGACTGCGGGGGTCACGGCGGCCCGCGCCGCCAGTCCCGGCGTGACGCCCTGACCCTTCACGGGGGCCGTGAGGGGCGCCAGTGCGGGGGCCGGCTGGGCACTCAGGCGTTTGAGTACCGACTGCACCTCTGCCGGGCAGCTCTTGGCGCAGGTCTCGGTCAGGGCCTGGAGGCGGCGGGTGTACTCGGCCTGCACGGTCTTCGCGGCGTCAGGCCGGACGTACACCAGGGCGTCGGTACCGGGGGGCAGGGTCAGGACGTTCAGCCGCAGGGTCTGTGGGGCGCCGCGCAGTGTGAGGGTCTGTGGTCCCCCGGCGGCCGCCGGGGGTACCTGGAAGGCCAGCCAGCCGCTGGGGCGGTCGAGGCGGTACTCGGTCGTCTGACCGCCGACGTTCAGTCTCCCCTCGGCGGGGACGCCGCTCAGCCCGAAGATCCAGGCGGTCTCGCCGGGTGCGGCGGCGGCCGGGTACACACCGGCAGTGCGGGCGACTGTGGCGGGCGCGCTGAGCTGGGCGTGGGCGGCGCCCAGCAGCAGCAGTGGGAGCAGGGCAGGCAGACGGGTTCGGAATGCGGTTCGGATCATGGGTGTCCCTCCGGGGCGCAGCATGTCAGGTGGGTCGTGACCGGGCCATGATCAGGACGCGCTCACCATCCGTGCGTTGTGACGGATCTGCTGCACCAGGTCGACCTGCCCGGCCTGTTCCAGGAGGGTGAGGGCGTCCCCGAACGCGGACAGGTCGCCGTCGATTTCGCTGAGGTTGCTCAGGGTGGCTCCGAGCAATCGAACGTTCCCGCTTCCTTTCAAGAGCTGCAGCGCCTGACGGTAGTGCGCAGCGGCCTGCGCCAGCTCTCCGCTGAGGTGGCAACTCACCCCGATGTTGCTGTGAACGTGCGCCAGCCCCTGCTGATCTCCTGCGGCGGCCAGGGGTTCCAGTGCGCTCGCAAGTGCTGCGCGCGCTCCTGGCATGTCGCCGGACTGCCCGAGCAGCGAAGCGTAGTTGACGAGGATCATGCCGTGCACGCTGGGGAGGTCCTGGGACCGGCGCAGGACCTCCTTGAAGGCCACCTGCGGCTCCGATCCCAGGCCGACCTGGGCGCGGGCGACCATGCCCAGTTCGGTCAGGTGCGCCTCGTCGTCGCCGTGGAGGTTCCAGAGGTCGGCGGCGATCTGGGCGTGGCGGCGGGCGGCGTCCCACTGTTCGCGGATGCGGGCGGCGTGGGCGCGGACGCTGGCGGCGTGGGCGGCGTCGGGTCCGCTGCCGCTGATCTGCTCGGCGAGGGTGACGGCTTCGTCGGTGCGGCCCAGGCGGATCAGGGTGACGGCGCGGGCGGCCAGCGCGTCGCTGACCTGCTGGTCGTGGGCGCTGAGGGTGTTCAGGCGGGTCAGGGCGTCCTGGTAGCGGCCCACGCCGATCAGCGCCCAGGCGTGTGGGACGGCCAGGGTGGGCAGGTGACTCAGGGTGTCGAGGAGTGCGGCGGCCTGTCCGGGGTAGCCGCGTTTGAGGTGGGTGTGGGCGTGGTGGCGGGCGGCGTGGGCGGCGCGGGTCTCGTCGGGGTCTTCCCAGAGGTCGCGGCTGCGGTCGTAGTGGGGCCAGGCGGTGTCCTCGGGCAGCGCGCGGGCGAGGCGCAGGTGCAGCAGCGCGGCGTGCACGTGGATCTGGTTCAGGTGCTCGCGGGTGGTGGCGGCGGCGTACACGCGGCCGGTCTCGCTGGTCAGGCCCTCGGTGGTCAGGTAGGCCAGGGTGCGGGCGAAGGTGGCGGCGTCCTGGTTCAGCGCGGCGCGGGTGGCGCGCAGGTTGGGCTGGTCCTGCAGGGCGAGGAGCAGGAAGGTGTCGCGCACGGGGTCGGGGTAGGCGCGGACGCGGGCGCCGAGGCGCAGGTCGAGCGGCTGGCCGCGCAGGGCGTGCCCGACGAGGACGGGGTGCCCGTCGGTGCGGGCGTGCACCTCCGGGTGGGCGCGCAGGTCGCCTGGGGGCAGGGGGCCGAGGTTCAGGTGCAGGTCCACGTCGAAGGGCGGGTGGTGGCGGGACGTGATGACGATGACGGCGCCGGGGCGCGCGGCGGCGGCGTGGGTCAGGGCGGCCTGCGTGGCGGGGTCGGCGGCGTCCCAGCTGTCGATGGCGACGCGCAGATGCGGGTCGCGCAGCGCGGCGTGCGCGGCCTGCGGGTGGGTGGGGGGCGCGGCGGTCAGGGGGCTCAGGGTGGCGTAGGGGGGTTCGGCGCGACCCGCGAGGACCGTCCAGCCGCCGCTGCGGGCCAGGGCCTCGAGCAGAGCGGTCTTGCCCATCCCGGCGTGCCCGCTGATCCAGGCGGTCTGGCCCGGGGTCAGGGTATTCAGGGCGGCCAGTTCGGCTTCCCGTCCGGCGAAGGGGGCGCTGATGGGGGTGGGCGCGGCGGTCAGGTTCAGGCCGAGGCTGCGGGCGTCCCGTTCGACCTGCGCGGCCAGCGGGTGCCCGGCGAGGCTCAGGAGGTGGTGCAGTCTGGGCAGGTCGAGTTCGTCGGGGGGCGGGGCGCCGTCCAGGGTCAGGGCGCGGGCGGCGAGTTCCCCGGCGCGGGGGCCGTGGCCGTGCGCGGCGGCCTGCGCGCCGAGGGTCATCAGGGCGGCGCGGGCGTCCTGCGCGACGGCGTCGCGGGTGTCGAACACCCATTCTTCCAGGTCGGCGCCCAGGGGGATGGTCAGGGCGTCCATGAACGGCCCGGCGTACAGCGCGGCGGCGTCCTCGTGGCGGCCCCGGCGGACGAGGTCACGCAGCGTGGCGGCGTCGCAGGGCATGGCGGCCGCGACCCGCTGGCCGTCCTCCGCCAGGGCGCCGGGCAGGCCGCGCAGGTGCACGAGGTGCTGCGCCAGGGAGTTCATGGGGTTGGTCGCGTCGGGCCAGAACAGTTCGGCCAGGCGCCTGCGGGGCTGCGGGCCTTCCAGGCACAGGTACGCGAGGAGCAGCAGCACCTTCTCGCGCCGGAAGGTGACGCCCTCCACGGACAGGGCGCCGAGTGTCCGCAGGGTCATGCATGCATTGTCGGGGATGAGGGGCGCATGAAACAAGCGGCGGGCAGGTACCCTGGAGCATGCTGACCTTCCCGCACGACATCTCCCGCCTCCTCACGCCCGGTCACCCGAACTGGCCGGGGGACGCGCCGTACCGGGTGAATTCCGGGGCGCGGATCGCGGCGGGCGACAGCGTGAACACCGGCGAGCTGTGCACGAGCACGCACACCGGGACGCACGTGGACGCCCCATGGCATTACGACGACGCCGGGGTGAAGTTGCAGGACGTGCCGCTGGAGGTGTACGTGGGCCGCTGCCGGGTGCTAGGCGTGACGGCGCGGGACGGTGCGATTCAGGCGGACGCGCTGGACGGGCTGCCGGAGACCCTCGCGCCGCGGCTGCTGCTGCGGACCGGGCAGCCCGCGCACTGGGCGGCCTTCCCGGAGGAGTTCCCGGCCCTCTCCCCGGCCTTCGTGCGGGACGCGGCGCGGCGCGGCGTGCGGCTGATCGGCACGGACTGCCCCAGCGTGGACGCCCTGACGAGCAAGGACCTGCCGGGGCACGCCGCGTGCCGGGACGCGGGAGTGTTCATCCTGGAGAGCCTGAATCTGGAGGGCGTCCCGGACGGCGAGTTCGATCTGGTGTGCCTGCCCCTGCCGCTGGCCGAGGTGGACGGCGCGCCGGCCCGCGCGATCCTGCTGCGGGCCGGAACGCTGTAAGCGCAGGGAGGTCGCCGGTCAGCCGTCGAAGCCGAAGGCGGCGCTGACCGGCGCCGGGGCGCGTTTGGGCCGTCCCGACTGCGGGTCCACCCAGACCCATTCGGTCTGGCACTCGGCGAGGCGCACGCCGCCCTCGGGGTCGCCGGGGTTCACGCGGTCCAGGGCGTAGGCGCGGACGCTGCGGACCCCGGCGTGCAGGGTCAGCGCGGTGCGGACCCGCACCTGATCACCCAGCAGGGCGGGGCGGTGGTAGGTGATGATGTGCTGCCGCGCGACGGGCACGGCGCCCAGCGCGGTCAGGGCGTCGGTGCCCATGCCCAGGCGCAGGGCGTGTTCGCGGGCGACCTGCTCGCACCACGCGAGGTACACGGTGTTGTTCACGTGGTGCAGGTCGTCCAGGTCGCCGGGCTGCACGGTGACGGTCCGCTCGTGGCGGCGCGTGTCGGGCAGGTCCGCCCACAGGACGTCCGCGTCGGGAATGCGGAGCTTCAAGCCTGCTCGTCTCTGCCCTGGGTATCCCCGGCGAGCAGGGCGTCCAGGGCGCGCGCGGCGTCCAGGTCGAGCTGGGTGACGCCGCCCGCGTCGTGGGTGTAGTAGTTCACGCGGACGTAGTGGTAGTGGATGTGGATGTCCGGGTGGTGGCCGCGTTCCTCGGCCTGCTGCGCGACGCGCACGGCGAAGTTCACGCCCTCCATGAAGTTCTGGAAGGAATAGTCGCGGTAGAGCTTCCCGGAGTCGCCCCACCAGCCGTCGGGCTTGGCCTGGAGGACATCGCCGTCGGTGAGTTTGCGGGTGGAGTCGTAGCCGATGCGGGGGTCGTACGCCATGCCCTGCATGCTAGGCCCCGGGAGGGCCGGGGGTGGTGGGCGGGGACGCGGTTCAGCGGATGGTCTGCCCGGTGGCTCCGCGGCTCAGCGGATGATCCGGCCGGGCTCTACGCTCGCGGCGCGCCGGGCGGGGATCAGGGCCGCGAGCAGGGTGGTGGTCAGGCCGATGGCGTTCACGGCGAGGATGTCGGTGAGTTTCACCTCGACGGGCAGGGTGGTGATGAAGTACAGGTCGCCGGGCAGGGTGAATGGCCGCACCGTGAAGTAGGCGCTGATGGCCAGTCCCAGGACGTTGCCCAGCAGCAGGCCCCCAAAGCCTAGGATCAGGCCCTCGATCAGGAACACGCGGGTGATCAGGGTGCGGGTGGCGCCGATGGCGCGCAGGATGGCAATCTCCTGGGTCTTCTCGAACACGGCCAGCGTCAGGACGTTGGCGATACCGAACGCGGCGACGACCACGATCAGCAGGACCACGAACGCGATGACCCGCTTCTGCAGGGCCAGCTGGTCGAGTAGCGTGCCGTACAGGCTCTGCCAGGGCAGTGCAGAGTACGCGCGGGTGCGGGTCAGGTCGTCCCCGACCCTGGGCGCGAGGTCCGGGTTGTGCAGGCGCAGCTGGTACCCGGTGATGGTCGTGGTGCCCTGAAGCTGTTGCAGCGTCTTCAGGTTGGTGAAGGCGTACGCGGAATCGATCAGGTAGTTGCCGGTCTGGAACACGCCCCGGATCTTCAGGGTGGTGCGGCGCTGGCTGCTGTTCAGCAGGCGAACCTCCTCGCCACTGAAGGCGCCGACGCTGCGGGCCAGGGCGGCGCCCAGCATGACCTCGCCGTCTTTCAGGGTGCCCAGGGTCAGGCGTTCCTCGGGGGGCAGGTCCAGCACCCGCGCGGCGTCGCGGGTCACGCCGAACAGGGTGGTGAAGTCCACCCCGGCGGCCCGCCCGTCGCTGGCGGGGCGGGTCAGGAGGCCCTTGTCGGCCAGGAAGGGCGTGAAGGCTTGCACGCGCCCATCAGAGCGGATGGCCTGTTCCAGGTCCGGGCTGGGGCCGCTGGGCGTGTAGGCGGTGACGCTCAGGTGCGGGCTGGCGCGCAGGGTGGCGCTGATCAGTGCGCGGGTGAAGCCGTTGGTGAGGCTCAGCGCGGCGATCAGCGCCATGACGCCCACGGCGATGCCCAGGATGGTCAGGACGTTCTGGGTGCGGCGGCGGCGCAGGTGCGCGCGGGCCAGCGTCCAGGCGAGCGTCCGGTCAGGGGCAGTCATGACAGCGGAGAATAGCACCCGCTGCGCGGCGTGAACTGGAGCAGCGTGGGACGGCACAGGAAACCGCCGCTCCCGGGGTGGGGGCGGCGGTCAGGGGGTGTGCGGGGTCAGCGGACGGCGGTGATGCGGATCTGCCGGGCGCCCCAGTTCAGGGCCTCGCTGCGGGTGGGCATCCAGAGGTCCACGGAGTTGGTCTTGCGGGCGGCCATGGTGTCCTCCACGATGAACACGCGGTTCTTGAGCATGCCGTTGTACTTGCCGCTCAGGTCCTCGATGATCACGCGGGTGCCGTAGGGGAAGATGCGCAGGAGGTCGCGGGACAGCGCGATCACGCCGGGGCGGGTGCGGGTGCCGGTCGCGGTGATGAACGGCGTGGCGTCGGTCTGACCGGGGGTGCTGTTGTAGGCGGTGCTGCGCGCGATGACGCTCTTGCCGCGGATGGGGGTGTAGGCGACGGTGTCGCTGGCCTGTGTCGCGGCGACGCCCGCGGCGCGGTTCTGCGCGGCCTGCTGGGCGCTGTTCTGGCTGGGGGCGGTCTGGGCGAGGGCGTCCCGGACGGCGTCGGTGGCGACCGTGCTGGCCGGGAGGGCCGGGGTGGCGGTCTGTGCGGCGGCGCCGGTGAAGCCGACAAGGGCCACGATCAGGGCTTGCAGTCGGCGGATGGGGGCTTGAAACATGAACGCTCCTGTCAGGCACGTCGGTGCTCGTGCCTGGCTCTGGTGAGGTGGGGGTTGTGATGCGGTCCCTGTTGGTGGGGACATTCGGAGGCAGGGAATGAAGGATTCACCTGACCTGGGGATGAGCGTACGGGGTCAATATGGGAGTTTTTTAAGATATTCACTTTTGTGAACTCATTATAAATATCAATTTATTCTATACCCAGTCAAAAATAGTTGAAATACAACTTACAGACAGCATTTCCTAAAATGAGATATGTTCTAATTCTCTCATTTAGTTTCTCATTGTATACGTCTGTTCCAGACAGAAAAGGGGTCCCGGCTGGACGGAACCTCTCCCCAACTGCCCGGAAATTGCAACCCACGTCACCTGCCGGACCTGAGAACGCATGAGTCCACCAACAAGAAGAGCTGACCCGCAGGCCAGCTCCACATCACTTCTCATTCTGTACTCATGGTTCATTCTGGGCGTGTGGCGCGGCCCCCCATGACGACAGCACCTGCGCTGAAATCTCCCGGAAGATCGGCGCGGCCAGCTGCGACCCGTGATGCCGCTGCTTCGCCCCGTGCACCATCACCGTGATCGTCACGCGCGGCGCCTCCGCCGGAAGGAACCCTGCAAACACACTGTCGTAGACCGTGCTGGAGTACCGCCCGTCCACGACCACCTGCGCCGTGCCGGTCTTCCCCGCCAGGTCGTAGCCCTTGATCCCGGCCTGCCCGAAAATACCCTCGTTGATCACATTCAGCAGCAGTTGCCGCGTGGTTCGCGCCACCTCGGGCCGCAGCACCTCGCGGCGCTCGAGGCCACCCGCGTTCTCGATCAGGCGCGGCGACACGTACTGCCCGTCGTTCGCCAGCACGTTGAACGCCGCCACCAGTTGCAGGTTCGTGCCGTTCATCCCCTGCCCGAACGAGTTCGTGGCGCGCACCAGATCACCCCACTCGGCCAGCGGACGCAACGACCCGCGGCCCGTCGGCACGACCGGCAACGCCACCTCCTGCCCGAAGCCGTAGCTGGCCAGGTACTCCCGCATCCGCTTCGGCTCAAATTTCTCGACGATGTGCGTCATGCCGACGTTGCTGCTGTAGCGCAGGATGCCCTGCGTGGTCAGCGTGGACGGATGAGCGACCGCGTCCCCGATGCGGCTGCCCCAGCGCCCCCCCACGAAGCGGCTCATGGGCGTGCTGTACAGCGTGTTCGGGGTGGTCAGGCCCTCGTTCAGCGCGGCGGCCACCACCAGCGCCTTCACGGTCGAACCCGGCTCGAACAGGTCGATGAACGGCCGGTTGCGCCGCTGCTCCTGACTGAACTGCCGCCACTCGTTCGGGTTGAACGGCGGATACGTCGCGGCGGCCAGCACGCGACCCGTGCGGGTCTCGAGGACCATCACCGAACCGTACTCCGCCTGATGGTCGGGCACCGCGCGGGCCAGGGCCGACTCGGCCGCCGCCTGCACCTGCGAATCCAGGGTCAGCTTCAGGTTCTGCCCGGACGTCAACGCGCCGTTGTACGCGGCCTCCAGACCCTCGAGGCCCTCGGTGGCGCCCATCATCCCGATCAGCTGCCCGGCCAGCGTGCCCTGCGGGTACACCCGCTTGCCGTTCACACTGGTCGCCAGCACGCGCCCGTCGGCGGAGAGGATCGACCCGCGGGCCTGCACGACGCGCTGCTTGACGCTCTGCGGGGCGCCCCACTCCAGCTGCGCGTACGCCCAGACCAGCGTCAGGAACATCGCCAGGGCGATCAGGCGCATCAGGGCCGAGCGGGTGCGGATCTTCACTTCCACTGGGTGGTCACCTCCACGGTGCGGGCGGGAACGGGGGCGGGCGCCGCGGCGGGAATCGCGGGGATGTCAGCGGTGTCCTTGGGCGCGTCGGCGTACAGGCGCATGCTGTTGCCGCGCGCCCACTCGATGATCCGCTGCGGCGTCTCGAGCGCCTCGAGTTGCAGGATCAGGTTGTCCCGCTGCGTGACAAGCGCCTGCTCGCGCCCCTGCGCCTCACGCAGGGCGGGCCTCACACCACTGGTCGAGGCCCGCACGCTGACGAGCGCCACGACCAGCGCCACGTAGATCAGCAGGTACCGCACCGCCCGGGCACGCCAGGTGGGCAGCGTCAGGTCCAGGTCCGGCCAAGTCCGGCCCACGGAGACACCGCGCCACTGTGGAAGGTTCAGGCGCGGCAGGTTCACGCGGCGCTTCATGCGCCGACCCGCTGCGCGCCGCGCAGTTTGGCGCTGCGGGCGCGGGGGTTGGTGGCCTGTTCCTCGTCACCTGCGATCACGGGCCGTTTCGTGAGGGGCTCCAGGGTCTCGCTGCCCAGCAGGAAGCGCTTGACGATGCGGTCTTCCAGCGAGTGGAAGCTGATGACCGCCAGCCGCCCGCCGGGGACCAGCAGCGTCTCGGCAGCGGCCAGGCCGTCGCGCAGCGCGCCGAGTTCGTCGTTCACGTGGATGCGCAGCGCCTGGAAGGTGCGCCGGGCGGGGTGGATGCCCTTCGAGAACCCCGGGTACGCCCGTTTGACGATGTCGGCGAGTTGCACGGTCGTCTCGATGGGCGCCTGCTCGCGCGCGGCGATGATGGCGCGGGCGATGCGGCGCGACAGGCGGTCCTCGCCGTACTCGTAGATGATGGACGCCAGTTCCTCGGCGTCGTACTCGTTGACCACGTCGGCGGCGCTCTCGCCGGACTGGCTCATGCGCATGTCCAGCGGCGCCTCGGTGTGGTACGAGAAGCCGCGCGCGGTGTCGTCCAGCTGAAACGAACTCACGCCGATGTCGAGCAGGATGCCGTCCACCTGCGTCACGCCCACCCCGGCCAGTAGAGCAGTCATGTCGCGGTAGTTGCCTTCCAGCACCGTCAGGCCGTGCGGGTTCGCGGCGCGCGCGCGGTTCAGGGCGTAGGGGTCCTGGTCGATGCCATACACGGTCGCGCCCGCCGCGAGCAGCAGCCCGGTGTGCCCGGCGCCGCCCAGCGTGCCGTCCACGAACACCTTGCCGGGCGCGGGCTGGAGCATCTCCAGCACCTCGGCAGCCAGGACGGGCACGTGCAAGAGGATCTCCCCGGATTCGGGGGTGAGGTCGGTGGGGGTCAGGTCGGATTCAGGCGCTTCCCCGATCAGGGTCGCGTGGGGGTCAGTGGGAAAATCAGGGTCAGTCATTGGGGTCACGCCACGAAGTTCGTGAGAAGCTCAGGTTTGGGGGGATGGTCCTGCACGGCCGTGATCGCCGCCTCCCAGCGCGCCGGGTTCCAGAGTTCCAGGCGTCCGGGGGCGCCAGCCACGATCACGTCGCTGTCCAGGCCCGCGAAGGCCCGCAGCGTCTGCGGGACGGACACGCGGCTCTGGTTGTCCAGCCGCGCCTTGTTCGCGCCGGAATAGAAGAAACGCACGAACGCGCGTGACTCGGCGTCCGTGAGCGGCAGGCCCTCGAGTTGCTCCTCCACGCGCTTCCAGCTGGACAGCGGAAACACGTACAGGCAGCCCTCCATGCCGCGCGTCAGGATCATGCCGTCCTCCACGAAGTCACGGAACGCGGGTGGCATGACCACGCGGCCCTTGTCGTCGATGGTGTACGGGTACTCTCCAAACGGCAAACGTCTCCCCTTCTTCCCCACCCGGTCCCACCACCACGGGCGGCCGGACGGGCGGTCACGGTCAACCGTGAACACGAGCTGAACGCATTTCGGTTGATGCGGCGAGTGTAACAGCCACCACCACGATTTACCACCGATTCCCACCGGCTCCCCCAGTTCCCCCCACAGGCGACCCCGGATTCCCACCGGAGCCCCCCGGGCGGGGCAGGACACCCACCCCGCCCCCCACCCGCTACCCTGCCCCCATGACCCCCTCCCGGACATTACAGAGCGGCGCGATCCTGGCCGCGCTGGCCGTCGCGCTGGGCGCCTTCGCCGCGCACGGCCTGAAACCCCGCCTGGACGCCGCGATGCTCGCCAACTTCGAGACCGGCGCCCGCTACCAGATGTACGCCGCGCTGGCGTTGCTCGCGCTGGGCACCCAGCCCGCGCAGCGCCGCGCGCCCGGCTTCCTGCTCGCCGGGGCCGTCATCTTCAGCGGCAGTCTGTACGTGCTGGCCCTGACCGGCGTGAAGGTGCTCGGCGCGGTCACGCCCATCGGCGGCGCGCTCATGATCGCCGGGTTCGTACTGGCCGCGCTGGACGTGAAGAAGGGAGTGTAGGTTGTGGGTTGTGGGCTGTAGGAAAAGCTGTTCCCACGACCGACAACCCACCGCCCACAACCCGAAACAGGCCACCTCCGGGAAACCGGGGCGGCCTGCTTCGACTGGTGCGGGGGAACTGTAAGCCGGGTTCTGTCCGCCACTCGCGTGACTGTTCGGCCATCTCTCTGGGACGCGTGTCGCCACGCGCCTCAAGCGACCATCCTGGCGGTCAACGGGCGGGCCGCCCTCGCGCACTGTCGGGTCTTGCACCGGATGGGGTTTACCAGCGCTCCCGGTCTCCCGGGGGCCTGGTGCGCTCTTACCGCACCGTTTCACCCTGACCACCTGCCCGCCCGCGCCGGGGCTCCGCGTACTGAAACGTCAGCAGGTGGCGGTCTGGTTTCTGTGGCACTGTCCTTCGGCTTCGCCGCCACCCACGCGCAGGCGCGCACGGTGGGCGCTTGACTCGCCGACCAGCCGTTAGCTGGCATCCTGCCCTGCGGTGCCCGGACTTTCCTCACCTGAACTCACGCCCAGGCGCGGCCGAACATTCCCCCGCAAGGACAGAGCATAGCAGGCCGGGCTGTGGGCTGTGGGAAAGGCCCTTCCGACAACCCACAGCCACGACCCACGACCCCTTTACCCCCAGCGTTTCTGGATGCGTTCCCACTGGCGGTCCCAGATGGCCGCCGGGACCTTCTCCGGGTGCAGCAGGTCCTGCAGGTCCCGCTCGTCGAGCTGCTGGTACTCGCCGACCTCCATGTTGCCCAGCCACAGGCCGCCCACGCGGTAGCGCAGCAGGCGCGTCACCGGGTGACCGATGTCCTCGAGCATGCGGCGCACCTGACGGTTGCGGCCCTCGCCGAGCGTCACGAACGCCCCGCCACGCGCCGGGGTCGCCTGCAGCGCCCGCGCCGGGCCGTCCTCCAGCTTCAGGGTGCCGTCCGTCAGGGCGTCCAGGTCCGCCTGGGTGGGTTGCGCCGGGCCGTCCGTCCAGGCGCGGTAGGCCTTCTCGTGCCCGAAGCGAGGGTGGGTCATGGTCAGCGTCAGGTCACCGTCGGTCGTCAGGAGCAGCAGGCCCTCCGAGTCGCGGTCCAGGCGGCCCACCGGGTGCAGGCCCGGGATGCGCGGCATGGCGTCCAGAACATTGCGGCGGCCGTACTCGTCGCGGGCGGTCGTGACGTACCCGCGCGGTTTGTACAGCATGTACGTGACCTTCGGGACGCTCTCGGTCTCGATGAGCTGCCCGTCCAGGCGGATATCGTCCGCGTCGGTGACGGTGCGGCCCAGCACGGCGACCTCGCCGTTCACGGTGATCCGCCCGGCCGCGATCATCTCCTCGGCGGCGCGGCGTGACGCGACCCCCGCGCGGGCGAGGCGTTTCTGAAGGCGTTCGGGGCTCATATGGACTCCGATGAAATGGTGTGCGCACACCATTCCGTCCGAGCCGACGCGAGTGGGAGCAGCACGGATTCCGGGCGTGGAGTGGGCAACCCGGTGAAGTTCCGGGTTGCGAACGGAACAGACGGAATCCGGATCACAGGCGCCCCCGGCGCGACGGCGCGCCCAGCAGTCCCAGGACGGCCAGCACGGTCAGCACGCCCGACACGACCAGCATGGACGTGCGGACGGGCGCGGGTAGGGCGTCCCCGCCGCGCAGCGCCGCCGGGACGAGCGCCGCCACGAGCAGCAGGTGCCCGCCGACCAGTCCGCCGATCTTCACGCGGTCCGGCGCGAAACTCGCCGCGACCTGGAAGGCCCCCCAGGCGAACACCAGCGCGCCGGCCGCGCGCGCCAGCCACAACGGCGCCACGCCCACCAGGGACGCGACGTCCGGCGGCAGGAAGTAGAGGTACAGGCCCAGCGGGATGAACAGCAGGGCGGTCAGCCAGAACGCGACACGCAACACAGGGCCCAGTCTACCCGCCCGGATGAGAGCCGTCGCCCCGCGCGGTCCGGGCCGCCGGGGGGCACTGCGGCGCGCCCGCCTCTGCTACCCTCCCCCGTATGCCCGTGATTGCCGTGGACAAGCCGCTGAACCTCACCTCGCACGATGTCGTGAACCGCGCGAGGCGGGCGCGCGGCACGAAACGCGTGGGGCACACTGGCACGCTGGACCCGCTGGCGACCGGGGTGCTGGTGCTGTGCGTGGACGACAGCACGAAGGTCGTGCAGTTCATGGAGGCCGACAGCAAGGATTACCTCGCATGGATCAGCCTGGGGGCCGGCACGCCCACCCTGGATGCCGAGGGGCCCGTGGAGGAGGTCGCGGACGTACCCGAACTGGACGCCGCGCGCGTGCAGGAGCTCCTGAACACGTTCACCGGGCCGCAGGCGCAGGTGCCGCCGCAGTACAGCGCGATTCAGGTGGGGGGCCAGCGGGCCTACGCGGTCGCCCGCGCCGGGGGTACGCTGGACCTGCCCGCCCGGAACGTGGTGATCCACTCGCTGGACCTGCTGGGCGTGTACCCCGGCGTGGACGCCGCGCCGCGCACCTTCGACCCGCAGGACTGGACTCCTGCGAAGACGGGCCACACCTTCACGCTGCCGCCCGCGCTGGGCGAGTTCCCTACCCTGCTCGTCCGGGCCAGCGTGGGCAGCGGCACGTACCTGCGCTCCCTGGCCCGCGACGTGGGCGCCGCGCTGGGCGTGCCCGCGCACCTGGGCGGCCTGGTCCGCACCCGCGTGGGCCGCTACGACCTGCGGGGCGCCGTGACCGTGGACGACCTGCCCGGCGCGACCGGCATTCCCGACCTGGCCGCGCTGGACTTCCCCGTCATCGAGGCCGACGAGCGCATGGCGCGCGAACTGCGCCAGGGCAAACGCCCGGCCCACACCGCGCAGGGCCGCCACGTCGTCACCCTGGGGGGCGACCTCGTGGCCGTCGTGGACGGCAACGGCGAACAGCTGAAAGTCGTGCGCGCCTGGGCGTAAGGGGGTGAGGAGGGAGTGGGAAGTGGAACGAGCTGAACCCACTCACCACTTCCCACTCACGAGATCAGTACCCCGGTGCCACCTGCGGCTGCGCGATCCCGATGCCTTCCAGGCCGCCCGCAATGCGGACGAGGCGTTCGTCCTGGAGGGGCGGCGCGATGAACTGGATACCGACCGGGAGGCGCACGCCCTGTGCGGTGTCGAATCCGGCGGGGACGCTCAGGGCGGGCAGGCCCGCGAGGTTGATGGCGACGGTGTCCACGTCGGCGGCGTACATGGCGAGGGGGTCGCTGGTCTTCTCGCCGCGCCGGAAGGCGGGGAAGGGACTGGTGGGCGTGACGAGCACGTCGAACTGCCCGAAGGCCTGGGTGAAGCGGTCGGCGATCAGGCGGCGGACCTTCATGGCCTTGCTGTAGTACGCGTCGTAGTACCCGCTACTCAGGGCGTACGTGCCGATCAGGATGCGGCGCTGCACCTCGGGTCCGAAGCCCTGCTCGCGGGTGAGGGTCATCGCCCCCGTCAGGTCGCTGCCCGCTGCGCGCTGGCCGTACACCATGCCGTCGAAGCGGGCGAGGTTGCTGCTCGCCTCGGGCATGGCGATCAGGTAGTACGCGGCGATGGCGTACTTCAGTTCGGGCAGGCTGACCTCGGCGGTGGTCGCGCCCGCGCCGCGCAGGGCGTCCAGGGTGGCGCTCAGGGTGGCGTCCACGCCCGCCGTGTTCCCCGCGAGGCTCTCGGTGATCACACCCACCCGCAGGCCGCGCAGGTCGTCCGGGGTGCCCGCGGCGAAGGTGGGGGGCGCGTCCAGGCTGGTGGCGTCGTGCGGGTCCTGCCCGGCGATGACGTTCATGATCAGCGCCAGATCCTCCGCGCTGCGGGCGAACGGCCCGATCTGGTCGAGGCTGCTGGCGTACGCGACCAGCCCCGAGCGGCTCACGCGGCCGTAGGTGGGTTTCAGGCCGTACACGCCAGTGAACGCGGCGGGCTGCCGGACGCTGCCGCCCGTGTCGCTGCCCAGGCTGACGTCCACGAGGTTCGCAGCGACCGCCACGGCGCTGCCGCCACTGCTGCCGCCCGGCACGCGGCCGGTGTCCCAGGGATTCAGGGTGGGGCCGTGCGCGCTGCTCTCGGTGGAGCTGCCCATCGCGAACTCGTCCATGTTCGCCTTCGCGACGATCACGGCGCCCGCGCGGGTCAGGCGTGCGGCGGCGGTCGCGTCGTAGGGGCTGACGTACCCGCGCAGGATGCGGCTGCCGCAGGTGGTCTCGGTGCCGGTCACGTTGATGTTGTCCTTCACGATCACCGGCACGCCCGCCAGCGGCAGGGTCTCCCCGGCGTCCAGGCGGGCCTGCACGGCCTGCGCCTGCGCCTGTGCGTTCGGATTGACACTGACCACGGCATTCAGCTCGCGGGCCGACTCGATTCGGGCCAGGGCCTGGGTGGTCAGGTCCTGCGGGGAGAGGTCACGCGCCTGAACGCGGCGCGCCTGAGTTGCGGCGGAGGTGAAGGCCATACCGCGCCAGTGTACCGGGCGGCCCCCCGCGCCCGGCGGGGACGATCAGACGGGCTGGCGGTCAGACGGGCTTGACGAGCACGCTCTCCCCGGCGCGCAGCGACGTGCGCATGAGGAGCTCCGGCGGGATCATCAGCTGCGTCGTGATGTTCGACCCGACCCGCACCGGCAGGGAGAACACCTTGCCCGACTCGCCCCGGACCGCCACGAACTGCGGGTGGCGCACGATGTCCTCCTTCCAGCGCTTGAAGATCAGGTCATCCACGAGCACCACGTCCCGCACCTGCCGCGTGACCGTCACGACCAGCCGCGCCGTGCGCGACCGCCGCGGCACGAGCAGCCCGATCCGGACCAGTTTCAGCAGCATGCGTTTCACGTCCGGATCCCCTACGAGGTCCTTGACGGGTTTCTGCGCGTCGATCATCTTCAGGACGTCCAGTTCCTTCATGCTCCAGCGCATGCGCTGCACCCGTTCAGGGGACGTGATCCGCGCCGGACCATCAAACGGCAGGTCCTGCACCGGCAGCGCCTCCAGCGCCTCCAGCGTCACCTCGTCCAGCGAGGCGTTCAGACGCGGATCCGGATGCGTGACCCCCTCGTCGAAGTGGAAGCGCCCGATCGGGTCGCGCATCAGCCGCACGAGCGCCGCGACACCCACATCCTCCGCGAGTTGCAGATGCCGCACCCGCCCGGCTTCCAGCCACGCCTCAAACCGCCCGTCCGGCCGGAACACGTACAGCGCCCCGCTGCGCCCCTGCTCCGAAAGCAGGTAGAGCAGTTCCAGAAAGTCAAAGGTTTCGAGGCTGGCAGTCGACTTGGTCATGGAGGGTCAGGCAGGAAACGGAATTGAGGACCGACCTGTTCCAGCTCCGGCACACCCCTCTGGACCTCATGTTCGCTCATCCGGGCCGGGGGAACAAGGGCAACCTCCCCGGTGGACGCCCCCGACAGGACCGCTCCACCCCCTTCAGCTGCGCAGCAGGTGCGCGAAATTCCCACTTTCCAGCGGCGGCAACTCCGCGAGGGACGTCAATCCGAACTCCAGCAGGAACCGTTCGGTCGTGCCGTACAGCAGCGGCTGCCCCACCGCGTCCGAACGGCCCACCACCTTCACGAGCTCCCGTTCCTGCAACGTCACGACCGTGCTCGCACTCCCGCCACGCATCGCCTCGATCTCCGCGCGGGTCACGGGCTGCCGGTACGCAATCACCGCCAGCACCTCCAGGGCCGCGCTGCTCAGCGCAGGCAGGGGCGGCGGCGACAGCAGCGGCGACAGGTGCGGCGCCGTCGCGGGCGGCACCACCAGCCGGTACCCCCCCGCGACCGCCTCCACCACGAACCCCAGGTCCGCCGACGCCACCTGCGCCGTGAACGCCACCACCTCCCGCAGCGCCGCGTCCTCCGGGACGCCCAGTACCAGTGCCAGCTCCCGCAGCGTGACCGGCCGCCCCGCCGCGAGCAGCGCCGCGCCCAGCAGCGCCTGCCGGCTGGGAACAGTCACGCCCCACCCGACAGTGCCGCGAGCAGCGCCACCGACGGTACCGCCCCCTCCCGCAGGACCCGCCGCCCCGGCACGTCCAGCACGGTGCTCGGCAGACCCAGCGCCCGCACCCCGGCGTCCGGCAGCACCAGATCCGCCAGCCCCAGGCCCTGCGCCTGCGCGAACGTCAGCGCGGCCGCCTCCCCGCTGCGGTTGCAGCTCGTGGTGGCCAGCACCCCACCGGCCCGCTCCAGCAGGGCCAGCGCCACCGGATGATCCGGGACCCGCACACCCACCTGCCCCCCCGGCGCCAGCGACGCCGGGCACCCCACCGCCGCGCCCGTCACCAGCGTGAGCGGCCCGGGCAGGAACGCCGCCAGCACATCGAACGCCGCGTCCGGCTGCACGAACGCCCGCGCGAACGCCAGACTCACGAACGACGCCTGCACCGGCTTCCCCCCGTCGCGGCCCTTCACCACGAACAGCGCCTCCGCCGCGTCCGGCAGCGCCGCCAGACCCCACACCGTCTCACTGGGGTACGCCACGACCCCACCCTGCGCCAGCACACGCGCCGCGTCGTCCAGCAGCGCGTCCCACGGCACGCCCGCCTCCAGTCCCTTCAGTCTGTCCAAGCTGTTCATCATGCCCCTGCGCGGCGCGCCGGTCCAGGGCACCCCCCCGGACCTGTAAGGTCACCGCAAGGCCCGCAGTCTATACTGAGCGGTATGCCCGTCTTCGAATACCGCGTGCGTGACCGCTCCGGCAAGGTGCTGAAATCCCAGATGGAAGCCGAGACGGCCAATCAGGTCCGCGACGCCCTGCGCTCCAAGGGCCTGATGATCGTCGAGATCAAGGCCCCCAAGAGTGGACTGAACGCCGACATCAAGATTCCCTTCCTCGACAACCGACCCCCCAGCCTGAAACAGGTCGCGATCTTCAGCAAGCAGCTCGCCACGCTGATCAACGCCGGGGTGCCCCTCGTACAGTCCCTCGCAATTCTGCAAAAGCAGATCGATCACAAGGGCTTCCAGGGCGTCGTCAAGGAAATGCGCGGCGAGATCGAGGCCGGAACCCCTCTCAGTGACGCGCTGGCCAAGCATCCCAAGATCTTCAACCGGCTGTACCTGAACCTCGTACGGGCCGGCGAGACCAGCGGCACGCTCGACTCCGTCCTCGAACGCATCGCGGATTTCCAGGAAAAGGAACTCGCGCTGCGCGGCAAGATCAAGAGCGCCCTGACCTACCCGGTCGTGGTTCTGGTCTTCGCCATCCTGATCACCTACTTCCTGCTGACCACCATCGTGCCGCAGTTCGCGGGGATCCTTGCCCAGCTGAACGCACCACTGCCCTTCATCACCCGGATGCTCATGGCCGTCTCCAGCTTCCTGCAGAATCAGATCCTTCTGATGGTCGCTATCATCGCGGCAGTGACATTCGCTTACCGCGCCTACTACCGCACGCCCAAGGGGCGCGTCGTCATTGACGAGATCAAGTTGAAGGTCCCGATCCTCGGCAATCTGATCCAGAAGAGTGCCATTGCGTCCTTCTCTCGTACCTTCGGCCTGCTCATCAGTAGCGGCGTCAACATCATCGAGAGTCTTGAGATCACCAAGGGCACCGCGAACAACGCCATCGTCGAAGAGAGCATCGAGAATGCCAAGAACGTCGTCATGGTCGGTGAGCAGATGAGCAGCAGCCTCGCCACCAGCAAGGTCTTCCCCCCAATGGTCGTCAGCATGATCTCCATCGGTGAAGAGACCGGTTCGCTGGATGACATGCTGGTCAAGGTCGGGGACTTCTACGACCGCGAGGTCGACGAAGCAGTGGACAGCATGACCGCTGCGATTGAACCCCTGATGATCGTCTTTCTGGGGGGGATCGTCGGTATGATCGTCGCAGGGATGTTCCTCCCGATGTTCGCCATCATCGGCCAGCTCAGCCAGTAACGCAGGTGTTCCTGGCGGCCCTCGCAGTTGCGGGGGCCGCCGTCTTTCAGCGGGTCGCGGACCGCACGGCGGCGTTCACGTCGAGGAAGCGCACTCCTTCGGCCGTGAGGCGTGTGCTGGCCAGCAGGCGGGATTTCGTCTCCTGCGAGCTCAGGGCGGGATTCGCGGCGCGCATCAGGGCGGCGGCGCCCGAGACGAGTGGGGCGGCGAAGCTCGTACCGGCCTGCAGGGTGTACCCGCTCCCCTGGTTCAGGACGAGCAGTTGCGTGGCGTTCGTCGCGCCGGGGCAGTTGCCGGCCCCACCGGGCGCGATCATGAACTGCGCGGCCTGTGCGGTCTGACCGGCCAGCGGGCGGGCGCTGTAGCACGCCAGGGTGTCCCCGCTGCCCGCCGCGCCGACCGCGATGACCTCTGGATGGCTGGCGGGGTAGTACAGGCCGTCCCCGGCAGTATTCCCCGCCGAGGCGACCAGAACGGCACTCTTCGCGGCGTCTGTGAGGGCCTTCGACAGCACGGGGTCAGGGTCGGTCGTGCCGGTCACGGCGATCCCGAGGCTCATGTTGATGACCAGCGCGCCGCCGCTGACCGCGTCCCGAACGGCCTGCGCGACCGTGCTGGTACTGGCGCCACTCGCGCCGATAACCTCCATCGGCGTGACCGATCCGGTCCAGGTGAGGCCCGCCAGGCCCTGCCCGTTGTTGGTCGTGGCGGCAATCAGGCCGGTCGTGGCGGTGCCGTGCCCACCATCGTCGGATGGACCGCCCGCAAGGTACGACCGCCCTGCCGAGAGGCGACCCTGCAGGTCCGGGTGCGCCTCGTTCACGAGTGAATCCAACACGGCGGTGCGGGCAGCGACGGGCGTCTTCCCGCAACTCTGCAGGAACGTCCAGGCCTGCGGGGCGTTCACGCGCGTCAGGTACGTCTGCTCGTACCGGGCGCCGCCCACGGTCACGCCCCCGTTGCCGGGCACGCCAGGGTCGTTCGGCACGGCCAGCGGAACGTAGAGGTAATCCGGCTGGATGACGGCTCCCTGCGCCTGCAGGCGGCCGGCGACGCTCGCCTCCGCGCCGGGCAGCGTGGTGACGACCGTCACGCCCGGCACGACCTCCTGCCCCGTCACGCCCAGCGTGGACAGGGCCGGTCCGCTGACGGCGCTGCTCACGAGCACCCGGCCCGGGACGTGAGGTCTGGACCAGTCGGCCGCGCCAGCCATCCACGCCGTCCCCCCCACGGGCGCTGCGGCAGGGGCGGGTTGCGCACTCAGGCTCTGCGTGCAGACCGGTCCCGGCGTCGGCGCGGGAGCTGGAGTCGGCTCGGGAACCGGCGTGATCGTCCCGCCGCCCCCACCTCCGCAGGCCGACAGCAGCAGCGATAGGGTCACGGCACACAGCACGGGCACAGGCAGACGCATGCTCCAGCGTATAAACCCGTGCCCTGACGTGGGTCTGAACGACCTCCATCAACCCTGAACGTCACACCCACCCGGCCGGATCAGTGAACGCGCACGCCCCGCGAGAGCGGCTGCTTCTGCACCCACTTCACGAACTTCTGCACCTCCTCCCGCTCACGGATGGCCTCCACGGTGTTCAACTCGTTCGCCAGCTGCGCGTTGCTGAACGTCTTCACCAGGAACCCCTGGCAGGCCGCGCACATCTTCACGGTGGGAATCTCGCCCAGTTTCACGCCCTGCCGCCGCCCCTGCGATTTGGGCACGAGGTGATGATCCGTCATGTCCCCCTCACGCCCGCACAGCACGCACGTATCCAGCGGTTGCGTCTGCGTGTCCTCAATCCAGCTCGCCTGCTCGCGTTCCTTACGACCCATGACGGCACCATAGCGCGGGCAGAACACCCGACCCGTACACTGAACGCATGACCAGTTCGCCCCTGAAGAAACTCAGCGAGGCCGAATACCTGAGCAGCGAACCGCTCAGCCCCCACCGCCGGGAGTACGTGGACGGCTTCGTGTACACCCTCCCCGCCGACGCCCCCACCGCGCAGGCCGGAGCGACCAGCCGACACGGTACGGTCGCCACGAACCTCGTCGCCGCCCTGCACGCCCCCGCGCGGCGCTTGGGCTGCCGCGTGTACGCCAGCGACATGCGCGTCCGCATCCCCACCCACGGCACCCGTTACTACTCTCCGGACATTCTGGTCACCTGCGAGGACATGCCGGACGACGCCCGACACGCGGTCGCCCCGTGCCTGATGTCGAGATTCTCAGCGACAGCACGCAGGACACCGACCGCCGCGAGAGACTCTGGGCGTACCAGCAACTCCCCAGCCTCCAGGGGTACCTGCTGGTGGACACAGGCACCCGCGCCGCCCGCCTCTACACCCGCACCGGCACCAGCTGGAGCGAGGACTACGTGGAAGGAGCGGGGACGCTGACGCTGCCGTGCGTGAACATCAGCGCGTCACTGAACGAGGTGTACGAGGGGACGAAAATTTAGCCTCGCGAACACATTTCAAAGAATGGCGAATCTTATACGCTATGCCAGTATAACCTGCTGAATCATTCTCCTTAATGGTTCGCAATGTAGATATTCCGATATCTGCCTTCCAGAGCTCAAGAGGCTGTGCAATTCAAATACAGCATTACTATCAAACTTTTTCCCGTTATCAATATTTATGATCGAATTATCCTGGAATAAAGATTCCACTTCAGAGTCTAATACGAACATTCCAGCAGACTCCAAAGCACTCCTGAAATGCTCAAAATGGTCACGATTGGTCGTGTTAGAATCTATCAAACTCTGAATCCCCTTTGCTTTGTAGAATTGTTCGGCATTACTGCGCTTCACGTGCGCCCTAAATTTCTGTATTCTGGAGAAAATTTTGTCACCAATAGGCTTTTCTAGCCTCTGCTTGAAAAATCCAGAAGGAACAGATTCAGCTGATCGATGAGCCTTTGCGCCATACACCAATCTATCCTCCGAGGCACCCCTCAGAAGATAATCGAAATCCGCCAAAATAAAGCACGGGATATCAAGCGAAAGCAAGAGTTTCGCAAATTCTGAAATTTGATCCTTCCCTTGAACAGAGACTATACTAATGTTGCTTGTATCTATTTTAGAAGGATAGTATAATTCAGAAACAGCACGTATCAAAAAAGCGTCGTATCCTTCACATATGATTACCTTATCAGCAAAGAATATTTCGCTCTGGTAGCTGTATATGAAAAGATTCTTGAAATCCTTGAACGAAACAATCTTAGCCTTTGTACCATTGCTCGTTCTTCGCGCCGAAATTATAGATGACGATACGTCAGCATCACTCACAAAATCAGTACTATGGGTAGTGATTATCGCTTGGCTGCCATTTTCTACAAATGATTGGATTTACTTTGATAGTGCCCTTCGCGCATGAGGATGAAGAAATAGTTCAGGCTCCTCAATACATAATATTGCTGACTTTTGGCCACTAGTCAAATCAATATATTTTTTAAACATGTTTATGACGAAACTACTTTGAAACCCAGCCCCTTTGTCATGCAGATCCGACTTATAGCCATCATCAACATATATCTTCAGCGATTTGTATACATCGTCATTCTTATCAACACTTAGTTGAAAATACAGGGACGACTCAGGAAAAACGTACGACATGTTTTCCTCAAATTCGCTTTTAACGCCAGAAAACATTTGACTCGCAATTTCATTAGCGTGAGAAAAAGCATTGTCTAAATCTTCAACCAAAGGATTGTCCCTTACCATCGACTTAATCATCTTCCCAAACCAGCTATAGCTAGTAAGCTTTAGCTGACTATTAGGATCGCGGAATGATGGCAATACAGCACTATTTATTAATTCGTTTCTAATTGCCGCTCTGAATGCCAAGTAATATTGACCTTCCGCATCACCTTGTACGAGCATCCTCATTTCTTTTTTCATTTCCCCGTTTTCATCAATAAAAGCATAGAAGATATATACTATCTTTTCACTCCTGTTGATTGTATTTTTATAAATTTCTTCGTTTGGCGTCATCCAAATCTTATTAGAGCTGCTTTCCTCGATTTGAGAAATTTCTTTCCATGCGCTTACCGGATCAGTCAACTGCATGATATTTAATCTTTTTTCCCGACGACCGTTATCTGGGTTTTGCACCCAGCTTCCATACATCGGAAGCATGCATATTTTAGGATCAAAACTATTAAAATCGATTGCCTCCATTGAATCCTTTTTCAGTTCACACCAAATAAACATTTCATTAGATCTGTAGAACTCACCTGTTTCTTTATCAATCCAATAATACAAGTCGTTCTGAGTGAAATTTTCATTTTTGTACGTTGGATTTCTCTCGCCCATTACCATATCAATTGCCTTGAAGATATTGGTTTTGCCCGCGTTATTCCTGCCAACTATTATGTTTCTACCTAAATTAAACCTGATATCCAAGTCTTTTACCGAACGGTAGTTGCGTATGTGCACTCTGCTTATTGATAACGATGTAAATACGAGCTGGTATGCTGGAGGTGTGGCCGAATGGCATCCATCCAAATACTCCCGGGCGCAGCTGGAGGAACGTCGACTGGCGGCGACCCCCTGGCTTCAAGGGGGCCAGCATTCACAGCAGGCGATTGCCGATCACTTCGGCGTGTCCGTACACACCGTCAGTAACTGGAAGAAACGTCTGAAGCGCACCGGCAGTCTCCAGGCAACGGTGACGACAGGACGCCCCTCGCGACTCACCGCCGCCCAGCTTGAACAGGTCCGCACCCTCCTGCGGGAGGGTGCGCTGCACCATGGCTTCCCTGACCCGACCTGGAGCACCAGACGAGTCGCAGACCTGATCGGGCGGCACTTCGACGTGTGGTACCACCCCGATCACGTCCGGAGAATGCTTCGGCAGCTGGGGTTTACGCCCCAGATGCCGGATGGACGGGCAGCAGAACGCAATGAACTCCGGATCGCGTCCTGGAAAGAACAGGTGGCTCCGGAGTTGGGAAAAAAAGGTCGCGCAGGGCGCCACCCTGGTGTACCTGGATGAGGTTGGCTTCTCGCTGAAAGGCGTGCGAAGACGAACGTGGTCGACCAGGGGCGTGACGCCCCTGGTCATACTCCCGGCCAACTGGGAAAAACTCTCGACGATCGGGGCGATCACTTCGGACGGTCGATTCTTCCAGCACACGAAGCCTGGGGCGATCCGGAGTGGGGACGTCACCCGGTTCTTCCAGCATCTGTTGCGCCATGTGCAGGGGAAGATCGTGGTGGTGCTGGACAACGCGGGCATTCACCGAGCGAAGGCAACCCAGGCGTTCGTGGAGCGCCACGAACGCCTGTCGCTGGTGTTTTTGCCGCCGTACGCTCCGGAATTGAATCCGATCGAGCTGGTGTGGGCGTACGTGAAGCGGAATGTGCTGGGGAACTTCTGTGCCCGCTCAGTGGGCATGCTGAAAGCGAAGCTGACGACGGCTTGGCAACGGGTTCGGCACATCGACCTGCCTCAGCATTTGATGGACTCAAACTTATGCCGTTATCAATAGATACATAAATTCAGTATGCGACGCGGCTCGTAGGAGCCACGCCGCATACTTGGCAGCAATTAGAGTTTTTACGCTTTGACTTCGTTGCTCTTGGCGAGGATGCCGCGCAGCACGGTCTGGAGGATGCCGCCGTTCTTGTAGTAGTCGATTTCGACGGGGGTGTCGATGCGGCACTGGACGGTGATGATACGGCTCTGGCCGTCCTTGGTGATGCGGACACTGACGTCCTGGCGGGGCTTGAGGTCGCCGGGGAGGAGCACGTCGAAGGTCTCGTCACCCTGGATACCCAGGCTCTCGGCGGTCTCGCCGTTCTTGTACTGCAGGGGCAGGACGCCCATGCCCACCAGGTTGCTGCGGTGGATGCGCTCGAAACTCTCGGCGATGACGGCCTTCACGCCCAGCAGGAAGGTGCCCTTGGCGGCCCAGTCGCGGCTGCTGCCCATGCCGTAGTCCTTGCCCGCGAAGATGACCAGGGGGATGTTGCTGGCCTTGTAGTTCACAGAGGCGTCGTAGATGGAGCTGACCTGTCCGGTGGTGTAGTCGGTGGTGAAGCCGCCTTCGGTGCCGGGGGCGAGCTGGTTCTTCAGGCGGATGTTGGCGAACGTGCCGCGCGTCATAATGCGGTCGTTGCCGCGGCGGCTGCCGTAGCTGTTGAAGTCCTTCGGCTGGATGCCGCGTTCGGTGAGGAACTTCCCGGCGGGGGTGTCGGCCTTGAAGCTCCCGGCGGGGCTGATGTGGTCGGTGGTGACGGAGTCGCCGACCTTCACCAGGGCGCGGGCGCCCTCGATGCTGACGATGTCGCTGGGGCCACCGGCGAGGTTGTCGAAGAAGGGCGGGTTCTGGATGTAGGTGCTGTCTTCTTTCCAGTCGTACAGCGCGCCCTCGGCGACGGGGATGGCGTTCCAGTCCTGGTTGCTCTTCTCGATGCCGTCGTAGACCTTCTTGAACATCTCGGCGTTGATGGCCTGGTCCATGACCTGCTGGATCTCGGCGGTGGTGGGCCACACGTCGCGCAGGTACACGCTCTGGCCGTCGGGGCCGGTGCCGATGGGGTCGTTCACGATGTCGTTCACGACGGTGCCGGCCAGGGCGTACGCGACGACCAGGGGCGGGGAGGCGAGGTAGTTGGCCTTGATGTGCGGGTTGACGCGGCCTTCGAAGTTGCGGTTGCCGGACAGAACGCTGGCGACGACGAGGTCACCTTCCTGGATGGCTTCCACGACGGGTTCGGGGAGGGGGCCGCTGTTGCCGATGCAGGTCATGCAGCCGTAGCCGACGGTGTTGAAGCCGATCTGGTCGAGGTAGCTCTGGAGCCCGGCGGCTTCGAGGTACTCGGTGACGACCCTTGAGCCGGGGGCGAGGCTGGTCTTGACCCAGGGCTTGCTCTTCAGGCCCAGCTGGGCGGCTTTCTTGGCGACCAGGCCCGCGGCGATGAGGACGCTGGGGTTGCTGGTGTTCGTGCAGCTGGTGATGCTGGCGAGGGTCACGGCGCCGTGGCCGATCTTGATGTCGGTGCCGCCGATGGTGCCCTGCGCGTCCAGCTTGTCAGCGGGCAGTTCGAAGCCGCGGGCCTTGACGGGCGCGGTGAGGGCCTCGTTGAACACGGTGTGCATGCCGGTCAGGTCCACGCGGTCCTGGGGACGCTTGGGGCCTGCGAGGCTGGGGACGATGGTGCCGAGGTCGAGTTCGATGGTGTCGGTGAAGACGGGATCGACGGTCTCGTCGGTGCGGTACATGCCCTGGGCCTTGTAGTACGCCTCGACCAGTTCGACTTCGGTGTCCAGGCGGCCGGTGCGGCGCAGGTAGCGCAGCGCCTCGTCGTCCACGGGGAAGAAGCCCATGGTGGCGCCGTATTCGGGGGCCATGTTGGCGATGGTGGCGCGGTCGGGGAGGGTCATGTTGCTCAGGCCCGCGCCGTAGAACTCGACGAACTTGCCCACGACGCCCTTGGCGCGCAGCATCTCGGTGACGCGCAGCGCGAGGTCGGTGGCGGTCGCGCCTTCGGGCATGGCGCCCGTGATCTTGAAGCCGATCACTTCGGGCATCAGCATGTAGATCGGCTGGCCCAGCATGACGGCCTCGGCCTCGATGCCGCCGACGCCCCAGCCGACGATGCCCAGGCCGTTGATCATGGTGGTATGAGAATCCGTGCCGACGAGGCTGTCGGGGTACACGACGACGCCGTCGTCCTCGGGACGACTCTGGACGCCCTTGGCGAGGTACTCCAGGTTGACCTGGTGCACGATGCCGCTGGCGGGGGGCACGACGCCGAAGTTGTCGAAGGCCTGCTGGCCCCAGCGGAGGAATTCGTAACGTTCGCGGTTGCGCTCGAATTCGAGGGCCATGTTGTTCGCCAGCGCGAAGTCGGTGCCGAACTCGTCGACCTGCACGCTGTGGTCGATAACGAGGTCCACGGGGATCAGCGGGTTGATCTTGCTGGGGTCACCGCCGAGCTTGACCATGGCGCTGCGCATGGCGGCGAGGTCCACGACGGCGGGCACGCCGGTGAAGTCCTGGAGGATCACGCGGGCGGGCTTGAAGGGAATCTCGACTTCCTCGTTGACGGGTTTCCACCCGGCGACGGTGGTGACGTCCTCGCGGCGGACGTCGTAGTCGTTCGCTTCGCGCAGGACGCTCTCGAGCAGCACCTTGATGCTGACGGGCAGGCGGGTGATGTCGTGGCCCTGCTCCTGAAGTTTGTTCAGGTTGTAGTAGTAGAGTTTCTGACCGCTTTGCGTGGTGAGGACGTCGCGCGTCCCGAACAGGTTCATCGCCATGCTTGGTTTCCTCCTTGCCCACAGGGGGCGGTTCTTCCATCATAAATGTTTCGTGTGTGGGCGGGCGTTACCCGTGCAGGCACGAACGCCCGCCAGCGTCACCCCGCCGGGGACAACGCGCGCCGGTCGGGGTCCCCTCCCCGGACACCGGGGCCGCCGCTCGCGCATACTTCAGGGCGTGACCGCTTCCCTCGCCCCCCACGAGTCCGCCCGCCTCTCCGCGCTGGAACAGACCGTCCGCGACGGCCTGCGTGACTTCCGCCGCACCGGACAGGCCCTCAGCGAGATCCGCGACAACGGCTTCTACCGCGCCTCCTACGAGTCCTTCGAGGCGTACCTGCAGGACCGCTGGGGCTTCACCGCCCCGCAGGCCGGACGCCTGATCGACGCATCCGACGTCGCGAAGGTCCTCGATCCGCTGGGCATCCAGCCGAAGAACGAGGCGCAGGCCCGCTCGTACCGCGCCGCCGCGAAGGTCATCGAGGAACTCGAACCCGAACAGCAGCGCGTCGTCGCCCGCCTCGTGGAGGCCGCCGCGCCGGACACCCAGCCTGAAATGGAAGGCGAGGACGATGTGCCCTGGGACGTCCCCGCCGCCGAGGTCCGCATCATGGCCAGCGTCGTGAAGAAGATGCAGCCCGACGCCCTGGTCCACCACCCGGACAGCGGCGACGAGGTGCCCTTCGACACCCTGAGCAACCCCGAACGCTTCGAGGTCATCCGCACCCACGTCGACCAGAAGACCCAGGCCTACCGCGAGAAGCAGGAGGCGAAGGCGAACGCCCCGCAGGCCGAGAAGATCAACTGGGCCGACTGGGTGCTGAACACCGCCGCGCAGAACCTCGGGCACGGGCAGCGCCTGGAGATCACCGTGGAACCCGACGGGAGCGGCGCCGCCCGCGCCGTCGCCCGCATCGTGGACGGGAGCACCGGCGAGGTCCTCTCCGCCGGGGGCGGCGCCGTCACCCTGAAGAAAGCCGTGCTGAACCTCGCCGCCGAACTGAAGTAACGCCGCGCGGAAGTGACCCGTATGCTGCGGGCATGTCCTCCACGCTGCTCACGGACCGGCCCGGTTTCACACCCATGATCGCGCGACTGGTCGGGATGATGACCTACACGCGCGAGACGACCCTGGAGGCCGTGCAGGGCTGGACAGTCGAGGAACTGGACCTGATTCCGGACGGTCACGCGAACAGCGCCGGGATGCTGCTGGCGCACATGGCGGCGGTGGAGCGTATCTACCAGCTGATCAGTGACGGTCACCCGGACCCGGACAGTGCGCTGGAGGCGCAGTACCGGCCGGGATTGAACCTCGGGGAGCAGGGCCGCGCGGAGCTCCGGGGGCGCCCGCTGCGGCACTACCTGGAGGAACTGACCCGGGTGCGCGCTGGAACGCTGGAGCTGCTGGGATCACGGGACGACGCGTGGCTGGACGAACCCCTCCCCTTCTGGGGGGGCACGGGCAACCGGCACTTCATGTGGTTCCACGTGTTCGAGGACGAGATCAACCACCGCGGCCAGCTGCGGCTGCTGCGGCGGCACCAGCCGGGGTTGCAGGGGCTGGGCCTGACGGGCGCGTGGCTGGAACCGCTCGCGGACGGTCGTGGGGTGCGCTGCCGCACGGTGTTCAAGGGCAGCCCGGCCGCGCAGGCGGGGTTGAAGACCGGGGATGAGATCGTCGCCATCGACGGGATGGACGTGCAGGGCGTCTACTTCCATGAGTTGCGGCTGGGGGCCGCGCCGGGTGTCAGCAGCACCTTCACGGTCCGGCGCGCTGACGGCACGCAGGACGTGACCGTCACGCGCGTGGCGCGGCCCGGCTGAGCGGCGGGGGGCACAGTGGTATTCACGCTCACGCGGTGGCCGACACGCTCCCACAGCGTCGCCGCGTGCCTCTGTCATACGGGACTAAAGTGATTCCACATCATTCGGAGTCGCCCGGCGGCCCCCTCACCCTTCCGTCGCTTCGCGCCTCCCTCCCTCTCCCACAGGGGGAGAGGGGACAACGGCACGTGATCACGTTGCAAGCAAGTCAATTTAATCCCGTATCAGAGGTGCCAGCCCTCCGGGCGTTCCTTGATGGGTTTGGCCGGGGCGCCGACAGCGGTGCAGTTGGCGGGGAGGGATTTCGTGACGACGGCGCCCGAGCCGACGATGGTCCAGGCACCGATCTCGACGCCCTGGTTCACGGTGGCGTTCGTGCCCAGGTCGGTGCCCTCGCCGATGGTGACGTTCCCGCTGATCACGGCGCTGGGGGCGATGGTCACGAAGTCGTGCAGGTGGTCGTCGTGGGCGACGGTGGCCATCCTGTTGATCAAGACGTGCTGTCCCAGGCGGTAGTCGGTGCTGGTGATGACGCCGGCGCAGATGACGGTGCCCTCGCCGATCTCGACACGGCGTCCGATCAGGGCGGTGGGGTGGATCAGCGTGGCGAACTTGGTGTGGCCGACGGCGCGGACGCGCTCCACCACGCGGCGGCGGACGGGTGGCGCGCCGATGGCGACAGTGACGTACACGTCTGGATTGGCTTGGAGCCATTCAACGTCACCCAAGACGGGCAGGTCGTGGACGGTCGTGCCATGGGCAGCAGCGTTGCTGTCCAGCCAGCCCATGATCTCCCAGGTGGGCGCTGCGGTGTTGATGTCTTCAATGAGTTCGTGGATCTCGCGGGCGTGTCCGCCAGTACCGACAATGACGACTCGCTTGATATGGAGCTTGTGCGTTGTCATGGCGGGATTGTAGGTCGGGGTGCCGGTGCGGCGGTCAGGATCGGGCCTCTTCAGCGGAGCAGGTCGAGGAGTTCGCCGACGGTGTGGTGCGCTTCGAGGGGGTGGCGCAGGGGGGTGCTGGGCTGGAGGCGGTAGGTGTTGCGGCGGCCCTGGCGTTCGCGGGTGAGGACGCCGGCGTCTTCGAGGTCGCGGACGATGCGTTGTACGGCGCGTTCGGTGATGCCGACGCGCGTGGCGACTTCGCGGAGGGTGTCGCCGGGGTGCCGCTGTAGGCACAGCAGGACGTGGGTGTGGTTGGTGAGGAAGGTCCACGGGGCGGGCGTGGTCATGGGTGGGTTGACCTTAGCACACAATATACGACATACTTTTCGCATATTAGATTTCGTCATTGGAGGAATCATGACTCAACCCACGCTGGACCCTGCCCACACCGCGACCCTCACCACTGTCGCCGTCGCCCATGGGGACGGCATCGGCCCGGAGATCATGGACGCCACCCTGCGGATCCTGGCCGCCGCCGGGGCGCGCATCCAGCCCGTCCCGATCCGTATCGGCGAGGCGGTGTACCGCGAGGGCCACACCAGCGGCTTCACGCCCGACACCTGGGACACCCTGCGCGCGGCGGGCATGCTCCTGAAAGCGCCCATCACCACCCCGCAGGGCGGCGGGTACAAGAGCGTGAACGTCACGCTGCGCAAGACGCTGGGCCTGTACGCGAACGTCCGCCCGTGCCGCGCCTACGCGCCGTTCGTGCCCAGCCACCACGCGGGCACGGACGTGGTCATCATCCGCGAGAACGAGGAGGACCTGTACGCCGGGATCGAGCACCGCCAGACGCGCGAGGTCGTGCAGTGCCTGAAGCTCGTCACGCGGGACGGCTGCGAGCGGATCGTGCGGTACGCCTTCGAGTACGCCCGCGCGCACGGGCGGCGCAGGGTGACGGCCCTGAGCAAGGACAACATCATGAAGCTCACGGACGGCCTGTTCCATCAGGTGTTCCGCGAGATCGGCGCCGAGTACCCGGACCTCGAACAGGAGCACCAGATCATCGACATCGGCACGGCACGGCTGGCGACCCGCCCGGAACGGTACGACGTGGTCGTGACCCTGAACCTGTACGGGGACATCATCAGTGACGTGGCGGCCGAGGTGACGGGCTCGGTGGGGCTGGCGGGCAGCGCGAACATCGGCCCGAGCTTCGCGCTGTTCGAGGCGATTCACGGCAGCGCGCCGGACATCGCCGGGCAGAACGTCGCCAACCCCGGCGGGCTGCTGCAGGCGGCGGTCATGATGCTGGGGCACCTGGGGCAGCACGACGTGGCGGTGCGGGTGCAGAACGCGTGGCTGCGCACCCTGGAGGACGGCGTGCACACCGCCGACATCGCGGGAGAACACACCCGTGAGCGGGTCGGGACGCGCGGGTTCGCGGACGCCGTGATCGCCCGGCTGGGGCAGGAGCCGCAGGTGCTGCCCGCCGCGCGCCGGGGACCGGGGCAGCTGCCCGCGCCCGCGCCGCAGCCGGGGCGCCGGGACGTGGTGAAGGCCCTGGTGGGCACGGACGTGTTCTTCGAGTGGGCCGAGGCGGACCGTGATCCGGCGGTGCTGGCGGCGCGGCTGGAGGCGCTGGCGACCGGGCGGCTGCGGCTGAACATGATCACGAACCGGGGGGTGAAGGTCTGGCCGGGCGGACAGCCGGAGACGTTCCTTGCGGATCACTGGCGCTGCCGCTTCCTGACCAATGGGGACGGGCCGGTGCGGCACGCGGACGTGGTGGCGCTGCTGACGGGCCTGCTGGGCAGCGGGCTGGATTTCATCAAGACCGAGCACCTGTACACCTTCGACGGGGTGCCGGGTTACTCGATGGGTCAGGGGCAGTAGCAGGCAGATCGTCTGACGGGGGGCCGCCCTCTTCCCGCGTGGGAGGGTGCGGCCCTCGCCTGTTCTGGGGCCGGGATTGCCGAGCATTCCGGTGGGTGTTCTGCGTTGAGTTCGGGAGGAGGGGGGAGTAGAATCCTCTTATTGAGAATCCTTCCTATTAAGGAGGGTCGTCCCTCTCCCCCACCCCGGAGGCTTCCCGTGACCACCCAGACCCTCACCACCCCGCGCGACCGCCGAGAGCCGCGCTTCACGATGTCGCCGGAGCTGCGCCGCGCCGTCACCCTGACCGCCCTGACCCTGGCTGGCCTGCTCGTGGGCCTGACCGGGCAGTACCTCCTGCACCTCCCGGCCGTGGGGTGGGCCGGGTACGTCACGGCGTTCCTGGCGGGCGGCATTCCCGCCGGGCGCGAGGCGCTGCACTCGCTGTTCGTGGACCGCAAGCTGGACGTGGACCTGCTGATGGTCCTGGCGGCCCTGGGCGCGGCGAGCATCGGGCAGGCGGCGGACGGCGCGATCCTGCTGTTCCTGTTCAGCCTCAGTAACACCCTGCAGGACTGGGCGATGGGCCGCACGTCCAGCGCCATCCAGGCCCTGATGAACCTGAACCCGGAAGGTGCGACCGTCCGCCGGGACGGCGTGGAGAAATGGTGTGAACTGGGCGAGATCCGCATCGGGGACCTGCTGGTCGTGCGGCCCGGCGAGCGGGTCGCCGCCGACGCGCGGGTCGTCCGGGGGCAGACGAGCGTGGACGAGAGTCCTATCACGGGTGAGAGCGTCCCGGTGGACAAGGTCCCTGGCGCGGAGCTGGCGTCCGGCACCGTGAACCTGAACGGCAGCGTGGAGGCCGAAGTGATCCGCCTGGCAGGCGAGAGCACCCTGGCGCGGCTGGTGGGCCTGATGGAGCAGGCGCAGACGCAGAAGAGCCGCACCGAGAGCCTGACCGAACGCTGGGAGAGCCCGTACGCGATGATCGTGCTGGCCCTCGTGCCCGCCGTGTACGCCCTGCTGCGCTTCGGGTTCGGTCTGAGCGTGGACGACGCGTGGTACCGCGCGATGACGTTCATGGTGGTCGCCAGCCCCTGCGCCGTGGTGATCAGCACGCCCGCCGTGATGCTCTCGGCCATGGCAGCCGCCGCGCGCGCCGGGGTGCTGTTCAAGAGCAGCGCCGCGCTGGACGCCCTGGCGGGCGTGCAGACCGTCGCGTTCGACAAGACCGGCACGCTGACGCAGGCGCGCATGACCCTGACGGCTGTGCACGCCGGGGACGAGGGCCAGGCGCTGGCGCTGGCCGCCGGACTGGAGGCGCACAGCGAGCACCCCATCGCGCAGGCCATCGTCACCGCCGCCGGGGAACGCAGTGTGACCCCGCTGACCGTCACGGACGCGCAGGCAATTCCCGGCCACGGCATCGAGGCCCACCTGCCGGACGGGCAGGTCGCGTGGGCGGGGAACGTCCGCCTCGCGGACCGGCAGGGCGCCACGCTGGACGCCACGCAGCAGGCGGCCCTGAGTGACCTGGGCGCGCACGGCAGCAGCAGCGTCATCGTCGGCGTCGGCCCGCGCGTAACCGGCGTGATGGGCGTCGCCGACGCCCTGCGGCCCGACATCCGCGCCGCGCTGGACGCCCTGAAGGCCAGCGGCGTCGCCCACCGCGTCATGCTGACCGGCGACCGCGAGGAGGTCGCCCGCAGCGTGGCCGCCGAGGTGGGCCTGAGTGAGTTCCGCGCGGGGCTGCTGCCCGAGGACAAGCTGCGCCTGATCGGCGAGCTGCCCGGCCCGGTCGCCATGGTCGGGGACGGCGTGAACGACGCGCCCGCCCTGGCCCGCGCCGACCTGGGCGTCGCAGTCGCGTCCGGCACCGACGTCGCCATCGAGAGCGCGGACGTGGTCCTCATGCAGAACGACCTCGGGAAACTGGCGGGCGCGGTGCGGCTGGCCCGCGACGCGCGGCGCACCGTGATCACGAACCTCGCCTTCGCGTTCGGGGTGATCCTGATCGTCGCGCCTCTCGCCGTGGCGGGCAAGGTCCCGCTGCCGCTGGGCGTCCTGGCGCACGAGGGCGGCACGGTGTTCGTGGTGTTCATGGGCCTGCGCCTGCTGCGCCGCCGGGTATAGGCCAGAGAGCGGTATGCGGGGCGCGGAGGATGGACTCCAGCCTGCGTGTTCAGGAGCCGGAACAGCTCGCGGCGGGCCTGGAGGCGACCTTCGGCGGGGAAGGCGAGGGCGAGGGCCGCTGAGCCCGGCCGGGCCGCGCCGTAAGGTCTCGTGAACGCGGCCCCCACCCGGTGCCCGCCTGCGGGGGCCTACGCTGGGCGGCGACACACTTCAGTTCAGGTGCTCCGTGCAGGCGGGGCGGGAGGCCACGATATGGGAGAAGGCAGACCGAACGGCGAGGCGAACGCGAACGTCTCACAGGACACCATCAACGACCAGGCGCAGTGGAATACCGGCACGCCCAAGAACGCCGGGGACGCCGCCACCGAGGGCCAGTACACCGGCGTCAGCGACGCGAACGCCCATGCGGGGGACATCACGTCGCAGGCGCAGCAGGTGAGTCTGACCACCGACCCCCGGTCGGACGCGCAGGGCGGCACGGATGTGAACCCCACCTCGTTCGGGAGCATGCAGGGCGGACTGCCCGCCAGCGGAGCGACGACCGACCCCGACACGAAGGCGGACAGCGACAAGGCCTGAACCCCTACACGAAAGCGCCCACCCGCCGTCAGGGGTGGGCGCTTCCCTTGAAACCTCGGCGTTACTTCTTGGGCGCGTCGATGGTCTTGCTGGCCTTGGCGGGCCGGGCGGGGGCCTTCTCGACCTTCTGGCCGATGGTGGCGGTTTCCTTCTCGACCTGCTTGTTGATCAGGATCTGCTGCCCGATGCCGATCAGGGTGGACAGGATGATGTAGATCGTCACGCCCGCCGGGAAGGTCAGCGCGAAGTACAGGAAGATCAGGTAGATGAACGCCTGCTGGCGGAACATCTCCGGGGTCTTGCGGGTCATGACGTACAGCTGGCCGATGTTCACGATCAGGTACACGAGGGCCAGCAGGTAGAACGGGTCCGGAATGGCGAGGTCCGGCAGCCACAGGAAGCCGCTGTCGAACTCGAAGTTGCGGATCGTGGACCACAGCGCGATCAGCACCGGGAACGGAATGAACGTGGAGAAGCACCCGGCCGGGTTGAAGTTGTAGTCCTTGTACAGCTGGGCCATCTCGGCCTGCATGGCCCGCTGGGAGTCCATGTCCTTGCGGTCCCTGTACTTCTCCTGGATTTCCTTGATCTTGGGCTGCATGACCTGCATGCGGGCGGTGGTGCGGCCCTGCGCCTGCATCAGGGGCCACATGATGGCGCGCAGCAGGATCGTCAGGACGACCAGCACCAGCCCCCAGTTGCCGATCAGCTTGTACAGCTGCTCCATGAGTTTCACGATCAGCAGGCTGATCTGACCGAAGAAGTTCGGTTTGAACAGGCCGGGCAGGTCGGTGTAGCCGCTCTGGTACAGATGAATCAGTTCGTTCTTGCCGCCGTAGACTTCCAGATTGCTGCTGGCGGGCACGGACGCCGTGATCAGGCCCTGGCTGCCGCCTGTCAGCGTGGTGTTCACCTGCGTGCCGCCCTGCGGGAGGATCATCAAGGCGTGTGCGGCCTGTCCTGGACCGAATGCCGATCCACCGACTTCCTGAAGCGCGGCGTACTGGATGTTGTCGACACTCAGGGTACCGCTGCCCTGCACGGCGGCGGGCTGCGCGCCACCCTGCGTGTAGGCCTGCACGCGCGGGTTATCGGCCTTGCCCAGACCCGGGAACAGGATGTTCACGCGTTCGGAGCCGCCCGTCACCTCAGTCTTCAGGTCGACCTTGAAGTTCCGGGGGTGCAGGGTGACGGTCTTCGTGACGGTCGCGCCGCCCTGCGTGTAGCGGAACACGGCGTCCTGGCGGTTGGCCTTCAGGTCGGTGGTCAGGCCGGTCGGGGTGCTGGTCTCGGCCGGCTGCGCGGGATCGAGCCCGGCGGCCTTGTCCTCGACGGCCAGGGCCTTGCGCCCGGCGACCATGTTCACGATGCCCTTCTGGTTGGTCAGGGCGCTGAAGTCGTAGGTGCCGTCGGCCCGCTTCTTGATGTAGGGGGTTCCGGCGTAGCCCTTGACGTACCAGCCGATGACCTCGCCACGCGCGTTGAACACCACGTCCTGGAGGTTGCTCGTGGCGATGTACTCGTCGCCGGGCTGGCCGTCGAAGTCGGCCTTGATCCATTCGGGGGTGATGGCCTTGCCGAAGGTGGGGAGCGGGCCGGTCTGACCGCAGCCGCTGAGCAGCAACATGCCGCCCAGGGCGGCGATTGGAAGCAGGTGTCGTGTCTTCATGGGTTTCGGGGTTGCCTCTTGGGGAAGTGCTCGGGGACCGGGTCGAACCCGCCGGGCACCAGGGGATTGCAGCGCATGATGCGCCACGTGGCCAGCCAGCCGCCCTTCACGGCGCCGTGCCGCTCGATGGCCTGCGCGGCGTACTCCGAGCAGGTCGGGGTGAAGCGGCAGGTGGGCGCGGGCTTCCGGGGCGAGAGGTGCTGCTGGTAGGAACGGACGGCCCGGACCATCAGTTTGCGGGGCGCGTTCACGCGTGTTCCCCCTGCGGGTCGGGTTCCGGTGAGTCTAGCGCGGGCTGGGGGGCGGCTGGGGGCACGGGGGCAGGTACGCGCCGCCCGCCGCCCGGGTTCCCGCCGACTCCGCCTTTTCCGCTGCTGCCGCCCTTGCCACCCCGGCCGCCGCGCGTGGGGGCGCGCTTCAGGGCGCGTTCCAGCGCCGCCTGGAGATCCGTGAACGGCACCGTCAGGATGGCGGGGTTGGGGAGCAGGATGGCGCGGCAGGCGGGGAGACCGCCGGGCAGGGTGCGCAGGGCTTCGCGGGCGCGGCGACGGGCGCGGTTGCGGTCCACGGCCTTTTTCAGGGTCTTCTTGCTCACCACGATGCCGATGATCGCGCGTGGCTGCCACGCCTCCCTGTGGCGGGGGCGGTACTCGGTGACGCGCAGTGTGAACAGCGGATCGCGGATCGCCTGCCCGTGGGCGCGAACCTTACGGAAGTCGCGGTCGCCCCGTAATGAGTCCAGCGCCACCGGACGGCGGGGCCGATCCTGGGTGGCGCTGGGAGGGTCTGACTGTGCGATGAGGGCCGCTCCGGAGAGCTTACTCGTCGGCGACGGTGAGCTGGTGACGGCCCTTGGCGCGGCGACGCGCGAGGATGTTACGGCCGGACTTGGTCTTCATGCGGGCGCGGAAGCCGTGGGTCTTGGCGCGCTTGCGGTTGTTGGGCTGGTAGGTACGCTTCATGGTGCTCTCCTCTTCTTCTCGCGGAGCCGCTGGCCTGCTGGCCGGGCGCGCAGCGTCACGCGGGAACGCCTCCCTCGGGAGGCAAACTCCGGGAGTGTAGCATGGCTGCTGCCCGCAGGGCAAAGGGCAGATGAGGCAGCGTGCCCGTCACCCGACTTCTAAGCTGACCGCATGCCCAGCACCGAGGTGGCGACCTCTCACCCGGCCGATCCGTCCGCGCCCGAGCGGGGGGCAGGACGGCACGCCGTGCCTACCGCAGCCCCTCCTCCAGCACCCCCTGTCCGGATCCCGAGTCCTGCGGCGCCCTACGGTGTCTCCCGGGTGGCCATGCCGGACCGCTGGACGCTCCTGCTGGGCGGCGCGGTGCTGTTCGCGGCGGCGTTCACGTTGATGCCGGCCCTGTTCCCGCAGCCGCGTGTGCCGACCGTGACCCGCGTGGCGCTGCCTGCGGCGACCTCGCCTGCGCCCACCACGCCAGAGGCGCCGGTCTACCCCACCACGACCAGCATCACGCCGCTGATCTCCGGGCGGGTGAACCTGAATTCGGCCAGCCTGGAGCAGCTTGAAGCCCTGCCGAGGGTCGGCCCGGCACTGGCCTCAAGGATCGTGGCGGGGCGGCCCTACCGCTCGCTGGCGGACCTGGACCGCGTGAAGGGCGTCGGGCCAGCGGCGCTGAAGGCCCTGGGGCCGCTGGTGTCGTTCTGAACGCGCCCCGGCCCAGAGCGGGCAGCCTGCCGTGGCCGGTTGCGGCGGTGGTGGGCGTGATCGGCGGCATCCTGCTGGCGCTGGGGCAGGCGTGGGGCGTGGCGGCGCTGCTGGCCGGCGCGGGGCTGGTGCTGTGGCACGCCCGGCCGGTCCTACTGGCGCTGGTCGCGCTGGGCGGCGCGGCGGGCTGGGCGTCCGCGCACGCGGTGCTGACCCGCCCGAACCTCCTGACGCCGTGGTTCGGGGCGCAGGTGACGGTGCAGGGCGACTGGGACGGGCAGTTCCTGACCCTGCGGGACCCGCCCGCCCGCGTGACGCTGGCGCCGAAGCCCACGCAGGGGCCGGGGCGGCTGCGGGTGTCGGGCCGCCTGCTCGCCCCGGAGGGCCGCCGCACGCCGGGCGGGTTCGATCAGGCCGCGTGGTTCCGCGCGCAGGGGGGCCTGCTGAGCGTCATGCCGGGCGGCGCGCTCGTGGGCGCGCGGGTGCGGGAGTTCCAGCCGCAGGGCGGTCTGCGCGGCTGGTTCCGCCGGGGCCTGACCACGGGCCTGACCGAGCGGCAGGGCGCGCTGATGCAGGCCATCGAACTGGGCGACCGTGGGGACATCAGCCGCGAGCAGTTCAGCGAGGGTGAGGCCGTGCGGGACGCGTTCGCGCGGGCGGGGCTGGCGCACCTGATGGCGCTGTCCGGGCAGAACGTGGCGATCCTGACCGGTGCGCTGATCCTGCTGCTGACGCGGCTGGGCGCGGCCCCCGCGTGGCGGTTCGGGCTGCCGGTGCTGCTGCTCGGGCCGTACCTGCTGCTCGTGCAGTCCTCGGCGAGCATCACGCGGGCTGTACTGATGGGCGGCGCGGTGCTGCTGGCCCTGGCGCTGGGGCGCGGGCGGCCCGACCCGACCGGCGTGATCGCGCTGGCGGCGCTGGCGTGCCTGCTGCTGTTCCCGCTGTGGCTGACAGACGTAGGCTTCCAGCTGTCGTTCCTGGCGGTGCTGGCCCTGACGCAGTCCGACCGGGTGGCGGGACGGCTGCCGGAACGCTGGCCGCGCTGGCTGCGGCTGGGTCTCGCGGCGACCCTGCTGGCCGAGGCCGGGACGCTGCCAGTCATCGCGGGAACGTTCGGGCAGGTGCCGCTCGTGGGCCTGCCCGCGAACCTGCTGGCCGGGGCGATCATGGCCCTACTGGTCCCGCTGGGGTTCCTGGCGGGACTGCTGGGGCCGCTGGCCCTGCCGCTGAACGTGGTCAATGGCGTGCTGGCCGACGCGCTGCTGCTGGTCGCCCGGACCTTCGGGCAGGCCCCGGTCCTGAGCTGGGGGCAGGTGGGCGTGGGAGGACTGCTGGCGTACGGCGCGGCCGTGCTGGCCGGGTGGCTGTGGCTGCTGGGCCGCGTCCGCGCGCCCGCCGCGCTGGGCACGTGGCTGGCCTGCCTGCTGCTGACGACCCTGCCGGGACGACTGCACCCCGCGCGGGAGGTGGTCTTTCTGGATGTCGGGCAGGGGGACAGCACCCTGATCCGCCTGCCCCACCTGACGGTCCTCGTGGACGCCGGGGGTTCGGTGGGCAGTGACTACGACGTGGGCGCGCACACGGTCGTGCCCACCCTGCGGGCCCTGGGCGTGCGGAAACTGGACGTGCTCGTCGCCACGCACGCGGACACCGACCATATCGAGGGCGCCGCGAGCGTGCTGCGGCAGCTGCCGGTCGGGGAGGTCTGGATCGGGCAGCGCAAGACGGACGATCCGGTCCTGACCGCCGTGCTGCTGGCCGCGCAGGAGAGGCGCGTGCCGGTGCGCGAGGTTCGCCGGGGCGATCAGGTCACCTCCGACGGCGCCTCCCTGACCGTCCTGTGGCCCGCCGGGACCGCGTGGTCCACCGAGGACAACGACAACAGCGTCGCCCTGCGCCTGGAGTCGCGCGGGTGGCGGGCCGCGTTCCTGGGCGACCTCGCGGACCTCACCGAGGAGCGGCTGGGCGCCGGACCGCTGGACCTCCTGAAGGCCGCGCACCACGGCAGCCGCCACAGCACCGGCGCGGCCCTCCTGGGGCAGACCAGCCCCGCCGACACCGTGATCAGCGTGGGACGGAACACCTACGGGCACCCTCACCAGGACGTGCTGACCCGCCTGGCGCAGGTCCACTCGCGGGCGTGGCGCACCGATCAGCTGGGCACGATCCGCTGGCCTGTGCCGTGAGTGGGGGGTGGGGTGGTGGCAGTGGGTTGTGGGGTGCAGGCATGGGTCTGTTCCCACAACCTGCACCCCACAGCCCACAACCCCGCTTCAGTCGGCGGCGCTGACCTCGATCTTCTCGGCGCGCGGGGCGAGTCCGGTGCGGCCCTTCAGGGGCCGTTCGGGCAGGGCGATGGTCGCCAGGAACGCGAGGCCCACGAGCACGGCGGACACCAGGAACACCTGATCGATCGCGCCGGCCATGACGCCGCGCAGGGCATCCAGGATGGGCTGGAGCAGGTTCGCGTCGCCCAGTTGGCCCAGGCCCGCGCCGAGCTGCGCGGTGGCCTGCGGGCTGGTCAGCAGGTTCGGGTTGGCGATGGCATCCTGCACGGGGGCGGGCAGCGTGCGGGCCTGTTCGGGCAGCTGCGCGGCGAGGTTGGCGTTCAGGTGGGCGTTCACGAGCGCGCCGAACAGGCTGACGGCCAGGGTGCCGCCGATCTGCCGGAAGAACTGGTTGCCGCTGGTGGCGCTGCCCAGCTGTTCGCGCGGCGCGGCGTTCTGCACCGCCAGGGTCAGCTGGCTGTTCACGGGACCCAGGCCCAGACCCAGCAGGACCATGATGCCCACGGCGATCAGGATGGGGGTCGCGGTGCCCAGCGTACTGGCGAGCAGGAGCGCGCCGGTGGCGACGATCCCGCCGATCAGGATGAGGGTCTTGTAACGGCCGGTGCGGCTGACGACCTGCCCGCTGAGGGTGCTGGTGAGGATCATGCCGAACATCAGCGGCGCGAGGGCCAGACCGCTGCCGCTGGCGCTGCTGCCGCGCACGCCCTGCATGTACAGCGGGAGGTACAGGATCGCGGCGTACATGCCGGCGCTCGTCAGGAAGCCCGCGAGGGACGCGATGGCGATGCCCCGGTCCTTCAGGAGGCGCAGGTCGAGGATGGGGCGTTCCTGGCGGGCGCTGTGCCACGCGTACGCGCCGAACGTGACCAGGGTGGCGGCCAGCAGCCCGAGGATGGGGGCGCTGCCCCAGGCGTACGTGCCGCCGCCCCACGAGAGCGCCAGGGTCAGGGTGGTGACGGACACACCCAGCAGCAGCGCGCCCAGGGCGTCGAAGTGGCCGCGGGCGCCAGGGGCGGGCAGGCGGAAGTACCGCCAGATGAAGTACGCGGCGAGCAGCGCGAAGGGCAGGTTCACGAAGAACACGCTGCGCCAGCCCAGGTGGTCGGTCAGGAAGCCCCCGACCAGCGGCCCCACGACGGAGCTGACGCCCCACACGGCGCCGGTGTAACCCTGGTAACGGCCGCGTTCGATGGGCGTGAACAGGTCGGCAATGGCGGTGAAGCTCATGGCCATCAGGGTGCCGCCGCCGATGCCCTGCACGGCCCGCAGGATGATCAGCTGCTCCATGTTCTGCACGAAGCCCAGCAGCACACTGCCGAGGGTGAACACGGCGATGCCGAGCAGGATCAGTGGGCGGCGGCCATAGCGGTCGCTGATGGTCCCGACGATGGGAATCGTGATGGTGGTCGCCAGGGAGTACGCGGTGAACGCCCAGGCGTACAGGTGGAAGCCGCCCAGGTCGCTGATGACGCGGGGCATGGCGCTGCCGACAACCGTGAGGTTGAGGCTGGACAGGAACAGCACAGTCAGGATGCCCACGAACGCGAGGATCTTCTCCCGTTCGTTCAGGCCGCTGTGTGTGGGCGCGGCAGGGGTGGGGGTCATTGCGGGTCTCCGGGAGTGGGGCAGGGGGCGTGCAGGGCGGCGTCCAGGGCGGCCAGCGCGGTCAGCGCCGCCTGCACGCGCTCGGGGGGCAGGTGCCCGAAGTGCGCGTGGACGATGTCCTGCGCGACCGCGCGGGTACGGGCGCGGGTGGCCTGCCCGTCGGGCGTGAGTTCCAGGCGCTGCACCCGCAGGTCGCTGGGGTCGGTGACGCGGCGCACCAAGCCCGCCTGGACGAGCTTGGTGACCATGCGGGTCACGGTGGGCGCGGGGAGATTCTGAGCCTGCGCCACGGCGCCGGGCGTGTCGGCGCCGTCCATGACGCTGGCCAGCACAAGCAGTTCCTTGGTGTTCAGGCCCAGCGCGGTTTCCAGCGGCTCGTCCAGGACGTGGTGCACGCGCCGGGACAGCCGCAGGATCAGCCGGACGAGGCCGTACAGGTCGTCCACGACTGGGGTGGGGGTGAGGGTGGGACTTCCGTTCATTTCAGATGGAAGTATTTCAAATGGAAGGAGTTCTCGCCAGTGAGCAAGTGTTCATCCAGCGGGAACACCACAGGTCACACTTCAGGGGGCGACCGCGCTGACAGGTTCTCACTCCGCTCGTTTCATACGGGATGCAAGTGACTCGCTTCCAATGCGGTCACGGTCCGTTGTCCCCTCTCCCCCTGTGGGAGAGGGAGGGAGGAGCGAGGCGACGGAAGGGTGAGGGGCCACCGGGCGACTCCGAATGACGTGGCATCACTTGAATCCCGTATCAGAGGCCTTGAGGACATCCCTCAACGCCTCTGAAACCCACCGTCAGTGCTCGGCCAGCGGCACGCCCCTCACGGCCGCCCAGCCGTCCAGCATCTCCGAGAGGCGCACCCCGCCGCGCAGATGCGCGTCCAGCACGCCCGGCAGCCACGGCAGGGCGTCCCCCGGCAGGGCGTGCGGGTCGAACCACCCGACCTCGGAGGTCTTCTCCAGTGGTGTGGGCTCGCCCGCCCAGTCGCAGGTCAGGAAGAACACGTCCAGGCCCCCCATGCCGTCCAGGTCGTAGCGGCAGGCTCCCAGGCAGGTCAGGGCCGCCGGGTTCACGCGCAGGCCCACCTCCTCCAGCCCCTCGCGGGCCGCCGCCTGCGCCAGCGTCTCCCCCACCTCCACGTGCCCGCCCGGCAGGCCCCACAGCCCATCGGCGTACGACGACCCGGAGCGGCGGCCCAGCAGCACCCGCCCCGCATGGTCCTGCACGATCAGCCACGCCACCAGATGAAACGTCACGCGATCACCCGGGCCTCGCGCACGTCGCGCAACTGCTCGGTCAGGCGCGCCCCGCGCCGCAGGTGGGCGTCCAGCAGCGGCGCGATCCACGGCAGGGCGTCCGGGGGCAGCGCGTCGGGGGCAAACCAGGCGACCTCGGAGGTCTTGTGGAGCGGCTGCGGCTCGCCCTGCCAGAACCGCGCGCGGAACAGGAAATCCGTGCCCTGCGCGCCGTCCACCTCATAGCGGCGCACACCCAGCAGGGACAGCCCGGCCGGGTCGAGGGTCAGGCCCATCTCCTCCCAGACCTCGCGCGCGGCCGCCTCGGGCAGACCCTCGCCGCGCTCCACGCCGCCACCCGGCAGGCCCCACAGGCCATGCCCGTACGCCGAGCCGTCCCGGCGCCCGAGCAGCACGCGGCCCCCCTCATCCTGCATGACCACCCACACGAGCAGATTCCGCATGGCCCAGGGTGGCACGCGCCGCGCCCCGCAACCGCAACCGGTAACGCAGGACACCCCCAGCGCGGCGGCCTGCGCTATCCTCGTGCGTGCGTCACCGGGGGTGCCTGCCGAGATCGGCGGGCTGAGACTTACCCCAGGAACCTGATCCGGGTCATTCCGGCGGAGGGAGCGTGACCGGCCGCCCACACCCGTGGCGTAGGCCCACCGCTTCCCCTCGTGACGCGAGGGGACTTTCCTATGCGTACCACACTGACTGTACTTGCCGCACTCGCCGTCGCCAGCGCCTCCAGCGCCCAGACCACCCCAGCACAGACCACCCTGACCGTCATCACGCACGACTCGTTCGACGTGGACAAGAAACTCATCGCCGCGTTCGAGACGCAGAACCGGGCCAAGGTGCGCTTCATCAAGGGCGGCGACGCCGGGGAACTTCTGAACCGCCTGATCCTCACCCGCCGCGCCCCCATCGGCGACGTGGTGTACGGCCTGGACAACAGCCTGCTGCCCCGCGCCCGGCAGGCCGGTATTCTCCAGCCGTACAGGAGCCCCGCGCTGTCCCGCGTGCCCGCCGCGTACCGCCTGGGCGACGACGGCCTGCTGAACACCGTCGATTACGGCTTCGTGGCCCTGAACTACGACCGCGCGTGGTTCGAGAAGAACAAGGTCGCACTGCCCAAAACCCTCGACGACCTGAAAACCCCCGCCTACGCCAAACTCACGGTCGTGCAGAGTCCCGCCACGAGCAGCCCCGGCCTCGCGTTCCTGCTGGCCACCGTCAACCACTACGGCGAGGCGGGCGCGTGGCAGTGGTGGCGCGCCGCCCGCGCGGGCGGCATGAAAGTCACGCGCGGCTGGAGTGACGCGTACTACAAGGACTTCACCAAGAACGGCGGCAGGTACCCCATCGTGCTGTCCTACGCCAGTAGCCCCGCCGCGGAAGTCTTCTACGCCGACGGTTTCAACCCCGCCAAACTTCCCGCGCAGGCCCCCACCGCCAACCTGTTCCTGCCCGGCAGCACCTACACGCAGCTGGAAGGCGTGGGCATCCTGAAAGGCACCAAACAGGCCGCCCTCGCCCGGAAATTCGTGGACTTCATGCTGAGCGCCCCCGTCCAGACCGACATCCCCACCCGCATGTGGATCTACCCCGCCGTGAAGGGCACCCCCCTGAACCCCGTGTTCACCTTCGCGCAGCAGCCCCAGGCCGCCACCGTGAAAGCCGACATTGCCGCCAACCCCCAGCGCCTCGTGGACGCGTGGGTCACGCAGGTGCTGCGCGCGCGGTGAGGGGAGTGGGGAGTGGGAAGTAGGAAGTGGGAACACAGGCTGCTGCGCAGGACCCCTCAGTCAGCTGCGCTGACAGCTCCCCTCCCTGCGGGCTCTGCGAGTCAAGGGGAGCCTGCACACACGCTTTCGCCTGAGCTGAAAAAGTAGAACCTGCCGACATGCACCAAGCCTTCCTGCCCCTCTACCGTCATGGCCCACGAGCCGTCGTGCGCGAAGCGCGCGGGCCATCGGCGATGCCGGAGGATGGCGTCGAGGCCGGACACGTCACCGCCCCAAGAAAGCCCGCCGCGTCAGTCGAATCTCTTGCCGAGCGCAGCGACTGCTCCCCCGTCCCCCCTGGGGAAGGGGGCTGGGGGGTGGGGCAGCCCGCCGCAGGCGCCCTCCAATGAACAGCACGAAACTCCAGGGCTGGCTCCTCGCCCTGCCCGGCCTGATCTTCGTGGCACTCTGCCTCGTCCTCCCCCTGGCCAGAACGCTGCGCGAGGGTGGCGTGACCCTGGACGTGTGGCGTGACCCGTACTTTCAGGGTCGCCTCGCGTGGACCCTGACGCAGGCGAGCGTGACGGCGGGCGTGGCGGCGTTGATCGGGGTGCCGCTGGCGTTTCTGCTGTCGCGGTTCGAGGTGCGGGGGAAGGGGTTGTTCCTGCGCCTGCTGTTGTTGCCGTTCGTGACGCCGACGCTGGTGGCGGTGCTGGGGCTGAGTGCATTGCTGGGCCCGCAGGGGTGGGTGACGCGCCTGACCGGGGTGGACCTGAGTGACACGCCGACGTTGCTGGTGCTGGGGAACCTGTTCTTCAACGTGCCGGTGCTGGTGCGCCTGAGTTACGCGGGGTTCGCGCGGGTGCCGGGGAACGTGGTGGGGGCGGCGCGGTCGCTGGGGGCGTCGGCGTGGCGGGCGGCGCTGGGCGTGGCGTTGCCCTTAGCGCTACCGGGGGTGCTGGCGGGGGTGGTGCTGGTGTTCCTGTACTCGGCGTTGAGTTTCGGGTTGCCGCTGGCGCTGGGCGGCGAGCGGTTCGCGACGCTGGAGGTGGAGATCTACACGCTGACGGCGCTGCAGCTGCGCCTGTCGGAGGCGAGTGCCCTGATCGTGGGCCAGCTGGGCTTCACGCTGCTGGCGACCTGGGCGTACGTGGCGCTGTCGCGGGGTGGAGTGGGGGTTCCGTCGGGTGGCCTGCCGCGCGCGCGGGGCGGGGCGCGGGCCGCGCTGCTGGGGCTGGGTGGGGTGGTGACGCTCGTGTGCTTCGCGCCGCTGGTCGCGGTGGTGGTGCGGGGCGTGCTGGGCACGTCGGGGTTCACGCTGGCGTACTGGCAGGGCGTACTGGCGGACGAAGCGACGCCGCTGCTCGTGTGGAACACGCTGCGCTTCGGGCTGATGGCCCTGGCGGGCGCCACGCTGCTGGGCGGGCTGTACGCGCTGGGCGCGTGGCGGGCCGGGTCGCGGGCGCTGGACCTGGTGTCGCTGCTGCCGCTGATGATCTCCCCGGTCAGCCTCGCCGTCGGATACCTGCTGGCGTACCCGGTGCTGGCCGCCACGCTGCCCATGCTGATCGCGGCGTACACGCTGCTGGCGTGGCCGCTGGTGGTGCGCTCGCTGCTGCCCACGCTGCGGGCCATACCGCCGCGGCTGTTCGAGGCGGCCCGTTCCCTGGGCGCCACGCGCGGCGCGGCGTTCCGGTCCGTCACGGTGCCGCTGGCCTTCCCGGCCGTGCGGGGCGGCGGGGCGCTGGCCCTGGCGACCGTTCTGGGCGAGTTCGGCGCGACCCTGGTCCTCACGCGGCCCGAATGGGCCACCCTCAGCACCGGGCTGTACGAACGCCTGGGCCGCCCCGGTGAACGCAACCTCGGTGAGGCCTGCGCGCTGGCGACCACACTCCTCATCCTCGCCACGCTGGCCTTCACGCTGCTGGACGGCGGCGAGGGCGAGGTCACATGAGAGAATTCGGCATGACCGATCCTCTGCCCGCGCAGCTGTCCGCGTTCATTCAGACGCATGGGATCAGGGTGGATCCGGACTTCAGCCTGCACGCCAGCGGGGTGCATTCGGTCGTGAACTGCGTGTTCAGCGCGCAGGCCCGCTTCGAGGTCGTGGTGCTGCCCCTGCTGGCGCGGTTGAATGACCGGCTGCCGGAAGTGCCCGGGCTGACCTTCCAGGCTTTCGTGGAGGACGTGGATTCGCTGGGCGTGCAGGCGTATGCCAAAGAGGTGCTCTGTAACCGCCAGCAGCTCTCGGGGCGCCTGAAGGTGGATGTCGCGCGTGACGTGGCTGCGTTCTTCGTCCGGCACGGCGTTCAGACCGTGGGCGATTTCCGACTGCTGGACGACGAGACCGCCGAGCAGCTGGTACTGGTCGAGCTGGTGCAGGAGGTCAGAGGCATTGGGCCGACACTGGCGCATTACCTGCTGTGGCTCATGGGCCGCGAGGATCACGTGAAGGTGGATTCGCTGCTGACTCGCCTGTTCGCCCGGATCGGTGACTGGCAGCCTCGTATGGGGAACGACGCCGACCGCGCCCGCATCACGGCCGCCATCCGCGCGGTGGCCGCCGAACTGGGCACGACGCCCGCCCGCCTCGATAATGCCCTGTGGCAGTTCGAGAGTCGCCCGAAAGAGGGCAAGTGACCGATCTGCCCTCAGCCCCTGCCCTGTCCCTCTCTGGTATCCGCAAGTCGTTTGGTGGGGTGGCAGCGGTGCGTGGTGTGTCGCTGGATGTGGCGGCAGGTGAGACGGTGGCGCTGCTGGGCCCGAGTGGGTGCGGGAAGAGCACGGTACTGCGGGTGGTGGCAGGCCTGGAGCGGCCGGACGCGGGGTCGGTGGCGGTGGCGGGGCGGGACGTGACGGGCCTGCCGCCGGAGGCGCGTGGGGTGGGGCTGGTGTTTCAGGATTACGCGCTGTTCCCGCATCTGAGTGTGCTGGGCAACGTGGCGTACGGACCGCGGGTACGGGGGGCGAGGCGCGCGGTGGCGGAGGCGCGGGCGCGCGAGGCGCTGGCGCTGGTGGATCTGCCGGGACTGGAGGCGCGCCGTCCGGCGGGGCTGTCGGGTGGGCAGGCGCAGCGGGTGGCGCTGGCGCGGGCGCTGGCGACGGGGGCGCCGCTGCTGCTGCTGGATGAGCCGATGTCGAACCTGGACGAGCGGCTGCGCGCGGAGCTGCGCGCTGGGTTGCGGTCGCTGTTCGCGCGGGTGGGGGCGGGCGTGCTGCTGGTCACGCACGATCAGCGGGAAGCGCGGGCCCTGGCTGGGCGCGTGGCGGTCATGCGGGCTGGGGAACTCGTGCAGGTGGGGCACACGGAGGAGGTGTTCGCGCGGCCCGCGACGGCGTGGGTGGCGGCGTTCCTGGGCGAGGTGAATCTGCTGCCGGACGGGCCGGGCTGGGTACGCTTCGTGCCGGGGGAGGCGTTGCGGCCCGGTGTGGGTGAGTGGTGGCCGGTGGTGGCGCGGCAGCCGGTAGAGGGGGGTGTGCAGGTGACGGTCGCGCACGCCTGGGGGCCGCTGTCCCTGACGCTGAGTGCGCGGGAGGCGGCGGCGCTGGACGGTGACCGCCTGCGCCTGAGCGTGGACGAGTCGGGCGTGCGGCGTCTGCCGGAGGACCGGGCGTGATCGCGTGGGTGCTGGTGGGGGGGCGGCTGGTGGATTCGCCGCTGCTGGCGGCGCTGCCCCGCCCGGACGTGGTGGTCGCGGCGGATGGTGGGGCGCGGCACGCGGCGCTGCTGGGCATGTGGGGCGTTGGCGTGCGGGTGGACGTGTGGGTGGGGGATTTCGACTCGTCGGCGGGCGTGTTCGTGGACGCCCCGCGTGAGGTGCATCCGGCGGCGAAGGACGAGACGGACGCGGAACTGGCGATCCGCGTGGCGCGCGAGCGGGGCGCGACGGAACTGATGCTGCTGGGTGCGTTCGGCGGGCGCTTCGATCACACGCTGGCGCTGGCGCTGCTGGCCCTGCGCCTGACGGAACGCGAGGGCCTGCGCGTGACCCTGAGCAGCGGGGACGAGTGGGGCTGGCCGCTGACGCCCGCCTCTCCCCTGTCGCTGGAGGTGCCGCGCGGCGCGACCCTGAGCGTGCTGGCCGTGACCGACCTGCGCGGCCTGAGCCTGGGCGGGGTGCGCTGGCCGCTGGACCACGCGGATATTCCGCTGGGGAGCGGCTGGACGGTCAGCAACGAGGCGCTGGGCGGCACGGTGACCGCCTCGCTGCGGGAAGGCCGCGCCCTCGTGACGCTGCTCCCCACCCTGCCGGAGTAAGGCAAGGGGAGCACCCCGAACCGGAATGCCCCCTCTGTTCCCACTCCCTACTGCCTACACCCCACTGCCCTCATACGGGTTCCGTCTGTTTCGTTGACAACCCGGAACGACACCGGGTTGCCAACTCCACGCCCGGAACCCGTTTTGCTCCCACTCGCTCTGCTCGGGTTGAACGGCTTTGTAAGCCATTCAACCGGATTCCGTATCAGTTCGCGGGGCAGGCGTCCACGCCGGGGCGGGTGCCGCGCGTGAATGGGCAGCCGTAGTTCGGGTCGGCCAGCACGACAGGGGTAGTGACGTCGTCCCCGGCGGGTTTCGCGCCGCCCGCCTCCCATTTCACGAGGTCGTTGAAACCTTCGACGAGTTCGGGTCCGGTGAATTCGCAGTGTCCGGCGGCGCGGATGGCGCGCTGCACGAGGCGGTCGCCGTTCCCGGCGGCAGTGACGGCGGCGCGGTACAACTGCTGGTGTTTGAAGGGTACATAGAAGTCCCCGGTGGTGTGCAGGGTCAGGACGGGCACGCTGATCTCGCCGTTCACGCGGGGCAGGTAGCGCACCTTGCCGGTCAGGGTGGGGTTGGGGTCCTGGGCGGGGGTAACGCGCACGAGGCCCGCGTTGAAGGCGGTCTCGGCGGCGGTGGGGGTTGCGCCGGTCGTCCAGCGGTAGGTGGTGGTGGCGTTGCCGTAGATGTTGCGCGGCAGGATGCCGGTGATGGTGCCGTCGGCGCCGCCGGTGCCCAGCACGGCCTTCTGCCAGTACCCGGCGCGGAAGCCCAGTTCGAAGGCGGGACGGGGGCCGCCGGTGAGGTGACGGGCGATCTCGCGCAGTTTGGCGCCCTGGGTGGCGTTCTCCTGCCACAGGGGGTCGGTGGTGCTGGTGAACAGTGCCCCCAGGATGTCAGGGAGCAGCGCGCGGTACGTGTCGCTGCCCTGCGGGAAGGTCTTCGGGCCGACCCCGGCGAGCTGCGCGGCGGCCAGGGTGTAGTCCCCGAGCCACTGGAATTCGTAGTCCTCGTCCATGACGCCGCAGACGGGCATGGCGGCGGCGTAGGTGGTTCTGTTCTTCGCGGTCTGGGCCGTTTCCTTCTCGACGGCGGCGCCCGCCACGTGCCCGCCCATGCTGACGCCCATGATCAGGGTCTTGGTGGGTTTCGCCCGGCCGGTCAGGGTCGGGAAGGCGTTGGCCAGGGCGTTGGTGTCCTCCACGCCGGCCTGCACGTCGTAGTAGTTGGCGCTGTAGGAACTGGCGGCCCAGGCGTACCCGAGGCTCAGCCAGTAGGCGCGCAGGGCGGGCGCCTGGACTTTCAGGTCCGGGCCGTCCCCGGCGTAGCCGTGGGCGTACATGATCAGCTGGCCGTTCCAGGTGGCGGGAACCTCGATGGCGTACGCGGCGTCGCCGTGCAGGCCGGGCATGACGCCCTGGTAGATGCTCGCGCCGGTCAGGGCGGTGAAGGTGGGGGTCACGGCCTTGAAGGTGCGGGTGTCGTGCGGGCGGCTCTGGGTGGGGAGGGTAGTGCGGGTGCAGGCGGACAGGGTCAGGACGGCGAGCAGGCAGGCGGTCATGGAACGCTTCATGGAACTCCTTGGGCGCGCGGGGGCGCCGGGGTGGGTTGTGCTGGTCTGCCCTGACTGTATACCCGGGAACCGCCGCGGGGCTCCTCACGTAGTGGGTGGGTATGAGATCAAGTGGCAGAGGATGGGGGTGCGGGTGTCTGGGCTGCGGCGGGGGCACGCTGCTGGTGCTGGCGCTGCTGGGCGGCCTGGCGTGGTTCCTGGTGATTCAGCCTGCGCGGGCGTTCCTGGCGAACTGGCAGACGCCCACCACGCAGACCCAGAGTGGACCGGCGCAGAGTGGGCAGGCACAGGGTGGGGGGACGGTCACGCCGCCCGCCCCGACCGGGAACGTGAACGCGGCCCTGACGAAGACGGACGTGCAGAAGTTCGTGCGGGTGCGCCGACAGGTGCAGCAGGCGATGGGCTCGTCGTTCACCGGGGTGCAGCAGGTGTGGACGGACATCCAGAACGGGCAGAACCCGAACCTGTTCCAGATGATGACCGTGCTGCGCGAGGTGGGCGGCAGCGTCGGCGCGGCCCGGCAGGCGCAGGCGGCCGCCCTGAACGCGGAGAACATGAGCGCGGAACGGTACGCGGCCGTGCGCGCGGGCGTGAACCGCGCGCTGGGCGTGCCGAGCATCGACTTCTCGCAGGCGGCGCAGTCCCTGCAGAACGGGCAGCTGCCGGACCTGAACCGCGACGTGCAGACCGGCACCGCGCAGGAACGCGCCCTCGTGCAGCCCTTCCAGCGGGAACTGTCCGAGACGGTCGCGCTGGGCCTGCTCGGCCTGTAACGGGTCCTCGGGACCCGGGCGCCCTCCGCGTGGGGCGCCCGGGTCCTGTCCTGCCGTCAGACGGTCTGGTCGCGGCGGGGCGCGGCGTACAGCAGCGCCTGGGCCAGGGCGGCCGGGTCGTGGCGGGCCTGCCCGGGGTGCAGCAGGGGCAGGATCACGCTGCGGCCGCGCAGGTCGCGGCTGGCACCGCTGAGGCTCAGCAGGTGGGCGCCCTCGGCGGCGTAGCGGGCGATCACGTCCCGGGGCGGAACGGCGTTGTTCACCAGCACGCAGTCGGGGGTGCGGCCCAGGTGGCGGGTGATGGCCTGCACGTGCGCCTCCAGGGTCAGGTCGTCGGTCTCGCCGGGTTCGGTCATCAGGCTCGCCACGTAGATCAGCGGCGCGGGGGTCTGCCGCAGAGCCTGCGCGACGGCGGGTACGAGCAGCGCGGGAATGATGCTGGTGTACAGGCTGCCGGGGCCCAGGACGATCTGGTCGGCGTCCCGGATGGCCTGCACGACCTCGGGCAGGGCGGGCAGGTCGGGCGGGTCGAGGGTCACATGGTCGATGCGGGACGGACTGACCTGCGTGGCGAACTGACTCTCGCCGCGCACAGTGCGGCCGTCTTTCAGGTGGGCGACCAGGGTGGGGGGCTGGGTGGCGGCGGGGTACACGCGGCCGCGGATGCGCAGCACCTCATGAATGTCGAGCATGGCGTCGCTGAGGCTGCCTTCCTGCTCGCTCAGCGTGGCGAGCATCAGGTTGCCGAAGGTATGCCCCTGGATGCCGTCCCCGCGCGCGAAGCGGTGCAGCAGGAGGCGGGCCATGACGGGACTGTCGCTCAGGGCGGCGTAGCAGTCGGTCAGGTCGCCAGGGGCGATCATGTCCAGGGACTGGCGCAGGCGGCCGCTGCTGCCGCCGTCGTCGGCGACGGTGACGATGGCAGTGGTGTTCCCGGTGTGGACGCGCAGACCTGACAGGAGGTTGGACATGCCGGTGCCGCCGCCCAGGGTCACGATGCGCGGGCCGCGGGACAGGTGGCGGTTCTGGTACATGAGGTCCACGGCCTGTTCGGGGGCGGTGCCGGTGCCGCGCAGCACCGAGCGGTTGAGCATCATGATGCTCCACAGCGCCCCGATCAGCGCGAGCAGCATCAGGACGACGCCGCCCACGTACAGCGGCATGACCTCCGGGCGGATCAGGGCGTTGACCCACAGGATCCAGCGGGTCGCGGTGAAGTGCAGCGGGCCGGTCCAGGTGAAGTGCAGCACGCCCACCGCGCCGATCAGGGTGCAGATGACGAACAGCGCCAGCCACCGTTTGACGCCCAGGCCGGGGGACATCCACATGCGGGCGCGGCGGCCGGCGTGCTGGCCACGCGCGAGCAGTTCGCGGCGGCGGGTCTCCGGTGGAGCGCGGTGCGGGAGTGGCGGGTCACTCATGGGGGTCTTTCATGTCGCGGTGATCCATGATACCGACATTCAGGTCCTTCAGGTCGTGCGCGAGCCGCGCGGCGACGGCGACGCTGCGGTGCTGCCCGCCGGTGCAGCCGATCGCGACGGTGTACCCGTGGCGGCCCGTGGTGCGGGCGCGTTCGGCGGCGACGCGCACGAAGTCGCGCAGGTCGGCGTAGAACTGCTCGCTGGCCTCGCCCTGGAAGGCGTAGGCGGCGACCTCGGGGTCCAGGCCGGTGCGGGGGCGCAGTTCCGGGTCGTAGTAGGGGTTGGGGAGACTGCGGACGTCCAGCACGAGGTCCGCGTCGCGGGGCGGGGCGTGCTTGAACCCGAAGGACATCAGGCGCAGGTGGAAGTCGTGTTCCAGCCGGAAGACCCGCAGGACCTGCGCGGCGAGGTCCTTGGCGCTCAGGGCGGTCGTGTCGATCACGGTGTCCGCGATGGAGCGCAGCGGGGCGAGCAGTTCGCGTTCCCGCGCGAAGTCGAACATCAGGTTCTCCCCGAGTGGATGCTCGCGGCGGGTGAAGTTGTAGCGTTTGAGCAGCACGTCGTCGTTCGCTTCGAGGAACAGGACGCGCAGGTCCTCGCGGCGGCGCGAGAGGCGCACGTAGCTGTCCTCCAGCGCGCCCATGAAGTCGCGGGTGCGGACGTCGGTGCTGATGGCCACGCGGGTCAGGCCGCGGGCGTGCACGAGGTCGTGCATGGCGCCCCACAGTTCGGGCGGGAGGTTGTCCGTGATGAAGAACCCGGCGTCTTCCAGGGTTCGCAGCGCGGTGCTTTTTCCACTGCCGGACAGACCGGACACGACGACAAACGGCATGGGTGCAGTGTAGCCCGCGCCTGCCGGGCGTCCCGTGACGGGACCGTCATGGAACGTGAACGCCGCCCGGCGCGTGGGGCGCGGGGCGGCGGTAAGGGGTCAGTCCGGGTTAGGGCCGGTTCAGCGGACCTTGGTGCCGCTGGGCAGGTCCAGGCCCAGGCCCACGAGGTCCAGGTTGCCCTGGTCGTCCTCGGCGGCGAGGATCATGCCCTGCGACTCGATGCCGCGGAGCTTGGCGGGCTTGAGGTTGGCGACCAGGATGACCTTGCGGCCCACCAGGGCCTCGGGTTCGAACCACCGGCGGATGCCGCTGACGACCGTTCTGGTCTCCTCGCCGAGTTTCACGGTGAGTTTCAGGAGCTTGTCGGCCTTCGCGACGGCCTCGGCGGCGATGACTTGCGCGACGCGCAGGTCGATGCGGGCGAACTCGTCGATGCTGATCAGCGTCTCGGTCGCCTCGGGGGCGGGGGCCGGGGCGGCAGCGGGGGCGGTGGTGATCGGTTCAGGGGCAGTCTGGGTCATGGCTTTCTCTTTCTTGCCGGGCTTCGGGGCGCTCGGGGCGGGGGTGGGGGTGTCTTTCGGTTCGGGTTTCGGGAAGAGGATCGCGCCGCCCTGCACGCGCGTCCCGGCGGGCGTGAGGCCCCACGCGGCCTGCAGGGCGTACGTGTGCCCGCCGAGGCCCAGCTGGGCGCGCAGTTCGCGGGCCTTGACGGGAATCACGGCTTCCAGGGCGACGCTGGCGACGCGCAGGCCCTCGGCGGCGGTATACAGCACGGTGTCCAGGCGGCGCTGGGTGTCCTCGCTCTTGGCGAGGGTCCACGGGGCACTCTCGGCGATGTAGCGGTTCAGGTCGCGCACGAAGTTCATGGCGGCCTCGATGGCCATGTTGATCTTCAGGTCGTCCACGAGTCCCAGGATCTGTCCGGGCAGGGCCAGGGCGGCCGCTTCGATCTCGCGGTCGCGGTCGCTGAGGTCCGCGGCGGCCGGAATCACGCCCGCGCGGTACTTCTGGATCATGCTGACGGTGCGCGACAGCAGGTTGCCCAGGTCGTTGGCGAGGTCGCTGTTCAGGCGGTTCACGAGGATGCCCTCGCCGTAGGGGCTGTCGGCGCTGAGGGTCGCCTCGCGCAGCAGGGTGTAGCGGATCGCGTCGACCGGGAACTCGGTCACGAGCGCCTCGGGGTCGATGGCGTTGCCGAGGCTCTTGCCCATCTTGCGGCCGTCCTCCGCGAGGATGTGGCTGTGCACCACGAGGCGGCGGTAGGGGGGCAGCCCGGCGGCTCTCAGCATGGTCGGCCAGAACACCGCGTGCGGCTTGAGGATGTCCTTGCCGATCACGTGCCACGCGGTGCCGATCACGTCGGGCTTGGCGCCCTTGCTGACGGGTGCGGACACGTAGTTCAGCAGCGCGTCGAACCACACGTACGTGACGTGGTCCGGGTCCCAGGGCAGTTCGATGCCCCACGGGACTCGGCTCTTGGGCCGGGAGATGCTCAGCGGCCCGATAGGTTCGCGCAGCATTTCGATGACCTCGTTGCGGTACCCGGCGGGCTGGATGAAGTCCGGGTTCGTCTGGATGTGCTCCAGCAGCCACGCCTGGTACTTCTCCATGCGGAAGAAGTAGTTCGCCTCGCGGCGCAGTTCGGGCGGGTCCTTGTCGCCGGGGTAGCGGCGCACGCCGTCGGGCCCCTCGACGAGTTCCTTCTCGGTGACGTAGCGTTCGGCGCCGACCGAGTACAGGCCCTCGTACTCGTCGAAGTAGATGTCCCCGGCGTCGTACACGCGTTGCAGGACGTCCTGCACGAAGCGTTTGTGGCGCCCCTCGGTGGTGCGCACGAAGTCGTCGTAGCTGATCTCCAGGCGGTCCCACAGGCCCTTGAAGGCGCGCGTGGCGAGGTCATCCACGAACACCTGCGGGGTCTGTCCGGCCTTCGCGGCGGCCTTGGCGATCTTCTCGCCGTGCTCGTCGGTGCCGGTCAGGAAGAACACGTCCCGCCCGGCGAGGCGCTGGTAGCGGGCGATGGCGTCGGTGAGGATCTTCTCGTAGACGTGCCCGATGTGGGGCGCGCCGTTGGCGTAGTCGATGGCGGTCGTGATGAAAAAGGGGTCTTGGCTCATGGGCGTCCTTCCTTCCCCGCGGCGCGGTGGGCCGTGCCGCGGGCAGCCTGTTCAGGATACGGGCTGCGGGCGGGGGCGTGAATGGCGTGCGGGGCGTCCCGGCCTGATCGGAGACGCCCCGCGCAGTCGCTGTTCGTGTTCAGCGCCGGGGGGACATTCGCATCATCGGGCGGGCCGTCATGCCGCCCAGTGTACCGTCCGGGGTCCGGCGCGGCCATGCGCTGTCTGGCAGAGGGGTGGCCCATGCTTGACCGGCCCACTGGCCGGTGTGGGGCTCACCTGAAGATTGATGAGGGCCGAAAGCGCGTGCATGAGGCTGGGGTTCAGTGACGGGTCAGGTGCGGCGCCTATGCTGGGCTCACCTCGGAAGAGGTTAAGACCACTCAGTGTTTTCGTGCTGCCGGAGGGACACACCGCACGCCCCCGGCCCACCCCTCCCCCCGCAGGCGACGCCGCAATGTGCGCGGCCACCACACGGGGTTCCAATCGGCGCCTGTGCCGCCCAGGCAGAGGCACAACCCTTCACCGAAGCTTCGTTGTCCAGCACCCGGGCCGCCCCCACGCGCAGAGGAGGCGGCCCGGACCCTGTGCCACGTTAGACCGGCTTCCTCAGCTGAGTTTGGCCTTGAACTCTTCGTACCCGAAGGTCTTCACCCGCTCGTACGAGCCGTCTCGGTGCAGGATGCCGATGTCCGGGTGCTTCACGCCGTTGAAGAACGTCGTCTTCACCATCGTGTAGTGGATCATGTCGTCGAACACCACGCGGTCCCCGATCTCCAGCGCCCGGTCGAACACGTACTCCCCGACCACGTCTCCGGCCAGGCAGGTCGTCCCGCCGATGATGTACGGATGGCCGCCCGCGCCCTCGCTCGTCTCGCGGTGGTGATCCAGCTCGGGCGGATCGCCCGCCCCCAGGATGCGGGGCCGGTAGGGCATCTCCAGCACGTCCGGCATGTGCGCCGACACGCTGATGTCCAGCAGCAGGGCGTCCTTGACGTTGTGCACCACATCCAGCACACTGCTCACCAGCCACCCGGTCTGCCAGCCGAACGCACTGCCAGGCTCCAGGATCACGTGCACGCCCCACCGCTCGCGGAAGGCCCGCACCACGCGGATCAGACGCGGGATGTCGTACCCTTCGCGGGTCATCAGGTGTCCGCCGCCGAAATTCACCCACTTCACCTGTGCCAGCACGTCCCCGAAGGTGCGTTCCAGCACCTCCAGCGTCCGCTCCAGCGTGTCGCTGTCCTTCTCGCACAGCGTGTGGAAGTGCAGGCCGTCCACGCCGTCCATCAGGTCCATGCGGAACTCCCGGCGCGTCACGCCCAGGCGGGAAAACGGCCCGGCCGGGTTGTACAGGTCGGTCTCCACCTCGGCGTACTCCGGGTTCACGCGGATCCCCACGTGCACCGTCCGGCCCGCCGCGCGCGCCGCCTCCACCTGCGGCTTAAAGCGCTCCCACTGCGAGAACGAATTGAACACCAGATGATCCGCCAGTTCCAGCACACGCGGGAAATCCTCGTCGCTGTACGCCGGGGCGTACACGTGCACCTCGCCCCCCATCTCCTCCTTCGCCAGGATCGCCTCGTTCAGGCTGCTGGCCGTCGCCCCGGTGATCCCGTACTCACGCAGCGTCGGGAACGCCGACCACATCGAGAAGCCCTTGAACGCCACGATGATCTGCGCGCCACTCTCCCGCTGCACGTACGAGATCAACTCCAGGTTCCGGCGCAGCCGCGACTCGTCCAGCACGAACGCCGGACTGGGAATCGCCGCCCAGTCCACCGCGTCCACGGGCGTCACGGCACTCAACTTGAGATCAGAGGGAAAAACAGTCACGCCCCACAGCGTAACGGCTGACGCGCGCAGAAAGAGTCAGCGGGGATTCAGGGGGACTTGGGAGTCACCGGCTCAAAGTGCACGCCGTCCTTCTCAAAGACCGGCTGGAGTTCACCGGCCGCCACGCGCTCGATGAACCGCTGCTGCTCTGCGCTGACCTCGCGCTGCTCAATCCGTTGCACCGGATCAAGCAAGGCAGCGGTGGACGAATCGTTCATGTGACTGCACGCACGGAACACCCCGAAGATCAGTGCCGCGATCAGGAACCACGGCACCCGGAAGGGTCGGGAGTCCGTCTCGTCCTTCGGGGTCAATTGTTTGGCGCGCACCGCTTTCAATTTCAGGCGTCTCGCCGTGACTTCCTGCCAGTCTTTCTCCTGCGCGGACTTCAGCGCCTTGCGTGAGGGTCCGTGATCGGTCATGGCCGCACGCTCCAGCAGATGCCGTGCGTACTCCAGGCTGGCCTGGATGGGCTGAGTGTCCACGGGTCGCAGCACGCCGTCCTCGCCCAGTTCGACATTCCCGGCCCGCAGTTGCCGGGCCAGTTCGAAACGGGCGTCGTTTTCACCACCGTCCGCGGCGCGGTGCAGGTACTTGAAGCGTTGCCGTGGCTCCAGATTGAACTGCCGCTGGAATTCCGGGAACTGCTGGTACACGTGCCAGCTCATTTCACCGCTGAGCAGGTCGGCCGCCCTGAGGATGTCTGCTCGCTGCTGCTCAGCTGGCGCGGAGGTGTGCTCGCTGAGGTAGGCGATGGTTTCAGCCGCTGCCGTATGGCCCTGGTCGCGGGCGATTTCCAGAACGGCGCGGGCACTCTGCGTCCCCCACGCGGGATGGACCAAATGCATACGCCCGAGCAGGACGGCCGAATCGGCGTCTCCGTCCTGCGCCGCGCTGGCCAGCAGGGCCGTGATGCGTGGCAGCTCGGGCTTGATCCAGTCTCCAGCCTTGAGCACAGCCCAGCCAAAATTGCCGGACGGTACGCTGTTCTCCTGCTGCGCGGCTGAAAGGTAACGGCGCAGGGCGTCCAGACGCTCGGATGGACTGGCGTTCGCTCCGGTCAGGGCGATCAGGAGCTGCTCGGACTGGAGTGGGTCGAGTTCAGCGGCGATGCGCGCGCGTTCTACGGCCAGTGCGTGGTCCTGCGAAAAATGCTGCGCATGGTGTGCCACGTGACTGTGAAATGCGGCCCAGAGGCGCTGTATGTCGCTCTGACCGAGCAGTCCGGCGTCCTGCTGCTGGCGCACGAAGGTGAGCATGTGTTCCTCACCGCCACCCCACTCGGTACGCAGGTGCAGCAGCATGACGCGGCGCAGGGCGAGGGTGCCCGGGTTGTCCTGAACAGCGCGCGTGAACCAGTCCGGGTACTGCTGATTCTGCACGTCGTGCAGGCTCAGCTGGCAGCCGCGCGTGTTGCTGGCCAGTCCGATGACGTTCCAGGCGGCCAGGGGGTTGTCGGTGAGGGTAGCGGCGTGGCGGGCGCACCCGTCGGCCTGGGTCAGGAAGTGATCCAGGGAACGCCAGCCCTGGTCACTGACGCGGTTGGACGTGTGGCCGCCGCGCGCCTCCCAGCCTCGTCCCAGGAACCAGCCCGCAAGCGCGACGTGCGGGGCGTACGTGCCTGGGTGCGCCTCGGTCCATTTCTGGAAGCCCTCCCCGAGTGTCAGATCGGAGGTCTGGAAGGCGCGGAAGGCCCGTAGCAGGTCGCCTTCACTGATCTGCCCGGCCTCGAACTGCGCCTGCAGATCGGTGAGGTGGGCGTGCAGGGGTTCGATGTCGCCATTGCGGAGAAGGTTCAGGAGGCTCGGGCCGTTCATGTAACCTTCATGCTAGCGAAGCGTGGCAGGTTAGACAGACGAACATGCCCGCCGCACCGGGGGTGAGCGGGCATGGCTGGCAGCAGGGGTCACCCCACCGTGAATTTCAGGGTGCCGTCCGGAGTGTCGCCGTGGGTCAGAGTGGGGACGATGGTGCTGGTGCTCAGTCCGGCGGCGGCGCGCACGTCCTCGCCCAGGCCCAAGCGCATGAGGTGCTGGCCGTGGCCACTGCTGCCCAGAGCCTCCAAGGGGTTGCCGCCGTTGCGGCGGACCGTCAGGGCGATGCGGGCGCCGTCATCGATGCTGAATTCGCCCATGGCGAGCAGGTACTCCGCGAGCACCCCGGCGGCGTAGACGTCCTCCAGACCCACGTGTTCGTCGGTGCCAGCGCAGACGATGGCGATTTCCTCGGTGGCGGCGGCGCGGGCTCGGCGGGCGGCGGCGTGCGCGTTCGTCAGAGCAGCCAGGAAGATGTGCTTGCCGCTCTGCGCGGCGGTGTGGGCGGCGCCGGTGCCATTGGTGGTGTTCATGACGACCGTCTTGCCGGTGAAGTTCTGCCCGGCGGCCTCGACGGGGCTGTTGCCGAAGTCGAAGCCGGGGATGGGCAGGCCGCCGCGTTCCCCGCCGAGCAGGTAGGGGCTGCCCTCGGTGCGGAGGTTCAGGGCGATCTCGGGGGTGGCGGTGAGCAGCAGGGCGTCCGCGCCGCGTTCGAGATACGTGACGGCGGTGGTGGTGGCGCGCAGCACGTCGATGATGACCACAACGTCCGGGTAGTTGCCGTGTGGGAGGAGGTCGACCCGCAGGCGCATGTTATTTCAGAGCCTCGCGCAGGCGTTCCAGTCCGGCCTGCGCGCCGTCCCTGCCGAACACGGCGCTGCCCGCGACGAGGTTGCTCGCCCCGGCGGCGACGACCGCGCGGGCGTTCGTGGCGCTGACGCCCCCATCGACCTGGAGTTCGGCGGCGCTGCCGATCTCGTCCAGCCAGCGGCGGACGGTGTGGATGCGCTCAAGGCTGTGCGGGATGAACTTCTGCCCGCCGAAGCCCGGATTGACGCTCATGATCAGGACGAGGTCCACGTCGGCCAGGACGGGCCGCAGAGCCTCCAGAGGCGTGCCGGGGTTCAGGGTGACGCCCGCCTTCTTGCCCAGTTCCCGGATCTGCTGCACGGCGCGGTGGACATGCGCGGTGCTTTCCACATGGACGGTCAGGCCGTCGGCGCCGGCGTCGGCGAAGTCGCGCAGGTACCGTTCGGGCCGGTCAATCATGAGGTGCACGTCCATGAACAGGCTACTGACGGCGCGGGCGGCGGCCAGGATGGGCAGCCCGAAGCTGATGTTGGGCACGAACTGGCCGTCCATGACGTCCACGTGCGCCCAGTCGGCGCTCTCGATGGCGCGGAGTTCGTCGCCCAGGCGGGCGAAATCGCTGGCGAGGATGCTCGGCGCGAGCTTCACGCGCCTCGCTTCGGGGGTGTCGGCGGTCACGCGCAGAAGCTTAGCATTCCCCACGCAGGGATTTCACGGGCGGGCGAAGCGGCGCACCCGAGTTCGCGCGGGGCAGAACGCCCGTGCAGCATCAGCCCGCCCCGCGCACCTGCCGGGGCGGGCAGCAGACGACCGGCCGTGGCTCAGAGCAGTTCTCCGAATGACGGCGTCAGCACACCAGAGTTCTGCCGCCTCCATTCTCTGCTTCGCAGCTGTTCCATTCCGTCCTGCTCGGCAACATTCACTCGCTTCGCTCGGCCACAAAGAACGCATCTTTACGGCCCACGCTTCAACATCTGAAATTTCGGCGAAAATGGCGTCCACGACGCAGTGCGGAAGGATTCCGAGTGGCACCTGGGTCTATGACGAGCTCCAAGTGAGGCACCGGCGGACGACCCGAACCTCACCCGCGAGCTGATCGATTCAGACGGGTCCGAATATGTCATACGGATTCCGTTTGTTTCCCGCTCGCTCCGCTCGGATTGAACGGGTTCTGCAACCCATTCAATCCGAGTCCGTATCAGCCACCATGTGGACGACGCGCGCCAGCGAGTGCCTGGAAGCCACCCTCCTCATCCGCTTCGGCCTTCAGATCTGCTGGGCCATCTCCTGAGTGGCGCAGCAGTCCTCCACGCCTCCACATGCCCGAGCCGTCTGGCGTCACCTGGCCGGGCGATCCAGAACCACACCTTCGTGACGCCTGAACCTGCTCGAAGCTTACTCGCCGGACTCGGCAGTCCCCCTGATGGAACCAGCGTCTGCCGGAGTCGACTGCGACGTGCGCCCGATCTCCTCCAGCGCCCGGCGCAGCACCGGGTCACCCAGAAGGTTCACCACAGTTCCCGCAGCGGGCCGCTGCCGATCATCACGCACGACGATGTCCGGTGTGACCCCCACACCCTGAAGTTGTCCGCCGGGCGTGATCAGGAACGCGATGGGGAACATCAGGTATCCCACACCCATCCCATGGGATGTCGACGCCACGCCTCGTCCTGCCGTTCGCTCGCCGATCACTGTCATGCGGGCGTGTTGCAGGACACTTGCGATCACTTCTGCACCGCTGCTCGTCTCACGGTTCACGAGCACCATGACGCGTCCGGTGAAGTCCCTCAAGTGCGGCTTCGCGCTGCCGTAGATTCGCGTGTCTCCACTCCTGCTTTTGAGGCTCACGATGTCACCCTGCGACAGGAACTGGTCCGCGACGGCCACAGCGGTATCCAGCGAGCCGCCTGTATTGCCGCGCAGGTCCAAGATCAGGGTGGCGATTCCGTCCTCCTGGAGGAGCTGGATTGCCCTGGTCAGCTGATCCGTGACGTCGCTCAATCCAGTGAACAAGGTAGGCATCGCCAGATACGCCGTGCCGGTCGGCAGCCCCTCCCGGACAGTCAGCGTGGGGGTGATGGCCTGCCGGGTGACCCTGACGACCTGCCGCGTTTCACCCCGCCGAACGATCAGGTCCACGAACTGATCCTCCAGAAGGGGCAGCAATGCTGCCGCCGCATGTCGTGTGACCGACCGGACGTCATGGTCGCCGATCCCCTCGATGATGTCGCCCGGCTGCAATCCCTGGTACCACGCGGACGTAAACGGCGGAATGGCAGCGAGCTGGACACCCTGCTGCGCCGCCCCGTCCTGCTCGAACTCCAGGCCGAAGGTCGTCCCCTTCTGAGGATTGGTCGACGGAACAAGCGCATTGCGCGGAGAGAAGCGGACATCAGGATCGCCCAGCGCGCGAATCAGACCGTCGATCCCCTGCTCGGCACCCTGCCTGACCTTCTTCTCGTCAAAAGGGTAGAGGTAGGGGAAACGTCGAAGACTCTCGATGATGCGGTCCACCTGAAGGGGTTCGAGCGCTTCCGCTCGAACGGTCTGTGTACTGAGGAGGGTCGCCAGGAGCAGCAGGGTCCGTCGCACGCCCGCAGTGTAGACCGCCGTGGATTCCGCGTGCCGTTTACCTATGTGGTTGCCTTACCAGTGTCGGTGTCGTGGAGACGATGGATCTCTGGGCGGACGAACGGGCGTACTGCTCTCAGCAGGTTCGGAGGTCGTCAGAGACTCGGACACTGCCCAGCTTCATGCCGTACCGCTTGCAGGAAGCTCATTTTGCCGAAGTGTCGGGTGCTGAGGGCAAATGCTCAAGCGGCCATAGTACGCGGTCAGGCTGGTCTTGGCGAGCACCTTGCCGTTCAGCATGAAGCCCAGCACGGCGGGCGTCGTGCCCGCGGGCAGGTCGAGGGTGGTGACGGTCAGGGCGGCGGTGTGCAGATAGTTCAACGGTCAGAGAAACCGACTGGGTATGGGGGTCACAGCTTTAGAAAGCCTCTCCCGGCATTTCACGTTTCGGAGGGCGGCGGTCTCACGCCACACCAATGGGTGTGTCTCATACGCAGGAACAGCTAGCGTTCCGTGAAACCCGAACGGTCGTTTGGTGACTGCGCGGGACCGGTGGCATGATGGCGGCAGCACACGGAGGAACACACATGCCCGACCTGAGTGCCTGGAAAGCCCAGGCCAGCAAGGACTTAAAAGGCGCCGACCCGGCGCGCCTGAATCGCGAGACGCCCGAGGGCATCACCCTCCGGGCGCTGTACACCGCAGACGACGTGCAGGACGTGGACACGGCCTCACTGCCGGGCCTGCCGCCCTTCACGCGCGGCCCGCGCGCCACCATGTACGCCGCGCGCCCCTGGACGATCCGGCAGTACGCGGGCTTCAGCACCGCCGAGGAATCGAACGCCTTCTACCGCCGCAACCTCGCCGCCGGGCAGAAGGGCCTGTCGGTCGCGTTCGACCTCGCCACGCACCGGGGGTACGACAGCGACCACCCGCGCGTGGTGGGCGACGTGGGCAAGGCCGGGGTCGCCATCGACTCTGTCGAGGACATGAAGATCCTCTTCGACGGCATCCCGCTGTCCGAGATGTCGGTGTCCATGACCATGAACGGCGCGGTCCTGCCGATCCTGGCGGGGTACATCGTGGCGGGACTGGAGCAGGGCGCGACCCTGGATCAGCTCTCGGGCACCATCCAGAACGACATCCTCAAAGAGTTCATGGTGCGCAACACCTACATCTACCCCCCGGCGCCCAGCATGCGGATCATCGCGGACATCATCGAGTTCACGGCGCAGCAGATGCCGCGCTTCAACTCCATTTCCATTTCCGGGTACCACATCCAGGAGGCCGGGGCGAACGCCGCGCTGGAACTCGCCTACACCCTCGCGGACGGCCTGGAGTACGTGAAGGCCGCGCTCGGCAAGGGGCTGCACATCGACGAGTTCGCGCCGCGCCTGAGTTTCTTCTTCGGGATCGGCATGAACTTCTACATGGAGGTCGCCAAGCTCCGCGCCGCCCGCCTGCTCTGGAGCGAACTCATGGCGCCCTTCGAGCCGAGAAACCCCATGAGCCGCGCGCTGCGCACCCACTGCCAGACCAGCGGCTGGTCGCTGACCGAACAGGACCCGTACAACAACGTCATCCGCACGACCGTCGAGGCGATGGCCGCCGTGTTCGGCGGCACGCAGAGCCTCCACACGAACTCCTTCGACGAGGCCATCGGCCTGCCCACCGACTTCAGCGCCCGCATCGCCCGCAACACCCAGCTGGTGATCCAGGAGGAGACGGGCATCCCGCACGTCGTGGACCCCTGGGGCGGCAGTTTCATGATGGAACGCCTCACCCACGATCTGGCCGAGAAGGCGCGGGAACTGATGCGCGAGGTCGAGTCGCTGGGCGGCATGGCGAAGGCCATCGAGAGCGGCGTGCCGAAACTGCGCATCGAGGAGTCCGCCGCGCGCAAACAGGCCCGCATCGACCGGGGCGAGGACGTCATCGTCGGCGTGAACAAGTACCGGCCCACGCAGGACACCCCGGTGGACGTGCTGGACATCGACAACGCCGCCGTGCGCGACGCGCAGATCGCCCGCCTGAACCGCGTGCGGGAAACACGCAACCCGCAGGCTGTGCAGGCCGCCCTCGCGGCCCTGGAACACGCGGCCCGCAGCGGCGAGGGCAATCTGCTGGCCCTGGCGGTCACCGCCATGGCAGCCCGCTGCACGGTCGGCGAGGTCAGCGACGCCCTGGAACGCGCCTGGGGCCGCCACGCCGCCGAGATCCGCACCCTCAGCGGCGTATACGCCGCCGGGTACGACGGCGACGAGGGCTTCGCCGCCCTGCAGGGTGAGATCGAGGCCTTTGCCGAGGCCGAGGGACGCCGCCCCCGCATCCTGGTCGTGAAGATGGGCCAGGACGGGCACGACCGCGGCGCGAAGGTCATTGCCACGGGATTCGCCGACCTGGGCTTCGACGTGGACGTCGGCCCCCTCTTCCAGACGCCCGACGAGGCCGCGCGGCAGGCCATCGAGAACGATGTGCATGTGGTGGGCGTGAGCAGTCAGGCCGCCGGGCACAAGACCCTCGTGCCGCAACTGATCGCCGCGCTGCGTGAACAGGGCGCCGGGGACATCCTGGTCGTTGTGGGCGGCGTGATCCCGCAGCAGGACTACCCCGCCCTGCGCGAGGCGGGCGCGGCGGGCATCTTCGGCCCCGGCACCCCCATCCTGAATAGCGCGCGCGAAGTACTGAACCTCCTGCGGGCGCGCGAACAGGCGTGAACGCAACCTCCACATGCCCCGCCTCGTACCTGCGCGCATGCTGAAGCGACTGAGGGCTGTGGTGGCGTGTGCCGTGCTGGGCGTGGCTGGTCTGAGCGATGCGCGCGCGGTGGGGATGACCCTGCCCGCGCCGCCTGCGGGGCCGCCCGCCCAGGTGGGGGGCCTGCGGGTGTGTGAGCGGGGGGACACGACGTACCTGCTGGACAACACGGGCCGGGTGCGGAGCCTGACGTACGCGCGGCTGTTGCCGGACAACCGGTTGTGGGTGCGGCAGAGTTACGACCGGGCCGGGCGCCTGACGGGGCTCAGCGTGAGCTGGAGTGGCTTCGCGGGTCGCCTGCTGGACGTGCGTGGGTCGTTCGACGCGCGGGGGCGTCTGGTGAAGGAGACGGGGTTCCGCGCGCGGGGCGTGACGACACCGCTGCGGTCATACCTGCGAGCGGTGCCGAGGGGGTTGACATGCTGAAACGGCTGATGCTGGCGCTGCTGTTGAGTGCGCCGCTGTCGGGTGGGGCCGCACTGGCGGGTGGGGTGAGCGGGCCGGTGGGCCTCTCCCCTGTCGCGTCCGCGCGGGCGGTCATGACCGGGAATGACGCCGCATTGGGAGGCTGGCGGGCGTTCCAGGGCTCGTCGATGCCCTGCATCATGGACGCGTTCTTCGACGTGCAGACCTGGACGGACGCACGTGGCACGGTGCGGCGGCTGGTGCTGCGCGCCGCGTCGGGCTGGAATCCGGACCGGACCGAGCAGCGCATCGACTGGGACGAGGCGGGCCGCCCCCGCGCGTACTCGTGGGTGCTGCGCCGCACGCCCGGCCAGGACACAGTGGCCGCGCGGATCGAACGGCTGATCGGCCCGGACGGGCAGGTCGTGCAGACCCGCGAGTGGGGCGACGTGCAACCCGAGCACCGCGTCCCCTGGCCGACCCTGGAACGCGAACTGCGCCCCGCCGACCTGATAGAGAGGTTCACTTGCCCGCCACTCCGCATCCTCTGACGCTGCCGCTGCTGTCGGGGGCGCGGCGGGCGCTGGCGAAAGCCATCACGCTGGTCGAGTCCACGCGGCCCGAGCATGAGGCGCAGGCGCAGGCGCTCCTGTCGGAGGTGCTGCCGCGTGCGGGGCGGTCGGTGCGGATCGGCCTGACGGGCGTGCCGGGCGTGGGGAAGAGCACGTTCATCGAGGCGCTGGGCGTGCGGCTGGCCGACGCGGGGCACCGGGTGGCGGTGCTGGCGGTGGACCCCAGTTCAGCCCGGACGGGCGGCAGCATCATGGGCGACAAGACGCGCATGCCGCGCCTGACGGTGCACCCGAATGCGTTCATCCGCCCCAGCCCCAGTGGGGGCACGCTGGGGGGCGTGGCGCGGCGCACGCGGGAGTCCATCACGCTGTGCGAGGCGGCGGGCTTCGACGTGATCCTCGTGGAGACGGTCGGCGTGGGCCAGAGTGAGACGCAGGTGGCCGCCATGACCGACCTTTTTCTGCTGCTGACCCTGCCGAACGCGGGGGATGAGTTGCAGGGCATCAAGCGCGGGATCATGGAACTGGCGGACGTGTGCGTGGTGAACAAGGCCGACACGAACCCGCAGGCGGCGGTGCGCGCGCAGACGGAGTTGCGCACGGCACTGACCCTGCTGACCCCACAAGACGCGCCGTGGCGGCCCGTGGCGCTGCGGGCATCCGCTTTGACGGGTGAGGGGCTGGACGGGGTGTGGGCGACTATCGAGGCGTACCGCGCCGCCGTGGACCTGCGCGTGAAACGCCAGGGGCAGGCGGCGCAGTGGTTCGACGAACTGCTGCGCGAGGCCGCGTGGCGGGCGTTCCAGGCGGGCCTGGACCCGACGAGGCTGCACGCCCTGCGCGCCGAGGTCACGCGCGGGGAGCGGACGGCAGTGCAGGGCGTCGCAGCGCTGCTGACCCCGGATCCATACAGCGGTTTCCAGTTCCATTGAAGGGCCAACACCACGCCCTTCAATTCCACTTCCAACCGCTGGTGTTGTCAGGTGCTCGCTCCGCTCGTTCAGGAGTATTGAAGGGCACCTTCAATACTCCTGAATTCTGCTTTAGGCGCTGGGTTTCCCCGCCGACACCCAGGGATTGCCGCTGATCAGGAACCGCCAGGGCAGGTCGGCGCCCCGGCGCAGGCCCACGCGGGCGGTGGTGGTCACGTCCCCGTCCGGCAGGGGGTCGCCGGGCACGAGGTAGAAGTCCGGGCCGTCCACCGGCTGGCCGCGCAGCTCGGGTCCCAGGTGCAGGGCCGTGACGAGTTTCGCGGGGCCGTTCGTGAGGTCCAGGCGGCGCTTCACGGGCCGCCGTTCACGCATGCGCTCCTCGCCCGCCAGGGGTTCGGCGGCGCGGATCAGGACGGCGGCCTGCACGCCCTCGGGCCGGCAGACGATGTTCAGCAGGGGTTGATCGTACGCGACGTGGTAGTACACGCGGCCCGGCGGGCCCGCCATGCTTGCCGCCGCGCCGGGCAGCCGGGCGACGACATAGCAGCTGGGGTCGCGCGGGCAGTCGTAGCCCTCGGTCTCCACGATCCGCGCGGCCAGCCGTTCGCCGCCGGGCAGCACGCGCACCAGCACGGCCCCCAGCAGGTCACGCGCCAGGGTGACCGGGTCGCCCGCGAAGGCCTGGGCGCTCAGGGCGCGGGCGTGGGAGAGGTCCATGCGCGCCAGCGTAGGGTGCAGCGGCAAGAAGGACTGTACGTCTCAGCCCGCACGGCGCTACTTCTCGCTGACCGGGCGGGCGAGGTCCATGCTGGGCGCGGCAGGCGACACCCAGGGGTTGCCCCGGACCGTGAAGCGCCACGGGAGGGTGCGACCCTCGCGGCTGCCGACGCGGGCGGTGACCTCCACCTCCTCGTCGGGCAGCGGCGCGGGGGGCGGCAGGAGGTGCAGTTCCGGGGCGTTCACCGGCCGTCCGCTGATCCGCGCGGGGTTCAGGCCCAGCGCGTACACCAGTTTCGCGGGGCCGTTCGTCAGGTCCCGTTCGCGGGTGACAGGCCGGAAGCTCAGCATGTGCCCCAGGCCCTCCAGCGGCTGCAGGGCGCGGATGAGCACGCTGGCCGACACGCCCTCCGGTCGGCACGCGACCTGAAGCAGCGGGTGACCGTGGGCCGTCCAGAACAGCCACGTGCCGGGCGGGATGGCCATCTCGGCGCTGCGGGCCGCGTGGAAGCGTCCGGCGGTGCAGGCGGGGTCGCGCGGGCAGTCGTAGGCCTCGACCTCGACGATCCGCCCGGTCAGGCGTTCCCCACCCTCCAGCACGCGCACCAGCGTCCCGCCCAGCAGCGCGCGCGCGACGCTGACCGGGTCACCCCGGAAGTGGGCTGGGGCGAGCGAGAGGGTCAAGGCCGGGTGCGGCGGGTGTAGATCGCTGCGCCGGTGAATGCCAGCAGGCTCAGCCCCAGGATGGCCCACTGCCCCGCCGCGAGGGTCTCACCCTGCGCGAGCCGGAGAACCGCGCCGGACACGGGAAGGCTGAGGAGGGTGGCCATCATGGGCAGGAGCGGGGCGGGGAATGGGCTGGGCACGCCCCGCGAACGCCAGACGGCGACGGCGGTCCACAGCAGCGCAGCGAGGGGCAGGGCGGCGCAGGCGATTCGCAGGGGGCGGCCCTCGGGGATGACCGTCAGGTACAGGGTGTTGAAGGCGACCGCGAAGGTCAGGATGACCAGGAACAGCGTGCCCGTGCTCACGCTGGGGGCCGGGCCTGTGGCTTCGGGGAGCGACATGGCCTCTACCCTACCCCGGCGCGGAGCAGGTCGCCTTCGTAGATGCGGCGGATGGTGGCCTCGATGTCCGGTTCGCGCACGGTGAGGTCGCGGACGGGGGCGTGCGCGGTGACGCGGGCGATGGGCCCCGCAGCGGCGCCCGTGAAGGCGTACGTGGCGCGGCCTGGTTCGTGGCTCAGGAGGGTCAGACCCGGCACCTCGGCCTGAGCGACAGGGCCGTCGAAGTCCACGTGCAGTTCGCGCTGCGAACCGTACGCGGCCTGGAGGCGGGCGAGGTCGCCGTCGAACAGCAGTTGCCCGTGGTCGATGATCAGGACGCGCCGCGCGAGGCGCTCGACGTCCCCGAGGTCGTGCGTGGTCAGGAGCACCGTGACCTCGCGCTCGCGGTTGATGTGGGCGATGAAGTCCCGGATGCGGTCCTTCGCCACGACGTCCAGGCCGACGGTGGGTTCGTCCAGGAACAGCAGTTCGGGGTCGTGCAGCAGCGCGGCGGCGAGGTCGGCGCGCATCCGCTGCCCCAGCGACAGCGCGCGGGCGGGGGTGTGCAGGAACGGCCCGAGGTCGAGCAGTTCGGTGAAGGTGCTCAGGTTCGCCTGCCAGCGGCCTTGCGGGATGCGGTACACGTGCCGCAGGAGACGCAGGCTCTCGATGACCGGCAGGTCCCACCACAGGGTGGTGCGCTGCCCGAACACCGCGCCGAGCCGCGCGACGTGGCGGCGGCGGTCCTGCCAGGGCGTCAGGCCGCCCACCGTGACCACGCCACTGTCGGGGACGAGCAGGCCGGTAAGGACCTTGACGGTCGTGCTTTTTCCGGCGCCGTTCGGGCCGAGGTAGCCGACGATCTCGCCGCGTGGGATGTGGAAGGACACGTCCCGGACGGCCTCGTGGGTGCGGCGCCCCGCGCTGAGGAACCGGCCGGTGCGGGTGGTGAAGGTCTTGCGCAGGTGCTCGACGTGAATCATATGACCTCCGACTGGACGGTTTAACCGTTCAGTTCGAGCGGATCCGAGTGGGAGCGAAACGGGTTCCGGGCGTGGAGTTGACAATCCGGTGGCGTTCCGGGTTGCCAACGAAACAGAGGGAATCCATAGCAGGTGCCTCCTCTCATAAATGGCGTGTCGTGACGGTCGGGGCGATACTCAGAACCCACAGCCCTCATGTCCCGGTCCCCTGGTAGTGCCGCACGCCGACACGCCAGAACGCGAACGCCCCGGCCAGCACGAGTGGCCCGGCCAGCGGTCCGATCAGTGCGGCCCAACCGGGCAGGCCGTCGGGCAGGGAGCGGCCCAGCAGGTGCAGGGCGGGCAGGTAGGACAGGAACGCGGCGGGGATCAGGTACGTGAAGGTGCGGCGCAGCCACGCGGAGTAGATGTCCATGGGGTAGCTGATCAGGGTGCGGCCGCCATAGGTGAGGACGTTCATGGCCTCGACGCTGTCCACCGTCCAGAACGTCAGAGTACCGCCGATGACGAACAGCCCGCCGAAGAAGCAGATCATGCCCAGGACCGAGGCGGTCAGGAGGGCGGCCGTCTCGGGCCCGGCGGCGAGGGGTGCGTGCGTGAGGCCGTACCCGGCGATGGCGGCGGCGAGCAGCACGCGCGGGATGCGGCGCAGCGCGAAGTCCGAGGCGAACACCTGCACCGTCAGCGGGGCGGGGCGCAGCAGGAAGGTGCTGAACGAGCCGCTGCGGACGTGCGCGGAGAGGTTGGGTGCGTCGAAGCCACCGAACAGGATGTCCATGAGGACAAACGCGAGTTCCGCGAGGCCGTACAGCAGGCAGATCTCGCCCAGCGTCCAGCCGCCCAGTCCGCCGAAGCGCGGGAGGACCAGGGCGAGCGCGGCGAACTCGGCGGCGGTGATCAGGAGGCTGCCCAGCGCGTCGAGGATGAACGAGGTGCGGTGCGCGCCCTGCGAGCGGATCTGCGCACCCAGCAGCCGCAGGTACAGGGTCAGGTGATGCCGGACGTCAACCACCGGCAACCTCCAGCCGCCGCAGTCCCGCCCGCAGCGTGACCTGACAGGCGAGCAGCAGCGCCACGGTCCAGCCCAGTTGCGTACCCAGTGCCGTCCACGCGGCCGCGCCGCTGGTGACGCCCACCCACAGTTCCACGGTGGTGTTCAGCATGGCGGGAAAGGGCGTCCAGGCCAGCACGGCACGAAAACCTTCGGGGAAGAACGCCAGGGGCATCAGGAAGCCGCAGCCCAGGCCCAGCACCGCCCACGCGAAGCGCCCGAATCCCACCGCGTCCGGCGACCAGAACGCCGCGCAGTTCACGAGAAAACGGAACAGGAACCCGCACGCCCAGGCCAGCAGGACGCTCAGGGCGACCTGCACCCAGGCGAGAGGACCGGGCGGCCAGTTCAGGCCCCAGATCAGCCCGAAGATCAGCAGCATGGGCAGGCCGCGCAGCACCAGTTGCCCCAGGGCCCGCCCGGCGTCCTGCGCGGCCCAGAAGCCCAGCAGACTGGCGGGGCGCAGCAGGTCCGACGTCACCTCGCCCCGGTGGATGACCCGCATGAAGTCGAACCAGCCGAACAGGCTGAAGGCCATGATGAACGCCTGGGTCAGGCCGGTGTACGTGATCGCGTCCTGCGGGGTGTACCCGGCCACCTGCGGGCGGGTGCCGAACAGTGCCAGGAGCACCGCGACGCGCAGCAGCCCAAAGAACGAGTTGGTGATCAGACCCCACAGGGCCGCCTGCGGGTACGCGAACTGCCGCTGGAAACCCAGCCGGGTCACCGCCCAGGGCAGCGCCAGCCGGGACCGACGTGAAAGGGAGCCCCCCGTGGGGGGGGCGGGGGTGGTGGTCATAGGTTCCCTCCTCCAGTTGCCGAACCGGAAGCGTTCAGGGTACCGGGCCGGGCGGCGGCAGCGGAATACGCCGGGTGGCGGAGGGACCGCCGCCAGCGGGCCGCGAGCGTCAGGATTTGCTGAACGGCCCGCCCACGGACGCTGCGCCGGGGAGGCTTAGGCTGGGCGCATCCCAAGGGAGGAACGCATCATGATGGACATCTTCAACATGCTGGGCGGAATGGGGCAGGCAGAGCAGCGCATCGGGCAGCAGGCGGGCACCAGCCCGCAGCAGACGCAGGTGGCCATGCAGGCGGCGTTGCCGCTGCTGCTGGGCGCCCTGACCCGCAACGCCGCGCAGCCCGGCGGCCTGGACACCCTGAGCGGCGCCCTGAACCGCCACGACGGGTCGGCGCTGGACGCCTTCGCCGGCGGGCAGGTGCCTGACACCCACGACGGTCAGAAGATCCTGGGGCACGTGTTTGGCGGCCAGCAGGCCCAGGCGGCGCAGGCCGTCGGCAAACGCGCCGGCATCGACCCGCAGCTCGCCATGCAGATTCTGAGCATGCTGGCCCCGCTGGTCCTGGCGTACCTGGGCCGTCAGCGGCAGGGGGGCGGGATGAGTACGAACAGCGGGCAGACCACCGGTCAGGGGGGCGGCCCGGACCTGGGCAGCATCCTGGGCGGCCTGGTGGGGGGCGGCGGATTGGGCAGCGTGCTCGGCGGCATCCTGGGCGGCGGGCAGCAGCGCGCGCCGGTGCAGCAGCCGCACCCGGGCAGCGTGCTGGGAGGCGGCACTGTGCTGCCCGGCTACCCCACCGCGGGGGCCGCGCAGACCAGCGCGCCGGGCGGCGGTGACCTGTTCGGCACGTTGAACCGCGCGCTGGACGGCGACAGAGACGGCAACGCCCTGGACGATCTGATCGGCATGTTCGGCGGTCGCCGCTGACCGCACCACGTCACTGAACACCCCTCCACAGGGAAGGCCCGGCGCTGCCGACGACACCGGGGCGCCTGCCTGTGGGGGTCACGTCGTGGGCGGGACGACTCCCCTCACAGAGTCGCCCCGCCCGGTCGTTCCTGTGTCGGGGACGGGCCTTCAGCCGCCGGCGTCCCCTGCGCCTTCAGCGCGTGCCGAAATCCTGCACCCAGTACGTTCCGTAGGGCGTGCCAGGCTGGTACGTGTACCCGATACCGACTTCACGCAGGGTCGGGTCCATCAGGGTCTTGCAGTGGCTGGCACTGTCGATCCAGCCCTGCATGACGTTCGCGACAGTGTACCCGGCGGCGATGTTCTCGGCGACCTCGGTCCAGGCGGTGTAGCCAGCCTTCTCGACGCGGCGCGCGGGCGTGGCCCCGTCCGGGTTCACGTGGTCGAAGAACCGCCGGGTGGCCATATCGGCCGCGTGGGCGCGGGCCGCGGCAGCCAGGTAGCCGTTCCAGGTGACGGGCGCCGCCGCTTCAAACCGCACGCCGCCGCAGGTGCGGGCCACGCCACGCGCGGCATTCAGCGCACTGAGGATCTGCGCCTCTTCGCTGCTCATGGTCTGATTCCCGGTGTCGTGGGGGCCGCTGCTCTGACCGCCGGTACTGCCGGCGCTGCCGACGGCGCTGGGGGTGCTGGGGCCGCCGCAAGAGGCGAGAAGGGCGGTCAGGGGAAGCAGGCTGGTCAGGAGGAACTGGCGCATGTGAGGTCCTTTGACCGGCGGGAGTAGGTGGCGCGGTCCGAAGTGGCCTCAAGGTAGCCGGGCGGCCCTCTCGGGCCACTCACGAAGCGGAAAATGAAGACGGTGGGCCGGGCGCCCCCACCCGGGGGGCCGCTTGCCCTGTCAGACGGAAATCATGTACGCCAGAACAGTCGTGCTGGACGTCATCTACACGCTATACGATCACCTGGGCGACCCGGGAGACACAACGGCAATGTGAATTTTTTACGGTTGTGAGGTTATTGTGACAGCGGCCGTCCCAATGACGGGCCACCATGAAGATCGTCCGCTCACAGCGGTTTCCAGTTCCATTGAGAGGCCAAGAGCACGCTCCAGGGCTCCAATGCCAACCGCTGTCCTGTCCAGATGCTCGCTCTGCTCGGTTCAGAGGTATTGGGGGAACTCCTTCAATACCTCTGAATTCTGCTGTCAGTTCAGGAACAGCCCCGTGCGCGGCGTTCTGGGCACGACCGGGCGCAGGCCCCCCGGTCGGAACCAGGGGGCCTGCGGCGGGACGAGCGGGATCAGCGCACGCGGTTCAGGGCGTCCTGCGCGTCCTTGTACCCGGGGATGAGCTTCAGGGCGCGTTCGTAGTTCTCTCGGGCCTTCAGGCGGTCCGGGGCGACGGCGCCCGCCCCGCGCTCGTAGCTGAGGCCCAGGTAGTAGGCGTACTCGGCGTTCTGGCTGCCCAGGGCGCTCGCGCGGGTGAACTGCTCGCGGGCGACCTTCAGGTCCCCGGCGTCCAGTGACAGGCGACCCAGGTAGTAGTAGAACTCCGGGTAGCGCAGCGGGTCGAGCGTGACCGCCTGCGTCAGCTGCGCGCGGGCCGTCACGGCGTCCCGCGCGAGGTAACTCACGACGCCGTACTGCCCGACGGCATAGGCGTTCTTCGGGGCCAGTCGGGCGGCCTGCGCGGCCTCGGGTTTGGCGGCGGCGACGTTACCGCTCAGGGCCAGCAGCTTGGCGTAGTACGCGCGGTTGAACGGATCGCGCGGGTCGAGGATCACGGCCTGCTGCAGGTTGTCCAGCGCCAGCGGGACGTTCCCGGTGGCGTAGTACATGTCGCCCAGGTTGTACAGCAGGATGGCGTTCTCGCCGTTCAGGGCGATGGCCCGCTTGAACGCGTCGATGGCCCGCGCCGCGTCACCCTGGAGTTTGTACACGTAACCGCGTTCGTTCCAGACGCGGCTGAGCAGCAGGTCCCCGCTCTGCGTGGCGGCCTGCGCGACGCCCTCGGCGTCCTGGAGGACTTTCAGGGCGGCGCCGAGGTTCGCGGCGACCAGCGTGCGGTCCCCCGCGCCGATGTACTGCTGCACGAACGCCTGCGACAGCGCGATCTGCGCGTCGAAGTTCCGCGGGTCGAGCGTCACGAGTTTCTGCAGCGTGGTGATCCCGGCGCTGTACAGCCGCAGTTTCACCTGCGCGCGCCCCAGGCCGAGCAGCGCGGCCGGGTTGCTGGGTTCGAGTTCAGCGGCGGCGCGGTACGCGACGTACGCCTGATCGTACTTGCCCTGCTCGTAGTAGTACCCGCCGACCGCGACGTAGTTCGCGGCGGGGATCGGGCGCGCGGCCGGGGCGGCGCTGGGGGTGGCGGGCGTGGCGGGGGCCGTCTGCGCGCTGGCGGGCGCCAGCAGCAGCATGAGGCTCAGCAGTCCGCCGGTCATGGTGCGTCGATTCACTCGGAAACCTCCGTGGGGGTCGGCGCGGCCGTCTGGGGACGCGCGATCCGCTCACTGCCGGGATTGGGCATGCGGGCATGATACGTGAGAACCGCTTCGGGCGGGGTGAAGTGCCCGTGAGAGGGGGGAAAATGACCGGCCGGGTGATTCATGAGGGCAGTGTCGCCGCGCCACTTGACGGGCGTCTGATGGCCCACCGGGCCGCGCGCCGCCACGTCCGCCCATGAGAGGCGGGGCGGGGCGCTGCTACAGTGCCGGGCATGACCACCACGCAGCGCATCGGCCTGACCGGGTCCATCGGAGCGGGCAAGAGTACGGTTGCGCAGCTGCTGCGCGCGCGCGGCCTGACCGTGCTGGACGCCGACGAGCAGGCCCGGCTGGTCACGCAGGACCCCGAGGTGCTCACTCTGCTGGCCGACCGTTTCCCCGGCGTGGTCGTGGGCGGCACCCTGGACCGCGCCGCACTGGCCGCGCGGGTGTTCGGCAACCCCGCCGCCCTGGCAGACCTGAACGCCATCACGCACCCGCGCGTCCGCGCGCGCATGGCGGCGCTGGAAGCGCAGGCCGCCCGGCAGGGCGCGCGGGCCGTCGTTCAGGACGTCCCGCTGCTCTTCGAGGGTGGCCTGGACGCCCAGATGGACGCCGTGATCGTCGTAGATGCCCCCCTGCACCTGCGCGTGGGGCGGGTCATGGCCCGCAGCGGCCTGACCGAGGCCGAGGTGCTGGCCCGCGACGCCCGCCAGCTCCCCGCCGCGCAGAAACGCAAGCGCGCCACCGTCGTCATCGACAACGACCGCGACCTCCCCCACCTCGAGGCGCAGGTGGACAGGGCGCTGCGCCAGCTGGGACTGGTGATGGTTGATGGTTGATGGTTGATGGTTGATGGTTGATGGTCAACAGCGTGCGCGCGACCCGGCTGCCCGCGTCAAGGCCCACCCACTTTCCACTCCCTACAGCCCAGAAGAGGGGGCGCCCCCGCCCCGCGAGTCCGCCCCCTCTTCCGTGCGCGTTCAGGCCTGCTGGGCGTCCAGCGCGGCCTTGATCAGTCCGGCGAAGGGGGGGCTGGGGCGCATGGGGCGGCTCTTGAATTCCGGGTGGGCCTGGAGGGCCACGAAGTACGGGTGGCCGGGGATCTCGATGGTTTCCACGAGGCCCGCGCCGCGTCCCTCGACGCCGGGGGTGACGCCGCTGATGACGAGTCCGGCGTCCTTGAGCTGCTGGGTGTAGGCGGGGTTCACCTCGAAGCGGTGGCGGTGGCGTTCGCGGACGGTGCCGCCCTGCGGAACGCCGTACAGTTCGGCGATCTTCGTGCCGGCCTGGAGGTCCATGGGCCAGTCGCCCAGGCGCATGGTGCCGCCCATCCCGGCGACTTCGAGCTGTTCGGGCATCAGGTCGATGACCTTGTGCGGGGCGTACTCGTCGAACTCGGCGCTGTTCGCGCCGTCCAGGCCTGCCTTGTGGCGGGCGTATTCGATCACGGCGATCTGCATGCCCAGGCAGATGCCCAGGTAGGGGGTGCCGCTCTCGCGGGCGTACTGCGCGGCGCGGATCTTGCCCTCGATGCCGCGGATGCCGAAGCCGCCGGGCACGAGGATGCCGTCGGCGCCTTCCAGGCGGGCGCGGACGTCGGCGTCGGTGACGCTGGGGTCGGCGAGGTCCTCGGCGTTCACCCACTGGATGTTCACGCGGGCGTCGTTGGCGATCCCGGCGTGCGTGAGGGACTCCATGAGGCTCAGGTACGCGTCGGGCATCGCGGTGTACTTCCCGGCGATGGCGATCGTGACTTCACGCGCGGGCTGCTTGATGGTCCTGACGGCGTTCTGCCACACGCCGAGGTTCGGGTGGATGCGCTCGAGGCCCAGGATGTCCTCGACGGTCTTGCCCAGGCCCTGTTCCTCCAGCGCGAGGGGCACCTCGTACACGTGGGAGACGTCGAAGCTGGAAAAGACGCGGTTCTCGCGCACGCTGGTGAACGCGGCGATCTTGCGGGTGATCTCGGGCGGGAGTTTCTCCTTGCTGCGCACCATGACGATGTCGGGGCTGATGCCCACGCTGCGCAGTTCCGCGACCGAGTGCTGGGTGGGTTTGGTCTTGAACTCGTTGCTGGTGCCCAGGTACGGCACGAGCGTGAGGTGCAGGTACAGGACGTTCTCGTCGCCCTCGTCGAACTTGAACTGCCGGATCGCTTCCAGGAACGGCAGGCTCTCGATGTCGCCGACGGTGCCGCCCACCTCGATCAGGACGATCTCGGCGCCGGCGCGTTCCCCGGCGGCGCGCACGCGGCGTTTGATCTCGTCGGTGACGTGCGGGATGACCTGCACAGTCTGCGAGAGGTAATCCCCGGCGCGTTCCTTGCGGATGACTTCCTGGTACACCTGCCCGGTCGTGATGTTGCTGCCCGCCGGGATGTCGAGATCCAGGAAACGCTCATAGTTGCCGATGTCGAGGTCGGTCTCTGCGCCGGACGCGGTGACGAAGCACTCGCCGTGCTCGTAGGGGCGCATGGTGCCCGCGTCGATGTTGATGTACGGGTCGATCTTGACGGCCGTGACCTTGTAACCGCGCGCGCGTAGGAGTGCCCCGAGGGACGCGCTGGCCACGCCTTTACCGAGGCTGCTGACGACGCCGCCTGTAACGAAGATGTATTTCATGTCTGACCGCGAGCGCCTGACCCCCAGCCCGGGGGGCCACCCCAGGTGAGACGGGGCCAAAAAGAAAAACCGGGGCGCTCGGCCTCCGGGATTTCATGCTAGCACGTCCTGGCCCGGTCAGGGCGCCAGGGTGCCCACGTTGCGGGGCGCGACGGTCACGCGCTGCACCCAGGTGGCGGGCGTCGCGGCGGGCCGGGCGGGCAGGGTGGTGTCGCGGCCGCGCACGGCGCGGTTCAGGCTCAGGTTCATGGTGACGCGCACCGTGCCGGGCGCCTGCGGGACCGGCGTAACCGCGTCCAGCAGCGCGGGCAGGCCGGGCACGGCCGGCTGCACGTAGTCGAGCAGCAGGGTGGCCGCGCCGTTCAGTCCGCCCGCCGCGAGGTTCTGCGCGCCCGTGACGGTGGGGGGCGTGACGGCGTTCAGGACCTGCGTGAATTCGGCCAGGACCCAGCGGTCGTCGTTGCCGGGGTCGGCGCCGGGGTTCGCTTCGGGGGGCGCGGCGGCCGTCCAGTCGGCCCGGCGGACGGGGTAGTACGCGCGGAAGGTGTAGCAGGCGCGGCGGGTGTCGGCGGTGGTCAGGGCGCAGCCTGCCACGGGCCGTTCGGGCGCCTGGATGAACGCCAGGATGGGCACGCTGCCGCCGACCGTCCAGCTGCCGCCGCCCGGGCGGGTGGTGGAGTAGTGCGCGGGCAGGTTGATGGCCGTGCCGTTCGGGTACACGTACGCGGCCTCGCGGGCGCCCGCGAGCAGGTAGTTCGCGGCGACCTGCTGTTCGAGCAGCAGGTCGTTGCGGATCTGCAGGTCGCTGGCGCTGCGGCTGCTGCTGACGAGCAGGCTGCCCGCCGCGAACAGCACGAGCAGCGCCAGCGCGATGCCGATGAGCAGTTCGGTCAGCGTGAAGCCCTGCGTGGGCGCGGCGGCGTGGGGACGGGGAGGGGTCATGGGCGGGCCACGTCCACGTTCAGGGTGCTGGCGGTGCCGTTCACGCTGACCTGCACGCTGATGCGCCGCGCGGGGCTGGGGTCGGGCGGGTGGCCGGTGCAGGTGGAGTTCAGCGTGACGGTCGCGGCCTCGGCGCCGCTGAGGTCGAGGTTGTGGAGGGTGACGGTGGTGCCTGCGGGCAGCGGCTCGGTGGCGCAGCGCTGGTCGTAGTTGCCCACGTTGAGCCAGTCGCCGCGGATCGCCTCGACGACCTGCTGGGCCTGCTGGGTGGCGCTGACCTGCTGGCTGCTCTTGCGGGTCAGGCCGAAGAAGCTGGTCAGGGGGCTCAGGACGACGACGGCGATGACGCTCAGCAGGAAGACGCCGACGAGCACCTCGACGATGGTCAGTCCGGCGGTGAGGGGTTCAGTTCGCATTCAGGATGACCTTTCCGGTCAGGCCGACGATCCTGACCTGCATGAGTCGCCCGCTGGCCGGGTGGCGCAGCGTCCAGATGGTGCCGGTGCCGTCGGTGACGCCGCTGGGCGCGCGGTACTGCACGGCGGCGGCTGTCTGGGCGCTGACCTGCACGCCGCTGGGCAGGTTGCGGGTGCGGGTGTCGGCGCCGCGCGTGACGGTGTACGTGCTGGCGTTCAGGGTGGTGGTGACGGTGGTGCTCTGCCCGCTTTTGAGGGTGGCGCTGCGGGCGGCGCGCAGGTCTGCGCTGATCTGGGTGGCGGCGTCGCGCAGTTGCGTGGCGCGCAGGTTGCCCAGCAGGGACCACCCGAAAATGCCCGCGATGATGCCCAGGATGGCGATCACCAGCAGCAGTTCCAGCAGCGTGAAGCCCTGGGTGTGAACGCGGGTCATGGGGCCTCCGAGACGGTGTCGCCGCGCAGGTCGATAGGCTCGGTGGGCTGGGTGGTGCCGGTGGGCGTCGTGACGAGCGCCATGGTCCACGTGCGCGAGGTTGGGAAGAACGGGGGTTCCACGCCGGCCAGGGTGCGCGGGTCGAACACGAAGTTCCGGCCGTACCCGGTCTGCTGGACGTTGCCGCTGGTCGTACCGAACGCGCCGTAGTAGTTCTCGATGATCCCGCCGATCAGGTTCACGTTCCCCATGGGGGCGCCGGTGCCGTACCCGCTAACCTGCACGGCGCCGGTGCCGGCCATCATGACCGCGTGGATGTTCGGGTTGTTGCCCAGCCGGGACGTGGCGTCCACCTTCGGGCTGATCAGGTTCACGTTGCCGGTGCTGGAGTAGATGCCCAGGATGTTCGTGGCGTTCAGGTTCGCGCAGGTGGCGGGGGTGACGCTCCCGTCGGCGTTGCGGGTGTGCTGGCCGGTGCAGGGCGGGTCGGCGTAGGTCAGGTCGCTGGTGATGTTGATGTTGCCGGTGGCGGCCAGGGTCAGGCCGCTGAAGGGCGCGACGGCCGCGCCGACCGGGTCGGGTCCGGCGTTCAGGCTCGCCACGGCGCCATTCACGTACACCACCCCGTTGAAGTCCGAGGCGGGGCTGCCGGGGGCGATGCTGCCGTCGGCGGCGCGCACGGCGGGCACCCAGGTGCCGCTGCCGTCCTGGATGCGCAGCTTCCGGTTGGTGCCCACGGCGAGGTTCACGGTGACGCCGGCCTCGGTGGTGTACGTGATGCGCTGGCTGTCCTGCCCGGTGACGGCCGCGCGGTACAGCTGGAGGTTCGTGACGTTCCCGGGGATCAGCACCCCGCCGGTCTGTGCGGCGGCCGCCTGGTCGTTGCCGTTGACGGGCAGCTGCATGAACGGCGCGTTCCACGTGACGCCCTGCGGGAAGCTGGGGGCCACGTCGGGGTTGCCGGCGCAGTCGGGGTTGCCCGCGTAGCAGTAGGTGGGGGCGTCGGGGCTGGGGGTCATGGCGGAACTGGCGGTGAAGGTCGTGTCGAAGTGCGCGCCGGGCTGGGCAGCCACGGCGCAGACGTCGCCGGTGGCGGTCGTCTGGATCTGCCCGGCGGGGCAGCCGGCGCTCGTGACGGCGCCGCCGAACCAGGGTTTGCCGATGAAGCGGAACTGGCCGTTGGTGTGCACGGGGCCGCTGAACATGGTGCGGCTGGTGAAGGTGATGCGGCTGCCGGCCGCTTCGGCCTCGGGAGAGGCGAAGTGGTGGTTGGTGAACAGGGCGTTCGGCGCCAGCGACGGCCGCTGGATGACGAGGTTCAGGCCGGGCTGCTCGGCGCGCAGGCGGACCTGCCGGGTGGTGGTGCCGGCCGCGCCGGTGATCTGCGCGTCGGGCATGCTGAAGAACAGGCGGTACTCGCTGACGCCGCTGCGGGTCAGGCGGGTGGGGCGCAGGCCGTACGTGGCGGCGTACGTGGCGCCGCTGGGGGTGCCGTTCAGGCTGGTGCCGGCAGCGCCGCTGAACATCTCGCGCCAGTACGCGGCGCGCTTGGCGTCGGTGCTGCCGTCGAGTCCGGCGGCGGCGAAGGCAGCGGGAGCGACGGCCCGCACGAGCAGGCGCACGCGGGCGTCACCGGCCTCGTTCAGGCCGCCGCTCAGGGCGCTCAGGTCGCAGACGTCACTGCCGACCGCCACGGCGGGCATGCTGCTCAGGCCGCAGATGGCAGCCAGGTCGCTCAGCACGAGGGGGGTGTCGGCGGGACTGAACTGCGCGCTGCGCAGCAGGGTGCTCATGACGCGCGCGCGCGCCTGGATGAGGGCGGTACCGGATTCGGCGGCCAGCTGGGCGCGCAGCACGCTTTCCTGGTCGCTGCTGGAGCGCCGGGCCGAGAGGGTGACCTGCGCGGTGACGCTCATGATCACCGCGAGGAGCAGCATGACCAGCAGCAGGGAGACGATCAGGGTGGCGCCCTGCGTTCGTTCGGAGGACCGCATGAGGCCAGTATGAAGATCCGTCTGCGAAAAATCTCACCCCCAGCCCGGGGTGTCCGGCAGGGTGGGTCGGGTCTTGGCCGCGCCGCACCGGAATGTCATACTTGTTGACCCACTGTTCACTCATGGCGCACTGCTCGGCCAGGCGGCAGGCAGCCTTGTAAATGGGTAGACAGTGCACTGCGCCACTGAGCGCCGGGCCCCCTCATCCACCGGGTCTTCGGGCGGCGGTCCGGAGACCCCGCGCTCAGCGCCCGCGGATACGTTCGAGCAGCGCCGTGCAGCGTTCTTCGCGCTGCCGGGTCGCGGCGCGCTGCCACGAGGTCGCGGACCCCACGGCGTAGAAGCGGTCGCGCGCGCGGGTCAGGGCGGTGTACACGAGGTTGCGGCTGAGCATCGGCATGTGCGCCTCGTGCAGCACGCCGAGCACGGTGCCCCACTCGCTGCCCTGCGCGCGGTGGACGGTCAGCGCGTACCCGAGTTGCAGGTTGAACAGTTCCGCCCCGGCCAGTTCGACGATATTCCCGTCGAAGTCCACGGTCAGGCGCGAGCCGTCGGCCTTCAGGACGGTGCCGACCGTACCGTTGAAGACCTCGTTGGTGTAGTCGTTTTTGGTCTGCACGACGATGTCACCGGGCCGCGCGTGCGAGTCCCCGATACGCACGCCGCCCTCACCGGGGTTGAAGAGGCTCTGGAGGTGGTGGTTGAGCAGCTCCACGCCCAGCGGGCCCTTGCGCATGGGGGTCAGGACCTGCACCTGCGTGGGGCCGCCCATGTCGCGCACGAGCAGCGCCACGCGCCGGGCGCCGACGTCCGGTTCGGTCTCCGTGAGGTTCAATCGGGGGTCGCCCCAGGCGGGGGCCTGCCCGTGCAGCAGGCCGTGCGCGGCACGGATGATGGGGTTCTCGGCCGCCTGCCGGTACACCTGCGTCAGGCGGACAGTGGGGGCCGTCTGGGTCAGGGCATGCAGGGGCAGCCCGGCGTCCACCGGGGGCAACTGATCGGTGTCACCGACCAGCAACACCCGCGCGCCCGGCGCGACCGCCGCGAGCAGCGAGAGCATCAGGCCGTCGCCGCACATGCTGACCTCATCCACGATCAGCAGGTCGTACGGGGCGGGTTCGAGGTGGTTGTGCCGGAAGCCCGCCGGGCCGTACCCCAGCAGGCGGTGAATGGTGCTCGCCGCGCGGCCCGTCACCTCGCCCAGGCGGCGCGCGGCCTTGCCGGTCGGGGCGCACAGGCCGACCTCCAGCCCCAGCTGCTCGGCGAGGTCCGCGACGGCGCGGGTGGTGGTGCTCTTGCCGGTGCCGGGCCCGCCGGTCAGGACCACCAGCCGGTGCTCGGCGAGCAGGTCCAGCACGCCCGCCTGCTCAGCGGACAGGCCCTTCGCCGCGCCCTTCGGCACGGTCCACTCGTCCCCGGCGGGGGGCGTGGCGATCAGCGTGCGGATCAGGCTGGCGAGTTTCTTCTCGGCGCGCAGGGTGGGCGGCAGGTAGATGCGGCTGGGGTCGTGCAGCGCGTCCTCGGTGTCCAGCAGCGGGGGCGTGTCGTCGCTCAGGCGACCCAGTTCCACGGCCGTCTCGACGGCCAGCCGGGCCTGCGCGGGCGTCACGCGGGTGTAGTGCACCACGCCCTTCTCCGCGCGGGCGCGCGGCAGGTACGAGTGCCCGCCCTGCTGCGCCGCCTGTTGCAGGGCGTACACGGCCGCGGCGGTCAGGCGGCGAGGGTCGTCCAGCGCGCCGCCCTGCGCCTGCCACAGCTTGTCGGCGGTCAGGAACCCGATCCCCTCGACCTCGGTCAGGGTGAAGAGGTCGGCGGTCAGGCGTTCCAGGGCGGCCTCGCCGAAGTGTTTCACGGCCCGCTGCGCCTGCGTGATGCTCAGGCCCAGGCCCTGCAACCCGGCCAGCAGGCGGCGTTCCAGGCCCTGCTGCGACCAGCTGGAGGTCATCTTGTGCAGCGTGCTGGCCGTCACGCCCGGCACCTGCAGCAGTCGGTCCGGGTCGCTCTCCAGGATGTCGAAGGTCGCCGCGCCGAACGTCCCCGCGATGCGCCCGGCCAGGACCTTGCCCACGCCGCCCACCCGCGCTTCCAGGTACGCGGCGATGCCCGCCTCGGACAGGTCGGCGGGCTGCGCCTCCAGCACGAGGTTCAGCACGCGGTACTGGTAGCCGTACTCGCGGTGCTCCTCCATGAGCACGTCGGCACTGAAGGTGTCCCCGGCCTCCAGGGGCGGCATCACGCCGATCACGGTCGCGTCGGGGTCCTCGCCCTCGGCGTTGCGGATGCGGGCGGTCATGACCGTGAAGCCCGAATCGGCGCGGAACCGCACTTTATTCACGCCGCCGGTCACGCGGAACGCCTCGGTTGGAACGGCAGCAGACATCGCCACTCAGCATAGCGCGGGGCGGGCACTCCGCCTGTGACGGAATCCGCCCGCCGCGGTCCCGCCTGCGGTGGCAGACTGCGGCATGTGAGTGACCTTCCCCAGTCCCTGACGGCCAGTACGCAGGAGCAGGCGCGGCTGCTGCTCGACCCGGCGCTGCTGACGCCGCTGGGGCACCTGCTGCGCGGTGAGGTCAGTGCGGCCCAACTGGCCCGCGCGTGCGGCCTGAGCGTGCAGCAGGCGCATCACCGCCTGACCCGGCTGCGCGCGGCGGGGCTGGTGGTCGTCACGCAGGAGCAGCCGCGTGCCGGGCGGCCCGTGAAACGCTACCGGGCGGCGGCGCAGGCGTTCCACGTGCCATTCGCCCTGACGGACCACGCGACCCTCGCGGACCTCGTGGCGGGCCTGCACCGCGACCTGCTGGCGCGGCAGCATGAGCGGGTGGGGCGGATGCTGGCCGCGCAGCCGGGCCGCACCCTGAACATCCACCTGAACGCCCGGGGTCAGGTGACGCTGGACTTCGACGGGTTCGAGGACGTGCTGGACAGCGCCATCAGCGCGCACCGCCTCGCGTACCTCAGCGCGGCGGACGCGCAGGAACTCGACGCGAGGGTGCAGGCCCTGTTCGAGTGGCTCGACGAGCACGCCCAGTCGCGTGCGGACGGCCTCGTGCCGCGCCTGCTGGGCGTGTTCCTCACGCCGGGGGACGGGTGACCTTCAGCCCTGCGCGGCCAGCGGGGTGGGCGGGGCGTGGTCGCGGCGCAGCAGCGCGGCCCAGCCCACCGCCGCCAGCAGGGTGAGGCTCCCGGCCGCGGCGAACACGGTGCTCACGGGCACGCGGTCGGCCACGGGCGCGAGGAGCAGCATCGCCAGGGGCATGCCCGCCATGCTGACCATCCCGAGCAGGCTGCCCACCCGGCCGTAGTAGGCGGGATCGACGCGCTTCTGGAAGATCATGCTGATCGAGAGGTTCAGCGCGGCGTTCACGAGGCCCATCACGAACGCTAGGACGTACATCTGCGCGGGCGTCTGCGTCAGGCTCAGCAGCAGGACGGTCACGCCCAGGGCGGCGAAGGCGGGCGCGCTGAGGCGGCGGGCGTCCACACGGTCCCCCAGCGCCGCCATGGCGAAACTCCCGGCGGCCAGTCCGGCCAGCAGCAGCCCGAAGAACAGCCCGAAGCCCTGCGCTCCGGCACCCAGGGCGGTCATGCGGGCGGGCATGAGCATCTCCATGGGGGCGAACGCGGCGTTCAGGAAGAATGCCAGGACCGGCAGACCCAGCGTGAGGGGGCTGCGGCGGGCATAGTCCAGGCCCGCGCGGAAGGACATCCAGAACCCTTCCCCGGCTGGCGCGGCGCCGCGAGCGGGCAGGGTCACGAGGGGCAGCAGCGCGGCGAACAGCAGGAAGCCCAGGCCGTCGAAGATCAGAGCGGGGGCGCTGCCCATCACACCGACCAGCGCGCCGCCCCCCACCGTGCCGACCAGTTGCAAGACCTGCGTGCCCCCCTGCATCAGGCCGGTGGCGCGCTGCAACTGCTCGCGGGGCACGAGGCGGGGCGTGACGCCCATCGCGGCGGGCGAGTAGAACGCGCCGATCAGGCCGGTCAGGAACGACGCCGCGTAGACCAGTTCCAGCGGGACGGGGCCGCGCAGGGCCAGCAGGCCCACCGTGAGTTGCAGCGCGCCGCGCAGGACGTTGCCCAGGATCAGCGGGACCTTCAGGGGCAGGCGGTCCACCAGCGTCCCGAACAGCGGGGACAGCAGCCCGGGCAGCAGCGCCAGCGCGAGGTTCACGCCCATCTTCCCGGCGCTGCCGGTCTGGTGCAGCACCAGAAAACTGGTGGCGATCCCGGCCAGCGCGGTGCCCAGGGCGCTCTGGGCGCTGCCCAGCCACCACAGCAGGAAGGAACGGTTCCACAGGCGGTCCGGGGCGGGGGTGGTCATGCGGCCCAGCGTGAACCGGAAGCTACTCCGCGAACCAGGGGGCGCGCGGAGTAGCAGGGGACCGGACTCTGGCTTCAGCGGCGGGTGAGGCGGCGCAGCCAGCGGGGCAGGCGGCGGGTCGTGCGCTGGACGAGGGCCACGTCCCCGGTGGCCGTCAGGCGGCTTTTCGTGATGAGGTCGAGGTCACTGCTGTACATGGGCCTATATTCGCAATGAACCGGCGTTTTCACCATGATAAATGACCTTTTGAATGCTTATAAGCAGGTATTCTTTTTATGTGCAGGAGAGGTGATCCAACGTCGCCCAGACAGACCATTCGCCAGGTCATTGGATCACCCGACTTCCCAAACGGCAACCCCACTGCATATTCAGCCGTGTATATTCGTCCTCCCATAGCTCCACCTCTCCCCTGCGTGGCGGCGGGCGGCCATTCTTTCGGGACGCCCAGGCCCACCGTGCTATTTTTTCCGTTATGCGCGTACTTCACACCGCTGATTTTCACGCGGGACGTTCCCTGCGCGGCTTCGACCGCACGCCCGAGGTACACGACGCCCTGACCGAGATCGCCGCGCTGGCCCGCACCGAACGGGCCGACGTGGTGCTGGTGTCCGGCGACCTCTTCGACACCGCCAACCCCAGCGCGGAGGCCGAGCACGCCGTGTTCGACTTCTTCCTGCGCCTGCGCGACCAGGGCATCCCCAGCGTCGTGATCGCCGGGAACCACGACAGCGCCGCCCGCCTCGCGTCCGTCACCGGGCTGCTGGGCTGGGTGGGCGTGCAGGTCGTCGCGCAACCCACCGCGAACCCGGCCGACATGATCCGCACCATCGAGACGCGCGGCGGCGAGCGGCTGGTCGTGGGGGCACTGCCGTACCTGTCCGAACGGCGACTCGTGAAGGCCGCCGACCTGCTGGGCGGGGACACCGGCGCGTGGCGACAGAAGTACCGCGAGGGCATGGGCTTCTTCCTGCGCCGCCTCGGCGAGGGCTTCACGGGCAGCAGCGTGAACATGCTCATGGCCCACGCGACCATGGACGGTGCGGTGCCCAGCGGCTCGGAGCGCACCATGCAGTTCGACCTGACGAACAGCTACACCCTCTCCGGCCTGCAACTGCCACCCGGCGCGCAGTACGTCGCGCTGGGGCACGTGCACAAGCCGCAGCAGGTGTCCGACGCGCCCCCCGCGTACTACCCAGGCAGCGTCATCCAGCTCGACTTCGGCGAGGCGGGCGAGAAGAAACAGGTGAACCTGATCGAGGTGGAGGCCGGACGCCCCGCCCGCGTCCACGCGCTGCCGCTCGCCAGCGGCCGCGAACTCCGCACCCTGCGCGTGGACCTCGAACACGTCGAGAGCCGCCTCACGCAGCTCCAGGGCTTCGGCGGACTGCTGAAGGTCGTCGTGCGCGCCCCTGCCGGAACCGCCCTGCCCGGCCTGAAAGACCGCGTGCTGACCCTCGCGCCGAACACCCTCGCGGTGGACCTCGACGCTGTGCAGGAGGACCTCGCCCTGCCGGAACTGAAACGGGAGGGCCTGAGCCTCATGGAACTCTACGAACGCTACCACCGCGAGAAACGCGGCGAACTGCCGGGCGACCTGCGCGCCGCCTTCCAGGAAGCGGACGAACTCGCCCGCACCGAGGAGAGCGCGTGAAGAGGGTTGATATTCGAAAGTTGATGGTTGATGGTCTGACCTCTATCAACCATCACCCATCAACCATCACCACGCCGGAGGCGAACCAATGAGGCCCATCCAGCTGGACATTCAGGGCTTCACGGCGTTCCGGCAGTTCACGAGTCTGGATTTCGGTGATCTGGAGTTGTTTGCGCTGGTGGGGCCGACGGGGAGCGGGAAGAGCAGCCTGCTGGACGCGATGACGTTCGCGCTGTACGGGCAGACGGCGCGGCTGGGCGCGTCGGGGCTGGACGCGCTGATCTCGCAGGGCGAGCGGGGCCTGTCGGCGGCGCTGACCTTCGAGGTGGGTGGCGTGACGTACCGCGCGTCGCGCACGAAGGGACGGCGGCAGGCGGAGAACGAGGTGCGCTTCGAGCGGCTGGATGACGATGGCCGCTGGACGAACCTGTCCGACGGTGGGATGAAGGTCATCAACGAGCGGATCCGGCGGGTGCTGGGCCTGGACTTCCGGAATTTCGCGCGCAGCGTGATGCTCCCGCAGGGGGAGTTCTCGCGCGTGCTGCACGGCACCGGAAAGGAACGGCAGGCGCTGCTGGGCGAGCTGACGGGGCTGGATCACGTGGCCGCCATGCAGCGCGTCGCGTCCGACCGCGCGAAGGAACTCAAGCACGAGGCCGGGAGTCTGAACGCCGTGCTGGAGGGCGAGTACGCGGGCGTGACCCCCGAGGCCCTGGCCGGGCTGCGGGTCGAGCGGGAGCGGACGGACGCGGACGCCGAACGCCTGACCGACGAGCGCGAACGCCTGACCGGGCAGCAGTTGCGCCTGCGCGAGCAGGAGCGGGTCTGGAAGGCACGCGAGGACACGGCGCGGCGTCTGACCTCACTGGAGGCCCGCGCGCAGGGCGTGCAGGAGGGCGCGGCGCGGGCGGCGCGGGCACGGCGCGTGGCGGGCGTGCTGCCGCTGCTGGACGCCGCCGAGCGGGCGCGGATCGCCGCGGCGCGTGAAGCGGGCGAGCTGCGGGGCGCGCAGGCCGCCGCCGACTCGGCGGAACAGGCCGCGCAGGGGGCCGCCGCGACCCTGGAGGCCGCGCAGGCCGCCGAGGCCCGCATCCCCGAGCTGGAGGCCCGCGCCGAGGCCCTGCGCGACGCCGAGAGTGACGTGGCGAGGCTGCGCCGCGCGGGCGGCAAACCCGACGCCACGCACGCCCAGCCCCTCTCCTGGGACGAGGACGCCTTCCTTGCCGCCCGTGAAGGCGCACAGCGCGCCGAGAAGGCCCGGCAGGAGCGGGTGTTCGTGCAGACCGAGCGGGTCAGCCTGAAGGCCGCGCTGGACCGTTTCGCCAGTGAGGAACGCGCGCAGGCGCAGGAGACGGCCGAGCAGGAGCGCGTGAGGCGTGAGGGCACCGACGCGAAGGCGGCGCTGGAGGCCGCGCAGGGGGCACTGGACGCCGCGCGGCTGGAGGCGGGTCTGGCGTCGTACCGCGCGCACCTGCATGTCGGGGACGACTGCCCCCTGTGCGGGCAGCCCGTGCGGACGCTGCCGGACGCGCCACGTGCCGATCTGGGCGCGCAGCAGGCGCAGGTGGAGGCCCTGACCCGCACGCTGGACGAGCGGCGCACGCGCTTCACGGACCTGCGCGCCGCGCTGAAGGCCCGGCAGGCGTGGCTGGACGAGAAACGCGCCGAGTACCGCAACTGGGACGAGCAGCTCACCGCCCGCGAGACCGACCTGCGCGCCGCCGAAGGACTGGTGACGGGCGACCCGCAGTCGGAAATGGCCCGGCTGCTGGCCGGACTGGCCGCCCGCGTCCGCGCGGCGGGGCCCGATCCAGCCCGCGCGCGGCAGGCGGCCCTGGCCGAGATCACGGCCCTGCGCTCGCGCGTGCAGGACGCCCAGGGGACCCTGGCCCGCGCGCAGGGCGACCTCGCCGCCGCCGGGGCGACCCTGCGGGGCGTGCAGGCGAACGCCGAACGCCGCGCGCAGGAGGCGCAGGACGCGCAGACCAGCCTGGACGCCGCCCTGCGTGACCTGAACTTGGACGCCGCGCAGGCGCGCGCGGCCGCCCTGCCCGAGCACGACATCGCCGCGCTGGAAACCGCCGCCCGCACCCACGAGGCGGACGTGGCGCAGCTCCGCTCGGCATTGGCCGATCTGGACCGGCAGCTGGGCGCCGCGCCGTTCGACCCGGCGCACCTCGCGCAGGTCACGCGCGACCTGACCGCCACCGACGCCGCCCTGACCGCCGCGCGAGAGCAGGCCGGGCGTCTTGCGGAGCAGGAACGGCAGCTGCGGGAACGCCTGGAGCGCAAGGCGGACATCCACGCCCGCGCGCAGGCCGCGTCGCGCGCACTGGACACCTGGCAGACCCTCACGAACAGCCTCAAGGCGAACGAGTTCCAGCAGTTCCTCCTCGCGGAGATCGAGGCGCAGCTCCTGACCCGCGCGGGCATCCTCCTGCACGAGATCAGCGACGGCCGCTACCGCCTGGCCCTCCAGGACGGCGAGTACGTCGTGCAGGACCTCTGGAACGCCGGAGAGGTGCGCGGCGTGAAGACCCTGTCCGGCGGCGAGACGTTCCTCGCGTCACTGTCCCTGGCGATCGCCCTGAGCGACTACCTCGCGGGGAACCGCGTGCTGGGCGCACTGTTCCTCGACGAGGGCTTCGGCACCCTCGACCCGCAGGCGCTGGAGGCCGTGGCGAACGCCCTGGAGAACCTGCGCACACAGGGCCGCATGGTGGGCGTCGTCACGCACGTCGAGAGCCTCTCCGAGCGCCTCCCCAGCCGCCTTCTGGTCACCAAGAGCGTGGCGGGCAGCAGCGTGCAGCGCTTCGACCTGTAGGGAAAGTGGGGAGTGGATCGGTTGCCTTGGCACTCCATCCACTTCCCACTTTCTCTTTCCCACTCCCCGGTTACGCCGCGCCTTCCTCCCCGTCGAGTTTCGCGAAGATCATGCGGCCCACGTTGGTCTGCACGTTGTTCACGACCACTACGCGGGTGGGTTTGCCCCGGAACCTGATGGCGTCCTCCACGACGACCATGGTGCCGTCCTCGAGGTACCCGACCCCCTGGTTCTTCTGCTGGCCGCCCTTGCTGATCGTGACGGTCAGGTGGTCCCCAGCCTGCACCTGCGGTTTCAGCGCGACGGCGGCCTCGTGGATGCTGAGGATCTCCACGCCGTGCAGACGGGCGATCTTGCCGAGGTTGTTGTCGTTCGTGACGATCCGCGCGCCGCTCTCGCGGGCCAGCCGGATGAGTTTGTCGTCCGTGGTGGGCAGGCTGGGGTCGTCCCAGTCCTCGATCCGCAGGGGCCGCAGGGCGCGCAGGTCCTCCAGAACGGCCAGGCCGCGTTTGCCGCGCGTGCGTTTCTGCGCGTCGTGATGATCGGAGAGCGTCTGGAGTTCCCGCAGGATGAACGCCGGAACGACGAGTTCCCCGTCCAGGAACCCGGCACGCAGCAACTCGACGATGCGCCCGTCAATGATGACGTTGCTGTCGAGCAGCCTGCTGCCGGGCTTGCGGCGCACCTGCGGGAACGCCAGCAGCCCGAAGTTCTCGGCGTTGCGCAGCGCGAACGACACGAAGAACACGCCCAGCACAACTGTGACGATCAGGTTCCAGATCCAGGTGTAGAACGGCACGGTGCGCAGCAGGCTGCTCAGCAGCACACTGACAAGCAGCGCCACGATCAGCCCGAAGGTCGCGGCGGCCACCGCGCGGGGCGACAGGCGAGCATACCAGCGGGCCAACCGCCCCAGGAAGCGCATGAGGCCCTGCTCGATGCGCGGCGCGAGCAGCAGCGCGGTGAGCATCCCAGCCAGCATCAGGCTGAGGGTATTGACCATGCCCAGTTCCTCGGACTGGGTCGTCGCCAGCCCCCGCCCGGCCAGGAATCCCAGCATCAGCCCCAGCAGCATGGTGACAATACGAATCAAGAGCACGTTCCCCAGTCTATCGATTCCGGGTCTCGTAGGTGCCCTACCTGCTCGGAACGGCCACTGACGATTCGTGGCTCAGGCCGGGACACACCATGACTGCCCATCCAGCGGACTCAGCGGCGCGGGGACAGACGAGCCAGCACACGGTTGGGATTCAGGTCAACCCACCACGCCAGCCCAGCCACGGCGCAGGCCATGATCACGGCCATCAGTTGCCAGTGCAGCGCCACACCGGTCTGCACCATCTGCACCGGCATCCAAAGTGCCAGGGCAGTGGGCAGCAACAGCGGGATCAGACGCTGCCAGAACAGCGGTCGATCCCGGTAATGCAGCCGTCGGCCAGAGTTCCGGAGCGAGACACCGGCATAGATCAGAGGCCCTATCATCAGGCCGATCAGAATGAAGTCAAGGTCTGACATGCAGTCGGCCATTCTAGGCGCGCGGTTTCGCGTCAGGATGCTCAAAACATGTGACGCGCGTTAGTACCTCATAAGTGACAAGAGCACACCCTCTCCCCTGCCTACCGATACAAAAACCTCCGCTTTTGCGGAGGTCTGCTGGTAGAACCGAGGGCATGTGATCCCTTGACTCCTTCCATGTCAATCACACTTCAGCCAAGTAGATCCAATTGAAACCAAGCTGCACCGAAATCCCATGATCAGGACGCGACTGCTTCGCAAGCAGGCTCGACTGGCACCACGGGTGACCAAGTGGGGTTGCTACCGAGACTGCTCCCCGAGCACGCTGTGAAACTCTCCCCCATTCTGCCGACATGTTGTCCCCCTGGTCGCCTGTTTTCATCACCGTGAGCCACGTCGAGACGGGTGAAGTGGCGCGGCTACTGTGGCCCCACGCCGATTCGGCGGTCGCGCCCCGGGCTCTTCCGGCGTTCACGGGGCAGGTCATGACCTGGGAGTGAAGCGCGGAGCCGTGGCGACCGGGGAAGTACCCGCTGGCGTATCACGTGCCCGCTGATGCTCTGGACGCGATGGCCAGGGTTGACCTGGGTGAATACCGCCCTGTCTCAGCACCTGACACTTCGGGAAACTGACGTGCTGGCGGTTGGGAACGGCATTCCGAGGAGCTGTAGACAGTCACAGAAGACCTCGCCGCCCCACCGCGCCGCTTGACTCAGGATCTGCCATCCGATCCGCGCTACGCTCACGACCGCTCGCCCGCGCTTGTCCTGACGAGGGGCGTGAGTTTCTGTCCGCTGCGCGCCGATCCGCGTCATCCAGGCCAGCGCAATACAGAGCAGGCCAAAGAGCCGAGAGATGCGCTCTGGAGCCGTCATGTGCGTGGCCTCCAGATTCAGCCCGCGAGCTTTCATCACGGAAAACGCCGATTCAATCGCCCACCTGAGCCGATAGGTCCGTAATACGTCCAGCACGGGCAAATCTGAGGCCACGATCACCCTGTCCCCTGCGGGGGATAGGGTGATGACCACGTGCATCCAGCCCCCATAGACCCACGTCCGCTCGAACAGGGTGCGCACCTGTCCCAGTTGCAGCGTCGTGAACAGGTCTCGCACCAGTTCATCCTCGATTCTGGTGTTCTCCCGGATGCGGATACAGTGCCGGATGCGTTTCCAGCGCAGGAACGAGCACCACTCGCGCCCCACGAACTCCCGGTCTGCGATCAACACGGCCCAGCGGCGAGCTGGCATCACCTTGAGGAGCCGGGCAACCAGGAGGATCCGGGCAGCAGTGCAGCTGTTGCCTTGATGCGGCAGGATCGACCAGACGAGGGGAATCACCGCGCCCCCAAGCAGAACGCCCAAGACGAGGATGTTCAGCGGCGTCTGACCGTAATGCCACGTGGTGCGGTCCATGATCAGGGTGAGCTTGCCGTCGGGCAGCAAGGGAAGCAAGACGTCACAGACGTCCTGCGGCGTGAGCTGAGCGTCGTGAAACACGCGGGCCACCGTCCGGGTTTTTGATTCCAGCGTGGCTGCTCTGGGCAGATGAAGCGCGATCTTGCGGTGAAGCGTGGACTCGGCCTGGAGCACGGCCAGAAGCACTTCGGCAAGACGACGGAGCGCGTCCGTACGGCGGTGTGGCCAGCGAGTGTGCAGGTAGGTGGCCAACGTGTCAGCATGGAAGCGGGCAGTATCGGGGCTCGTCACAGACCCAGATACCGCCCTTTGTCATGTCGCACTGCATTCAGGACGCCATTTCTCGTGAAATGTCAGGTGCTGAGCCGCCCTGTATTGAAGAACCCAAGGCGGCTTTCGGGTCGCCTTCTTCTCTATGTCAGGTCTTGAGGGCATTCCAACCGCCACTGCTTGCCGCGCTCGCGGGTCATGGTGTTCATCCGGCCGGGTGTCCGCTGTACGTGCTCCTGGGTGCGCTGTGAGGAGGTCTGTGCGCCTGCGGGTCTCATGGAGGTCGGTCATCTGACTTTCAGGCCCTTCATTGAACGCTGAGGAAACCCGTCAACCACACTCAATTGGCCCAAAGAGACTGTGGCCTTTGTCTAAACGGATACGGTCTATGGCTCCGCGTTGCCCAGTGGCATGCTGCTCGGCATGACTCTGTTCACCCGGAAAGCGCTCCTCGCCCTCGTCCTCACCGCCGCTCCCGTGTCCGCTTATGCTCAGGACACTGGAACGGGGACGACGGACACCACCGCGACAAACACCAGCCGGACTGAGGACAACGATGTTGACTGGGGCTGGCTGGGACTCCTTGGGCTGGCCGGTCTGGCTGGGCTTCGCCGCCAGGAACCCAAGGTCGTCTACCGTGACCACACCACGACGACCACGCCCGGCACGCACCGCTGACCGACTGCATAGAACGACGGAGGCCCCCACCCCAGCGCAGGCCAGGGTGGGGGCGTTTGTAATGTGTGTGCTTTGCGCACGGATCTCGATCACCTGAACATACGGCGAGCACATGACGGGCAACGTTCAGCAAAGGGAACTGCCGCGCCCATCCCCGCAGAATCACTTCAGGAGGGACGATGAAGCCGAGTATCCACATGAAAGTGTTAGAGCGTGTTTTAAAAGTGCCTGAATGACAGCGCAGCGGGCCAGGTTCTGGCCCGCTGATGTTGATGAGACGACAACGGTATACCAGCGACCTGACCCGCCAGCAGTTTAAACGCCTCGAACCGTTGTTGCCGACTGGCAAGGCCGGGGGCCGACCCCGCACGGTGGATCTGTATGAGGTGATGTGCGCGATCATGTATGTACTCCAAAACGGCTGCGCCTGGCGCAATCTGCCTCATGATTTCCCAGCCTGGGAGACCGTCTACGGCTACTTCCGACGGTTTCAGTACGACGGCACGTGGGAAGCGGTGAACCGCTTCCTGGTCAGACGTACACGGCGCAAGGCCAAACGCGATCCGGAGCCGAGTGCGGGCAGTATCGACTCCCAGACCGTGCGCTGTGCGCCACAGGCGGGGATACGCGGTGTGGACGCGGGCAAGAAGACCAATGGGCGCAAGCGGCATCTGGTCGTGGACGCCCTTGGACTGCTGCTGGTGGTCTATGTGACGGGGGGTGGCGTGCAGGATCGGGTCGCAGCCCCGATCCTGCTGGGCATCCTCGCCAAACGCCATCCGCGCCTGAAGCACATCTGGGCGGATGGCGGTTACTTAGGTGAAGTGGTGACGTGGGCCGAGAAGGTCCTGGGCTGGGTGGTGGAGATCGTTCACCGCATCAGCGGACAACGAGGCTTCGTTGTCCGCCCACGGCGCTGGGTCGTTGAGCGTAGCTTGGCTTGGCTGACCCGCTGTCGTCGCCTGACCCGAGATTTCGAAGGGCGGCCAGAGACCACCGAAGCGTGGTGCTATCTCGCCAGCATTCGACTCATGTTGCGCCGTCTTGACCCCGCTGCCTAAAGCTTTTAAAACACGCTTTTAGAGGCTGTATTACGGGCGCAGCCCAACGTGTTCGCCGATCCGGTGACATTCAAGGCGAACCTGCTGAAGCGAGCGTATCCCCAGGTGGCACCACCTCCTGCCTCCCTCCAGCTGCAGGCCTACATCGCCCATGACCAGCTTTGCGGGCACGCCGTCTTCCGGCTGGAACCTCAGGCAGAGGCAACCGACTGGCACATTCTGTACATCCACGGTGGTGGGTACGTACACGAATTGATCGCTCCGCACTGGGCCATCATCGAGCAGCTGATGCGTGCCACGGGCTCCACCGTGACGGCGCCCATCTACCCTCTCGCACCCGAGCACACGTACCTTGAGGCGCACGCGTTCATGCTCGATGTGTACCGGAAAGTGCTGAGCCGCACACCACCGGAGCGCGTGGTCTTCTGTGGCGATTCGGCCGGGGCCGGCTTCTGCGTGGCGCTGACACAGGCGTGCCAGGATGCGAGGTTGCCCCTTCCGGCGCACCTGATCTTGTTCTCCCCATGGGTCGACGTGACCATGCCCGCACCCGAAATCGCAGACATTGCCCCAAAGGACCCACTTCTGGCCCGCCCGGGGGCCGTGGTCGCCGGTGAGCTGTGGGCGGGTCACGACAGCCCGCTCAACCCAGCAGTCAGTCCAACGTATGGACCGCTGGCCGGACTGCCACCCATGGACCTGTTCGTCGGCACGAACGACATCGTGTTGCCTGACGTGAGAACGTTCGTTCAGAAAGCGCGGACGGCAGGTGGGCAGGTGGGCCTGCACGAGTACCCAGAGGCGTATCACGTCTTCATGGCAGCCGCGTTCACACCTGAAGCGCAGGACGTGTACCGGAAGATTCGGACGATCCTCCGGACGGAGACGTATCAGATCAAACTGGACGGGCTGACCCGCCTGGTCTCGTCACCGCCCGTGCGCCTGGCCGCTCTGATTCGCGACCGACGACAGGGCAAAGGAGCCGCAAACTTGCGCCCATGACGAGGAGTGATGTGGGGTGGTGCCCTGGCGGGCCGGCTCGTCCACCTGAGGGCGAGAAAGCAGCGATAGATTCACGTGTGGCCGATCGTGCGGCAGGCGAGTACGCCGCTTCAATCGCCCGATTTGTCCGGGGCTTACCCGCCAGGGAACAGCCGCCGGAAGGCCATCTCGACGAGCAGGGCCGCGAAGGGGCTGTCCAGCATCATCCTGATCCGCCGGACACTGGCCGGGGCGAACTCCCGAACGTTGGGCAGGACGAATGTGAGCCGTTGTATATGGTGGGCTTCCCAGCCCACAGCACGTTCTCCCCGCCGGTGCCGCGCAGGAACACCCACGGGACGGCGGTACGCCTCCCGGTCCGGCAGTCTGTTTACCCCCCCGTTGATGCGCCGCGTGATGCGCTCTAAGTCGCCGACGTCCACCAAGTCGGGCTGCACTTCCAGCGGCAGGCCCAGCAGCGCCCCGTACGTGCGGCTAGCGGGAACTCGTCGCATGTCGTGTTCAGGCTGACCTGCGCATCCCGCGCTGGCCCAGTAAACCGCTGGCCGCTCCCACGGCCAAAAACGCGGTAGGCGCACAAAGAAAAACGCCCACTAGGTGGGCGTCTACTGGTAGAACCGAGGGGATTTGAACCCCTGACCCCTACCGTGTCAAGGTAGTGCTCTACCCCTGAGCTACGGTTCTAAACCTGAAATGGGGTACTTGGAGGCGCTGACCGGACTCGAACCGGTGGTGGAGGTTTTGCAGACCTCTGCCTTACCACTTGGCTACAGCGCCGTGAGGCTTTTGCTGTCCCTTGCGGGCGGCTGGTGGGTCTTCCTCTCCAGCGGAAGGAATGTTAGCACGGCTTTTCTGGTCTGTAAACAGGGGGGCACCTGCGCCGCGGATCTGCCGGGCCAGCCTCTAAACTGCCCCGCATGAACACGCCTGTCCTCAACCGGTTTTTGCTTTTGACCGTCATCCTCGCCCTGAGCGCCCCAGCGGACGCGCAGTTGCTTCAGACGCCCGCCCAGACGGCCGCGCAGCCAATTCTGAAGGGCATGACGGTGGACGGCGCGGTGCTGCGTCAGGGCGCGACGACGATCACCCTGGACGTGACCGGCGGGTACGTGGTGGGCGTGCTGACCGAGACGGACTCGCCCGATGAGCTGGCGCGTGGCGTGGCGACCGGCTGGGGCATGGGCGCCCCGGACCTTCCGAAACTGAAAGCCAGCCTGAGTAACCCGCAGTTGCTGGCGGCGGCCCGCTCGGGGTTCATGCAGCCCTCCGACGATTCGGGAACGGACCTGATCGCCCTGAAGGTGACGGGTGAGGGCAGCGCCACGCGGTATGCGGCGTACGTCGCCGTGAACATCTGGCCCGACAGTGCCTTCCCGGCCACGAAGGCCGTGATGGGCACCGCTGCGGCGCCCGTCACGCTGCGGGTCTTCAGTGACTTCCAGTGCCCGTACTGCAAGCAATTGTGGGACACCGCGCTGCCCGCGTGGCGCAAGGACAGTGCCACGTACCGCGTAATGCACTACGAATTCCCGCTGTCGTTCCACCGCAACGCGCAGGGCGCGGCGGAGGCCAGTGAGTGCGCCGCCGCGCAGGGGAAATTCTGGCCGTTCGCGGATCAGCTGTTCGCGAACTTCCGCACCTGGACGCCCCTAGACCCGAAGGAGACCCCCGCGAAGTACGCCGGGTACGCGAAGGCCGCCGGGCTGGACACGGCCGCGTTCAAGACCTGTGTGGGCCAGCGGACGTTCCGGACCAGCGTGGACGCCCAGATACAGGCGGGGCTGAAGGTGAACGTGCAGGGCACGCCGACCGTGTACCTGAACGGCCTGAAACTGTCGAACTACAGTGACACGCGTGAAGTGGCCCGCGCACGATCCATCACGACAGCGCAGCCGTCTGCCGCCAGCGTGATCGAGACGCGCCTGAAACAGTTCCGCTGATCCGCACGTCCCCCGGCGGGTGTACACGACGCCCGCCATTACTTCGCGCCACTATGTAGCTATGCAAAGTAATGGTGCGGACGGCAACCTGCTGCGCGGCACACTGGACTTCCTGCTGCTCGCCAGTCTCGAACACGGTCCCCTCTACGGCCTGCGGATCATCTAGGACGTCCAGCAGAAGACCGGCGGACACTTCAACTTCAAGGAAGGCACCCTCTACCCCGCCCTGCACCGCCTGGAGAAACGCGGCCTGATCCACGCCGAGACCCGCCCCAGCGACGCGGGCGGCCCACCTCGCAAGTACTACCACCTCACCCCCACCGGCCTGAGCGAACTCATCCGGCAACGGGACGCCCAGCGTGCCCACGCCGAGGCACTCAGGGCCTACCTGATGGGGGCATGACGCCCGAGGACCGCTTCATCCGTGCCGCTACGCGGGGCCTGGGCCGGAAGGTCCGCTCTGCCGTTCAACTGAAATTGCGTTCACATCTGCTCGAACGCCTTCAGGACCTGCGCCTCGGCGGCCACACCGAGGAAGAAGCGCGGCAGCTGGTACTCAGGGAACTTGGTTCGCCGGAGACCGTGCGCCGGAGTCTGTGGTCCACCCATCCGCCCCTGCACCTGCTGGCCTGGATGCTGCTGGGAACGGCGGTGCTCGTGACGGGGGTTTACTTCCGGGACGTGCAGGTGTTTCCCACGCCCATCCCGGAGGTCGGGGGCGGGTATGGACTGCGCGGCGTATCAGGCGATGTCGTACCGTGGCTGCGACTGGACGATTGGACCCGCCAGCTGCCCCCCCAGGCACGTGTGATGAACGATGATGGGACGCCGAACCTACATGTCGGGCAGGCCCTGGCGGTCCCCCTCAATGGCGGGGCGTCCGATGATCGGCCCCTGGTGATCGAAGTGGAGGCCCTTCCCGGCGCGGACCGCTTCCTGGTGAAAGACTCAAATGGCCTCTACCGATCGCTGATTCCCTGGCTGGAGCAGGCTTATCACGTGCGGGGCCCATTCATGAATCTGCCCAATCTGGGCGTCCGGGCCTACCGGGCGGGGCTGCGGGTGCGAGCGCCGCTGGCACCCGGAGGTCAGCTGAGCCTGGACGGAGTGGCCCTGCCCGGCGAGCCAGGACCGCGGCTGTCGGACTGGGCGGATCACCTGCACGTGCGCCTGACGGCGGAAGCGACCCGGGAGATGCTGCCTCCCGCGCAGCGCGCGCGGATGAACGCGTCTGCATCCGAGCTGCTGAGCGCACCCGGTGACCTGAACGTGCTGCGCGTGCAACCAGGGGCCGCTTACGTGCTGGTCACCCGGTACCGTGAGGAGGTTCTCGTAGAAGGACGGACCGAGGTGACCGGTCAGGAACGACTAGAGGTCTCCCGGCCCATGCAGGCGGACCGCGACGGCATTCTGCGTTTCCAGAGTTTCTACAGCCCGTACGGGACCAACTGGACGGCCCTGCTTGTGCATCCGGACCTGAACGGATGGGCGGCCGCCTCGCTTTCCTCCCAGACCCTGCCTGCCGTGCTGGTGCAGGTGGGGCCGGAGTACCGGCGTGGCGTGCCTCTGAACGTCGTCAGGACGCCCGCGCTGCAAGAGCAGGCGTACGAGATTCCGCTGGTGGAACTGAAGTCGGGGCAGCCGTGATCGTTCACGGTGCCCCGGCTTCTGGCCGCGCTCAGCTGCGGTTGCGGTAGCGGCCCAGCAGTTCGTTCCTGAGGTCGTCAAAGGCGACGCCTTTGCGTTCCTTGTGGCCTTCGGGGGTGCGTTCGCGGACGCTGACCTCGCGGCCTTCCTGTTCCTTGTCGCCGACGATGAGCATGACGGGGATCTTGCTGAGTTCGGCGGTGCGGACCTTGGCGTTCATGCGGTTGGAGGAGTCGTCGACTTCGGCGCGCAGGCCTGCCTGGTGCAGTTCGTCGCGGAGCTGCCAGGCGTAGTCGTTGTGGCGGTCCGCGATGGGAATGATCATGATCTGGCGCGGGGCGAGCCACAGGGGGAAGTCCCCGGCGTAGTGCTCGATGAGGATGCCAGTGAAGCGTTCGATGCTGCCGAAGGGGGCGCGGTGGATCATGATGGGGCGGTGGTCCTGGCCGTCCTCGCCGACGTAGCTGATGTCGAAGCGTTCGGGGAGGTTGTAGTCCACCTGGATGGTGCCGAGCTGCCATTCGCGGCCCAGGACGTCCTTGACGACGAAGTCGAGTTTGGGGCCGTAGAAGGCGGCGTCGCCGGGTTCGATGGTGTAGGGCAGGCCGACTTCCTCGACCGCCTCGATGATCTGTTGTTCCGCGAGGGTCCAGTTGGCCTCGTCGCCGACGTACTTGTCGCTCTCGGGGTCGCGGGTGCCGACGCGGAAGCGGACCTCGTTCATGCCGAAGGTCTTCAGCACGAGGACGGTGAGGTCGAGGACGTCCAGGAATTCCTTCTTCAGCTGGTCGGGGCGGACGAACAGGTGCGCGTCGTCCTGCGTGAAGCCGCGTACGCGGGTCAGGCCGTTCAGTTCGCCGCTCTGCTCGTAGCGGTACACCGTGCCGAACTCCGCGAGTCGCACCGGCAGGTCGCGGTAGCTGCGGGGTTTGCTGGCGTAGATGCGCACGTGGTGCGGGCAGTTCATGGGTTTGAGCATGTACTCCTCGTCGTCCACCTCGATGGGGCGGAACTGACCGTCGGAGTACTTCTCGTAGTGCCCGCTGGTGCGGTACAGGTCGAGGTTGCCGATGTTGGGCGTGATGACGCCCTGGTAGCCGCGCTGGAACTGCTGCTCTTTCATGAAGCTGGTCAGTTCCTCGCGCAGGACCGTGCCGTTCGGGAGCCACAGCGGCAGGCCCTTGCCGACCAGGGGGTCGATGGTGAAGAGTTCCAGTTCGCGGCCCAGTTTGCGGTGGTCGCGCCTCTTGGCTTCCTCCAGCTGGTGCAGGTACGCGTCGAGTTCCTTCTGCGTGGCGAACGCAACGCCATACACGCGCTGGAGGATCGGGTTCTTCTCGTTGCCGCGCCAGTACGCGCCGCTGGTGCTCATGAGCTTGAACGCGCCGGGCAGCTTCCCGGTGTTCGGGAAGTGCGGCCCGCGGCACAGGTCGGTGTAGTCACCCTGCGTGTAGAACGTGATGGGCTCGTCCTCGGGCAGGCCTGCGATGAGTTCCTGCTTGTACGGGTCGTGCGGGAACTGCGCGAGGCCCTCGGCCCGGCTGATCTCGCGCCGCGTGAAGTCCAGGCCGCGCGCGATGATGTCCCGCATGATCTTCTCGATCTCCGGGAGGTCCTCTTCCTTCAGGGGTTCGGGCAGGTCGAAGTCCTGGTACCAGCCGTTCTCGATGCTGGGGCCCACGCCGCGCCTGATCTGATCGTCCGCGTACCCTTTGCCTCTGTAGAACTCGCCGACGGCCTGACTCATGACGTGCCCCAGCGAGTGCCGGAACAGCGGCGCGGCGTCCGCCGGGTTCTTCTTCGTGATCAGGGTGATGTTTGCTCCGTCGGGCAGGGGCGTCATCAGGTCGACCAGTTCGCCGTTTGCGGTGGCGGCCAGGGCGTCCTGCGCCAGCCGCGGGCCGATGGCGGCGGCGGCGTCGAGGGCCGTGGCGCCAGCTTGAAGTTCGAGTTGTTTACCGTCGGGAAGGATTACGTGCATATCAACCTCTGTGTGTGGGCTGAGCGCGCGGTCGCGTTCAACCATGAGAAACCCGGTCTGGCCACCGTTCCAGCAGAACGCCTGAAAACCTTGAAGGGGTTCTCAGGCGCTCAGAGTTCGCGTGATCAGACCGGGTGCAGGCATTCGGTGCAGCCCTGCGCCACGCATCACCAGACCGGAGTGACGGGCGAGAGGCTTCATGCGGGCAGGATACCGCCCCACGCAGAGGGGGGCAACCCGCACCCTGGCCTACCCTGCCCGCCCACCCCACTACCAGGGTGTTCCACGCAGATTCACGGTCTCCCCCACCGGCCAGTCAGTCAGCGTGGCGTGCACAGGCAAGATCAGGGTGGGCCCGGCGTCCGTCACCCACCGGTCCTCGTCCGGGTCGAGGTACTGCGCGGCGTTCGGAACGCGCATGAAACCGCCCCGCTCGTAGAACGGGACGACCTCCTCCCGGCATTGCAGGAACGCGAATTCCACGTCCGGGAGGGTATGCAGGAAGGCGTGCAGGTCGCGCAGCAGGCGGCGGCCCAAGCCACGGCGCTGGAATGCGGGGTGCGTGGCGACGCCGCCCACCCCCACGATGGTCACGTCACGCCCCCCGATCTGCGCTACACGCCGCCCGAATCCCAGTTGCGCCACCGGCACTCCAGCCGGGTCGGCCAGCCATAGGTGCCACTCGGGTTCGCTGCCCCAGTACGACGTGCCCGCCCAGAAGTCCGCGAACTGCGGGTACGCCGCGATCAGCAGTGATCGCAGCCCGGCCTCCAGTTGCGGGGTCAGGTCCGCGCGGGGAGTGACGTGCGCGGTCAGCGTCACGAACCCCGCTCCGGGTGCGGCTGGCGGGCCGTTCGTTCACTGAAGTCCACCTCGAAGAATCGGTAGCCCTCCCGCACCTCCGCGCCCGGCATGTACTCCCTGCGTTCATAGGCGGGCGTCGCCTCCCGCAGGTTGGCGGAGCAGAACAGGTACCGCGCGCCCCGCGCCTGCGCCCACGCCTCCATGCCACGCATCAGCGTCCGGCCCGCCCGCTGCCCGCGAGCAACCGAAGCGGTGTACAGGTCATGCAGTTTCGCCGTGTGGTGCGACCCGCCGGAACGCAGGTACGACCCGTCGTCCTGCGCCGCCGCGTATCCCAGCAGCACTCCATCCCGGAAGGCGGCCAGCAGCACCCAGTCCGGGCGCAAAGCGCGCCGCAAGCTCAGCTTCGTCCTCCACGAAGCCCATGTCGAGCAGCATCGGCCGGACCTGGGGAAAGTCGGACGGGGTGAGCGGTCGAACAGTGAGGGTCACGCCCCTCAGTCTGCCCGCCCGGCCCCGGCCGCACCTGCGCCAACTGGCAGATGCACGGGCATGAAAAGACCGACCCACCGGATGGCAGGGCGGAACCGGCGTGAGCTCAATTGTTCTGCGCAGGAGTGGGAACGCGTCCGGCGGCAGACATCGGATCGGAACCCCATTTGTTGGTCCCGGGTTTACCGTCCTCTGAAAGCCAGGCGAGCAGCGTGAGCCAGCCGAACAGGGGAATCAGGAGCAACCAGAGATTCGAGCCCGAATGACCGGTGTCATACAAGCGGCGCACAGTCACGGCGATGGTGGGAAGGAGCAGGGCGAGAGTCAGGAGACTGACCAGCAGTCCGTCATCGTCCAGTCTGGTACTGACGCGTAGACCGAGCGCCTCGTCAATCAGGGCAAGGCCCGCCGCGAGGAGGCTCCCGGTCAGGATGTACATCCAGAATGTACGCCGCCGGGCGCGGCCCGTGAATGTGGCGTAGTGGCGGACGACGTCCATGAATTCGTGCATCTAAATGACCTCGGTCGCGGTTTGCGACTCACAGTCACAACGCCCCTCCTCCCTGTTCGATTCAGGATGGACGGGGCGCTGTGGGAGTGGGTGTTACCAGTTCTGCGCGGGGGCGGGGGTTCCGTCGGTCACGCCCTTGGGGTTGGGTCCCCACTTGTTGCTGCCGGGTTTGCTGTCCAGCACGCACAGCACGAGAACGACGATGCTCAGGCCAATGAAGTTCAGGAGGTACAGCCAGCCGCTGAAACCCGCGTCGTGCAGGCGGCGGACGGTCACGGCGATGCTGGGGACCATCACAGCAAGCGCGTAGATGACCATCAGGACGGCGAAGATCAGGGTGGTGCCGGTCAGGCCAGCGCTGGGAGCCGCGCCCGTGTCGGACTGCATGGCCATGCCGATGGCCGCGCCGTACACGGGAATGCTCAGGACGGTCACGATGATCGTGTTGATCAGGGCGAACATCCAGTATTCGCGGCGGCGGGCGCGGCCGGTGAAGTTGGCGTAGTTGTTGCGGATGACGTTCAGGTATTCGTTCATGGTGCCCCCTGGGATTGTTGCGTGAGAGCAGTCTAAGCGTCACATTGAGCCCATGCTGCCTAAGTTGTGGAGGGGTGCCCTGGGGGTGCTGCTGGGGGTCACGCTGGGATCGTGCGCGCCAGCCATGACCGGGCCGGTGACGGTGCCGGACGTCCGCGCGACCCTCCCTGCCTTGCCGCAGGACCGGCTGCGGGTGCTGGTCATGGGAGATCAGGGCACCGGAACGGAGGTGCAGCGGCGCGTGGCGGCCGCCATGCAGGGGGTGTGCGCGCGCGAGGGCTGTGACCTGGGGGTGGCACTGGGGGACAATTTCTACCCGGCTGGCCCGAAGGACCTGAATTCGCCGCTGTTCCGCGAGCGGTTCGCGGACGTGTACGGCCCGCTGGGGTTCCCGTTTCTGGTGGTGCCGGGCAACCATGACGAGTCGTGGCTGGTCGGGGGGGATGGGGCCGATGCGCGTGGCGCGGACGTGCAGGTGGCGTACTCGCGCGTGAACCCGCAGTGGGTGATGCCCGCCCGCACCTACCGCGCGCCGGTGGGGACCCTGGCGGAGTTCTTCGGGGTGGACACGGCGCCGCTGGCGGCGTACCTGCCGGGCCTGCGGCCTGCCGAGCGGCCGGGGGGCGCGTGGGATCAGGCGCAGCGGGCGTGGCTGTGGCGCGCGGTGCGGGGCAGCGGGGCGCGCTGGCGGCTGGTGCTGGGGCATCACCCGCTGTTCAGCAACGGGAAGCATGGGAACGCCGGGGCGTACGACCGCTTCCCGTTCGAGTTCCAGAAGGGGGGCGCGGTGCGGGACCTGTACGGCTCGGTGTGCGGCGCGGCGGACCTGCTTCTGAGCGGGCACGTGCATGCGCTGGAGGTGTTCGCCCCGCAGCCGGAGTGCCCGGGCACGTGGACGGCCGTGTCGGGTGCGGCGGGCGAGGTGGGGGGAGGTCCATCGGGCTCGCGTGCGGCGGCGTTCGCGGCCTTCGGTCAGCCGGGCTTCCTGCGGCTGGACCTCACGCCGGCCGAGCTGGTCGTCACGGCGTACACGGTCGCGGCAGACGACACGGTCACGGCCCGCGAAGCCGCTCGGTTGAAGAAGGGTTGAAGGTAGAAAGTTGATGGTTGATAGAGGGGCGTCCTCCATCAACCATCAACTTTTGACTTTCGACGTCTCTTACAGTCCGGCCTGGGCGAGGAACGCGTCGAGTTTCTGGGGGCGGAAGCCGCTGAGGCTGGCGGCGGTGTCGCCGTGCACGAGGGTGGGGACGCTGCGTTTACCGCCGTTGACGCTCATGACGTACTGGGCGGCGCTGTCGTCCTGCTCGATGTTGATTTCCTCGAACGCGAGGCCCTTGCTGGTCAGGGCGCGCTTGGCAGCGTGGCAGTCGGGGCACCAGGTGGTGGTGTACATCTTGATCATGGGGTTCCTCCGGGTGGGCGTCGCCCACGAATCTCAGTTTACTATTTAAAGTATCCAGTAGGGTGGAGGTGTCCACAAACGCGGGCCTCCCGGCCGCAACAGGAAAGCCCGCCCCGGGCGGGACGGGCCTTCACAGGACAGCAGTTACGCGTTCGCGTTCGCCACGGGCTCGCTGGGGGCGGGCTCGGCGGCGGCCGCGCTGGTGGCCGGGGCGCTGGGGGCGTCCTCGGCGGCGCGTTCCTTCTTCGCGGGCTTCTCGGCGCGGGGGGTCATGATCATGTTCATGTCCATGCCCATCATGCTCGGGGTGCCTTCGGGCGCGCCGATGTCCGCCAGGGACTCCGCGACGCGCACCAGGATGCGCTCGCCGAGTTCCGGGTGGGTGCGTTCACGTCCACGGAACATGATGGTGACCTTGACCTTGTGGCCTTCTTCCAGGAAGCGGCGCACGTGCCCGGTCTTGGTGTTGAAGTCGTGGTCGTCGATCTTCACACGGAACTTGATCGCCTTGACTTCCTGGGCGCGGGCGCGCTTGCGGTTTTCCTTCTCGTTCTGCTGCTGCTCGTAGCGGAACCGGCCATAGTCGAGCAGGCGGCAGACGGGGGGGACAGCCTGCGGGCTGACCATGACGAGGTCCATCCCGGCCTCGCGGGCCATGTTCATGGCGTCGCGAGTGTCAATGATGCCCACCTGCTCGCCTTCGGCACCGATCAGTCGGATCTGGCGCACGCGGATCTGCTCGTTGACCTTGTGTTCTTTCGCTATGTTCATCACCTCCGCCGCGCTCCGGGGCACGCTGGCTTCCCGGGCGGCTGCGCCCACCCCACGGGGCGGACGGTACCCCTCAGTCTACCACGCGCGTTCCATGCGGCGCCTTCGTGCCATGCTGGCGCGCATGAGTGCGCCTGTCACCTTCCCCTTCGGTTCCCTGACCGCCCATAACGCGGACCTGGAGGTGCTGCTCACCGACGGTCTGGGCGGCTTCGCCCTGAGCAGCCTGTCGGGCGTCCCGACCCGCTGCTACTCGGGGCTGGTGGCCAGCCAGCAGCCGCCGGTGCAGCGGCGCACGCATCTGGTCTCACCGCTCGAGGTGCTGCGCGTGCCCGGCGCAGGCGGCGTGCGCGAGACGACCCTGCACGCCCTGGAGATCGCCCCGGACACCTTCGAGGGCGAGGGGCTGCGCTGGCTGACGGGCGCGTCGCTGAGCGACCTGCTGCCCGAACGGGAGCAGCTGTTCGCGGGCGTGCGGGTGCGCCGCCGGGCGTTCATGCCGCGCGGATCGGGCGCGGTGGTGTTCCTGTACGACGTCCAGAGCCGCGACCCGGTGGCGCTGCGGCTGGGGGGCTTCTTCGTGGACCGGGACATGCACGCCGTGCACGAACGGGTGCCCACGCTGGCCTTCCACGCGGCGGGCCGCGAGGTGACCGTACAGGGCGAGGCGCAGACGCGGGTGCAGGTGCACGCGCCGGGCGCGGTGATCGACGCCCTGAATCCCCAGCCCGCGCCGCAGCGGGTGCACTACCGGCACGATCTGGCGCGCGGCGAGCCGGACACCGAGTCCACCCTGGGCACGCCGCTGTGGGAGCTGAGCTTCCCGGCGGGTGGGGGCCGCGCGGCGCTGGTGGTGCAGGCAGTCACGCCGGGCGTGGCGCAGGCGCTGGTCCTCGACCCGTGGGCGGCGTACGCCGACGAGGCCGCGCGCCGCCGCGAACTGGCCGTGCGGGCACAGGACACGACGGGCGTGCCGGACGAACTGGTCGCCACGCTGGCCGTCGCGGCGGACGCGTACCTGGTGCGGCGCACGCAGCCGCAGGGCGTGACGGTCATCGCCGGGTACCCGTGGTTCGCGGACTGGGGCCGCGACTCCATGATCGCCCTGACCGGCCTGACCCTGCTGACCGGGCGGCACGCCGAGGCGCGCGACCTCCTGGGCACGTTCCTGTGCAGCCTGCGCCGGGGCCTGACGCCGAACAACTTCCACGACGACGGGCAGGGCGCCGGGTACAACACCGTGGACGGCGCGCTGTGGCTGGCGGTGGCACTGGAACGGTACGTGACGGTCACCGGGGACGCGACCTTCGCGCGGGAGGCCCTGCCGCAGCTGCGCGACCTGCTGGACTGGCACGTGCGCGGCACCGATCACGGCATCCGCATGGACCCGGCGGACGGGCTGCTGCTGGCCGGGGAACCGGGCGTGCAGCTCACCTGGATGGACGTGAAAATTGAAGGCTGGGTCGTCACGCCCCGCCACGGCAAGCCCATCGAGGTGCAGGGCCTGTGGCTGGCCGCGCTGGGCGCCGAGTCGCGCCTGTCGGCGGCGCTGGGTGAGGAGGCGCGGTTCGCGGACACCCTGGCCCGCGCGCAGGCCAGTTTCGCGGCGTTCTGGCAGGGCGCGTACGTGGACACCCTGGCGGCGGACGGCACGCCGGACCGCAGCGTCCGCCCGAACGTGGCGATCGCGCTGGCGCTGCCGGACACGCCCACCAGCCCCGCGCTGGTCGCGGCGACGACCGCGCAGCTGGAAGCGGAGCTCCTCTCCCCCGCCGGGCTGCACACGCTGTCACCGCTGGACGGGCGGTACCGGGGCAATTACGGGGGCGCGCAGGTGCAGCGGGACGCGGCGTACCACCAGGGGACCGTGTGGCCGTGGCCGCTGACGGCGTTCGTGGAACTACTGCTGGCGCAGGGCGAGGTCGGGCGGGCGCGGGCGGCGCTACGCGGCCTGAGCGGGCACGTGCTGGAGGCCGGACTGGGACACGTCTCGGAGGTGTTCGCCGGGGACAGCCTGCGCCCAGGCGGGTGCCCGTTCCAGGCGTGGAGCGTGGCGGAGCTGCTGCGCGCGCACGTGCTCGTCAGCCGCGCCGAGGCGCAGGCGGCGGGAACGCAAAGCCCCGCGTAAGCGCCGCCTGCACGTGCGAAATCCCGCGCGAGCAGGACACAATTCCCCTTGACGTACCAGGGACACAAACCCTAGCATCACCGCATGACCGCGACTCACCCGACCTGCGCCCACCCGGAGCGCGCGTGACCGACCTCGCGCTGCCCCGCGGCGCCACGCAGGTCGGGCTGGCCGTGGACGTCGCCGCCTTCGCCATGCATGCCGGGGAACTGCACGTCCTCCTCGTGCAGCGCGGCGAATTGCCCCACGCGCGCGACTGGGCGCTGCCCGGCGGCTTCGTCCACCCCGGCGAGGAACTGCACGAGGCGGCCCTGCGCGAACTGCGCACCGAGACCAGCGTGGAACTCGAACCCCGCCACCTCGAGCAGTTCTTCACCTTCGGGGAGATCAACCGCGACCCGCGCGGCCGGATCGTCAGCGTGGCGCACCTTGCGGTGCTGCCGCACGGCACGGTCAGCGTCAGCGGTGGCGGGCACACCCTCGGCGCCGAGTGGATGCCCGCCCACCGCACGCCCCGGCTGGCCTTCGACCACCAGGCGATCCTGGACCGCGCGCTGGGACGGTTGCAGCTGCGGCTGGAGTACGCGAACCTCGCGCTGGAATTCCTGCCCGACACCTTCACGCTGCCCGAGTTGCAGGGCGTGTACGAGGCGATCCTGAACCGCAAGCTGGACAAACGCAACTTCCGCAAGCGGCTGCTCGCGCAGGGCAGCCTGACCCCCAGCGGCGAGCGGCGCAGCGGCGTGGGCCGCCCCGCGCAGCTGTACCGCCGCGCCAAGGGCACGCGCACGCCCGCGCTGTGACCGGACGCGCGACCCGGTCCTGGCGCCACCCTGCTTCTCGGGGTGACGGCCCCCTTCGGGTGGTCGTGACCCCCTGTACGCCCGAACAGGCCTTGAGAGGTCGCCCAGCATCCTCAGCCTGCCCACTGCCTAGACTGCAGCCATGACCCTGACCACCGGCGATCACATCCCATCCCTGGAGGCCGCGCAGGACAACGGCCGCCCCTACGTCCCGACCCCCGGGCGCTGGCGCGTCCTGTTCTTCTTTCCCAAGACCGTCACCTCGCACTGCCAGTTGCAGGCCCGGCAGTATCAGGCGCTCCTGGCGGACTTCCAGGCCCTGAACGTGGACGTGATTGGCATCAACAGCGACCCCCGGCAGGAGCAACTGGCGTTCCGGAGCGTCTGCCAGCTGGACTACCCGCTGCTGAACGACGGGCAGCAGCGCATCAGCACGCAGTTCGGTCTGCTGGACGAGCCGTGGCCGGGCGAGCAGGTGCGTCGGCCCCGCCGCGAGACGTTCCTGGTCGATCCATCCGGCACGGTGCGCCGTCACTGGACGCAGGTCGACGCCGGTCAGGACGCCCTGAACGTCCTGGAGGGCGCGCGGGAACTCCTGGGCGGTGAGTCCCGGCAGTCGCTGGGCTGAGTGGGCTCGGCACCCTGGGGCGGGCGCGCCCCGGGCTCGTGAGGTGCCGCGCAGTCAGGGTGACGCCGCGCGCGCTACACTGGCCGGGTCGTCCGGGACGGCAGCCCACAGGGCCCTCCCGGCAGTGAGAAAGGAGCAAGCAGCATGGACATGAAGAAGCTCATGAAGCAGATGCAGCAGGCGCAGATGGCCGCCACGAAGATCCAGGAGGATCTGGCCGCCAAGTCCGTCGAGGGCAGCGCCAGCGGTCTGGTGACGGTCACGATGAACGGGCACGGGAAAGTCACGGCCCTGAAGATCAAGCCCGAAGCGGTGGACGCCGACGACGTCGAGGCACTGGAAGACCTGATCCTGGTCGCCATTCAGGATGCGGGCGCGAAGGCGGACGCCCTGCAGCAGGACGCGACGCGCGGTCTGGGCATCCCCGGTTTCTGACCGGCTGAGGCGGCGGCCACCCCCTGCCGGTGGGCGGTGGGTGGCCGCGCCCGTTTGACATGACCTGTCTGCCCAGTTCTGTCCGGCCCGCGCAGCGTGGGCCGATGGTGGTGAAGGAGTCCGAGTGAAGTACCCTCCGTCATTGGTGGCGCTCATCCGTGAGCTGTCGCGCCTGCCCGGCATCGGGCCGAAGAGCGCGCAGCGGCTGGCGTTCCACCTGTTCGAGCAGCCCCGCGAAGACATCGAGCGCCTGTCGCGGGCGCTGCTGGAAGCCAAGCGTGACCTGCACACCTGCCCGGTGTGTTTCAACATCACGGACGCCGAGCGCTGCGACGTGTGCAGCGACCCCAGCCGCGACCAGGGCGTGATCTGCGTCGTGGAGGAACCCGGTGACGTGATCGCCATCGAGCGCAGCGGCGAGTACCGCGGCCTGTACCACGTGCTGCACGGCGTCCTGAGTCCCATGAACGGCGTCGGGCCGGACAAGCTGCATATCCGCCCGCTGCTGCCACGCGTGCAGGAGGGGCAGGAGGTCATCCTGGCAACCGGCACGACCGTCGAGGGTGACGCGACCGCGCTGTACCTCCAGCGGCTGCTCGAACCCCTGGGTGCGGTCGTGAGCCGCATCGCGTACGGCCTGCCGGTGGGCGGCGCGCTGGAGTACGCGGACGAGGTAACGCTGGGCCGCGCGCTGGCCGGACGACAGCGCGTCAGCAAACCGCAGGGGAGCTGACGGCACAGGCGGCGGGGCGGAGGTCGGTCTGACCTCCGCCCCGCCGCCTGTAGCACTTTCAGGCGCCGTAGCTGGAACGCAGTCGCGTCAGGCCCTCGCGGAGGGTGATGCGCCGCGCGGGCAGTTCGTGCATGGGGACGACCTCCAGGCCGCGTTCCCCCAGGCCGGTCAGCAGGGCGTCGAGCAGCGCGGGGGTCACGGCGGGGCCGTCGTGCAGGAGGATCACGCTGCCGGGCTGCACGCGCGCCAGGGTCTGCGCGGCCAGCGTGGCGGGGTCGGCGCCGGTCCAGTCGCGGCCCTCGGTGTCCCACAGCGCCACCTGACGGCCCGACAGCCGTGCGAACAGGCGGGTCAGGGGGCTGTGCCCGCCGTACGGGGGGCGGTACAGGTGCGGGCCGGGCCGCGTGGGGCGGGGGTGCCACGCGACCTGCACCCACTCCTGCCAGGGGGTCAGGGTCAGGGCCGCGCGGTGCCAGATGCCGTGGGCGTCCAGGGTGTTCCCGGCCTGTTCTGTGGCGTCCAGCAGCCCGGGGTGGGCCTGGGCGGCGGGCCGCGTGACGAAGAACGTGGCGCGCGCGCGGTGGCGGGCCAGGACCGCCAGCAGCTCCGGGGTGCGGTCGCTGGGGCCGTCGTCGAAGGTCACCGCGACCCGCCAGCGGTCGCGCGGGCCGTGGCCCAGCGCGCCCCACCCAGCGGCGCGGCCCAGCACCTCGGCCAGCAGGGCGGCGGTCAGAAGCGCGGCGATCCAGGGGACGCGCCTCACGCGCGGACGTCCTGCCCAGGCTCACTGACGGTCTGTTCGGCGGTGCGGGCGAACAGGGGGCGCAGCAGCAGGTAGAACGCCGCGACCAGCGTCGCCAGCCCGGCTGCCAGTCCGAAGGGGCCGCCCGCCCCGAACCGTTCGAAGGCCAGGACGCCCAGCAGGGGGCTCAGGGCGGTGCCACCGTTCTCGACGGTCATTAAGACGCCCCACGCGGCGGGACGCTGCGCGGCGGGCAGCGTGCGGGTCACCAGGGCGCCCCAGCCGGGCTGCACCCCGGCGAACCCCACGCCGACGAGCGCCGCGAGCGGGTACATCGCCCACAGGGGCGGCAGCCACGCCAGGCCGAGCATCCCGGCGGCGATCAGCGCGTACCCGCCGATCAGGACGGGCACGGCGCGGCCCCGGTCGGCGATCTTGCCGAGCAGCGGGATGCACGCGAAGGCGACCGCGCCGCCCACGACGAGCACGCTGACGATCTGCGCGGTGCTCAGGTTCAGCGCGTCGGCGATCTTGTACAGCACCTGCCCGAACAGGGACAGCGTCACGGTCTGCATCAAGGCGGCGGGCAGCAGCGGCGTCACGCGGCGCAGCGTGGCCTTCAGGGCGTCGCCGCGCAGGGCCTCGCGCGCGGGGCCGCGCACGGCGCGCGCGGGGAGCAGCACGGCCATCACCAGGGACAGGATCAGCGCGCCCAGGCTCAGGAGGTACACCTGTTCGGGTGGCGCGGCGCGCAGCGACCCGTACGCGAAGAAACCCAGCCCGATCATGGAGGATACGCTCATCCCGACGACCGTCAGGGTGCGGCCCTGCGCGGTCTGGCGGGTGACGTCCGCCGTGAGGTTCATGGTGCCGGGCCACATGACCGAGAAGCCCACGCCGTGCAGCGCCGCGATCAGCAGCAGGGTCAGGCCGCTGTGCGCGGCGGGCAGCAGGCTGATGGCGAGCAGGCTCACGGCCGTCCCGGCGATCATGGCCCAGCGCAGGCCCACGCGGGCGATCAGCAGCCCGGCCGGGCCGCGCATGACAGTGTCGGTCAGGACGTGCGCCGCCCAGGCGAGACCCACCACGGTCGCGGGCAAGTCCAGCTGCGCCTGCACGCGGGGGCTCTGCCCCAGGTACGGGAGGTACAGGCCGCTACGGACGAACTCGGCAGCGGCCAGGGACAGCGCGGCGATCAGCACGGCGCGGGCGGTGCCGGGCTGGAAGGGCAGGCGGTCGCGCAGCTTCACGCGGGCTCCTGGCCATGCAGGAATCGGCGCGGGCCTGCTAGGGTGTGAAGGTGCCCGAATTCACGGTTGTCATTCCCGCCCGCAACGAGGCGAAGTACCTGCCCCTGACGCTGCGCGCGCTGGAACGGCAGACCCTGCCGCCCCGCGAGGTGATCGTGGTGGACAACGGCAGCCGCGACGCGACCGTGGAGATCGCGCGGGCGGCCGGCGCGCGGGTGGTGCGCTGCGAGGCGCGTGGTGTGGCGCGCGCCCGCCAGATGGGCCTGGAGGCCGCGCGGACGGACTGGGTGGCCAGTACGGACGCCGATTCCCTGCCCGCGCCGCACTGGCTGGAGGTCCTGAACGAGGCCGCGCCGGGCCGCACGGCGCTGTACGGCCCGATGCGCTTCTGGGGGGTGCCGCGCCACTGGGCGCTGGCGTCGGGGGCCAGCTACAGCGCGTTCCTGCACGTCGCGCGGCTGATCGGCCGCCCGAACCTCGCTGGGGCGAACATGGCCTTCTCGCGCGAAGCGGCGCTGCTGGTGGGCGGGTACCCGCAGGTGGAGGCCTACGAGGACGTGATCCTGGGTGAGGAACTGGCCCGCACAGGGCAGATCGCGTACGTGCGCCGCGCGCTGGTGGAGACGAGCGCGCGGCGCCTGGACCGGGGCGTGTTGCCGTTCCTGTGGCAGCACGTGCGGAACATCACTGGTCATACGCGAGGCTACTTCGGGGATGACCGCTGAGGTCGTCCTGAAACGCCACGGCGCGCGGCATGCCCAGCACGTGGCTGTACACGTCCAGAACGCGCTGCGCCACGCCGTGCGGGGTGGTGCTGGACCCGAAGCTGCGCGCACCCGCTGACAGGCGCGCCCACAGGTCCGGGTCGGTCAGGATCTCGCGGCTGTAGTGGGTCAGGGCGTTCACGTCGCCGGGCGCCACGAGGTACCCGCTGCGTTCGTGGGCCACGCCGCTGAGGGTGCCGCGCGCGCCGACCGCGACGACGGGCACGCCCATGAGCTGCGCTTCCTGCAGGACGAGGCCCTGCGTTTCGGTGTCGCTGGCGAACACGAACAGTTCCGCGAGGCGGTAGTACGCGCCGATCTCGGTCCAGGGGCGCACGCCCAGGAAGGTCACACGGTCCGCGACCCCGATCCGCGCGGCGTGCGCTTCCAGATGGTCGCGTTCCGGGCCCTCGCCCAGGATCACCAGGTGCGCGTCGGACAGGCCTGCCAGGGTGTCCAGGACGTGATCGAAGCGTTTCTCTCGGGCGAGGCGGCCCACGCTGAGCAGGCGGCGTTTCCCGGCGGGCCAGGGGTTCTGCACGGCAGGCGCGGCGTTCAGGGCGCGCGGGTCGATGCTGGTGGGGATCACGACCGGGTTGCGGACCTTCATGGCGTTCAGGACGTCCATCATGCCCGCCGTGGGCGTGATGACCGCGTCGGCCTTGCCGTAATGCAGCGCCATGACCTTCGTGACGACGCCGGTGTGACGTTGCAGGGCGGTCGCGCCAGGCACATAGTGGGTGTACGCCTCGATGTGGGTGTGGTACGTGGCGACGTGCGGGATGTCCCACTTGCGCGCCAGCCGCGCGCCGGACAGGCCCAGCGTCAGGGGCGTGTGGGTGTGGATCACGTCGTAGCGGTGCGTGAAGTCCCGGCGGGTGGGCCACGCCAGCCGGTAGGTGGGCAGGAACATGTAGCGCAGGCTGTCGACCCGCATGACGTCCGGGCGGGTGTCGATGTGTTCGGGAAAGTCGGGGGCGACCACGTCGACGTGGTGGCCCTGGGCGCGCAGTTCGTCGCTCAGGAGGCTGACGCTGGTGACGATGCCGTTCTGGTCCGGCAGGAAGGTGTCGGTGAACAGCCCGATGCGCAGCGGCCTCATGCGGCGCCGCCGTTCAGGGGCTGGGTGACGCGGCCCCGGGGAAAGTTTAAGAATTCCTGAAGCATCACTAGACAGGAGCATACGACGCCGGACATGAGAGTAGGCTCAGAAATCTGACTCACCCTGCCGGGGCGGGTCGGGCGCGGTTCTCATGCGCGCGTGACCCTGCAGGCGCGGCAGGCGCAGGGGCAGGCGCGCTAGACTCACGCCGCATGGCACCTTCTTCGACCGCAGCGGTGCGCGCGGCCCTCCGGGCGGGCCGGGCAGGCGCGTGGCACGGCGGCCACCCCGGCGACCCGCGCGTGGGCCTGAGCGTCCCCGTCCGCTCGGACGCCGACCTGCAGGCTGCGCTGGCGACCCTGGCGGAGGCCGGGGTGAGCGCCACGCTGCTCCTCTCCCCCACCCTGGCCCGGGGCCTGGACCGCGCCCGGCTGGAGGGCCACGAGGTGGGCGGCCTGGGGGACCCGGCGGGCGCGCCCGGGCTGGACGTGCTGGCGGGCGGGCCGGTCGTGACCTGGGCCACCCCGGAACGCCTGCGGACTCTGAACGCGCTGGGGACGCGCGGCCTGCACGCCCTGCCTCCGGGCACCGACCGGCCCGCCCCGGGCGCGCTGCTGACCGTGGACCCCGCGCAGCTGCCGGGGGTGCTGGCCGACCTGAAGCGCCTGGGGTACCGCGCCGTGCCGGTGCGGGACGTGCCGGAGCTGCGCGCCGGGACGGGCCGTGACCTGTTCCTGCACGGCTACACCCGGCTGGTGGAAGACCGGTTCGCGCGGCAGCACGGCGTGATCGACCTCGCGCAGCGGGCCGATGCGGTCATGCGCGTCGCGCCGCTGGATCACGCGCCCGCACCGCTGCCCCTGCCCCGCACGGCGCACACGGCGGAACTGCACCTGCACTCGCCGCGCATCGTGGGGCTCGCCTCGCGTAGCGCCCTGACCGCGTACCGCGCGTACCTGCGCAGCCTGCGCGACGTGGGCGCGGCGCTACAGGACCGCCCCGAGTTGCAGGAGGCGCAGGCGGTGTTCGCCGTGACCCTCTTCCACGCGCCGCTGGCGCAGGCGGGCTTCACGCTGCTGGACCTGCCGCCCGCCACGGCCCGCTGGTACGGCCTGGGCTTCCGGCTGCTTCGCGTCGCGTACGGCACCACCCGCGCGCCCAGCGAGGACACCCCGAAGATGGCGTGGCTGCCCCGCGAGGAGTTCCTCAGGCGCTACGGCTGACGCGGTAGCCTGACGCATGACCCGCAGCGAGTCCAGGGTGCAGGTGCAGGGCCTGCATCACGTCACCATCGTCGGTTCGACCCGCCAGAGTGCCATCGACTTCTGGGAGGGCGTGCTGGGCATGCCGTTCGTGTTCGAGCAGCCGAACCTCGGCAACCCGGCCGAGAACCACCTGTACTTCGACCCCGGCGACGGTCGCCTGCTGACCGTGTTCACCGACGAGGGCCGCACGGACGCCGGGCGGGACGCGCCGCGCGAACCGGGCACCGTGGAGCATCTGGCGTTCACCGTGTCCCGCGCGACCTTCCAGCTCGCCCCGGCGCGGCTGCGGGCGCGCGGCATCGAGGTGCTGGAGCGCGACCGGGGCTTCATGGACTCCATCTACTTCCGCGATCCGAACGGCATGAAGGTCGAACTGGCCTGCTACAAGTTCCAGACGCCCGAGGGCTGGCGGGACGCGGACGTGCTGCGCCGCGCCTATGAACTGCGCGTGGCGCGCGGGGACGCCAACATCACCGCCGAGCACCTCGCGGACGCCATCGAGGACCTGCTCCGCCGCTGAGCCGGATGCGCCGTCAGCCGGGCAGGGTGAAGGTCAGGGTGGTGCCCGCGCCGGGGCTGCTGTCCACGTCCAGGGTGCCGCCGGTCAGGGCGACGCGCTCACGCAGGCCGATCAGGCCCAGGTGCCCGGCCTGCGCGCGTTCCTGCGCCTGATCGGGGGTGAAGCCCTGCCCGTCGTCGCGGATGGCGACCTGCACGTGCCCCGCCTGGAAGGCCACGCGGATGGCGGCGCTGGCGGCCCCGGCGTGCTTGTCCACGTTGTTCAGCGCCTCCTGCGACAGGCGGAACAGCGTGAGTTCCGTGGCGGAGTCCAGGCGGCGCTCCTGACCGCTGACTTCCAGTCGGGTGGGCGTGGCGGCCTGCGTGGCCAGCCATTCCAGCGCGGGCAGCAGGCCCAGGTCGTCCAGCACGCTGGGGCGGAGGTTGCGGGCGAAGCGGCGCACGCCGTCGATGGCGGCGTTCAGGTCGGTCAGGATGTCGTCGGCGCGCTCCTTCTGGGGGCCCTGGAGTTCCCGGGCGAGGCGGGCGACGCGGCGGGTGGTGGCGGTGAGGACCTGGGCGGTATCGTCGTGCAGTTCGCGGCTGATGCGGCGGCGTTCCTCCTCCTGCGCCTGCGTGAACAACGTCAGGAAGGTGCGCATCTCGACGGTGCGGCTGGTGGCGGCCTCGAGGGCCTGACCGCGCCGGGCGATCTCGTCGGCGAGGGTCTGGAGTTCCGAGAGGTCCCGCCCGACGGTCAGGACGCCGCGCCCGCCGTCCATGACGCCCACGCGCAGTTCCAGGCGGTGCGGGCCGATCTGCACCTCGGTGCGGCTGCCGCGTGAAGCCCGGCGCGCGCTGGCCCACGCGGCGCGCAGGGCGGGGCGGGTGTCGGGGGTGGGCAGGTCGAGAAGGTTCGCACCGGGCAGCGGGCCGGTCAGCGGTTCGAGCAGCGTCCCGGCGGCCGGGTTGGCGTACGTGATGGTCCCGCCGGGGTCGGTGCTGATGATCAGGTCGTGCGCGCCCTCGGCGAGCTGGCGGTAGCGGGCTTCCTGCCGTTCGAGTTCGGTCAGGAGGCGCTGGCGGGTCAGGGTCTGCGTGATCTGGTCGGCGACGCTGCGGGCCAGGGCCAGCAGGTGCTCGCCGGGCGGGTCGGTGCCGGGATCGTCGAGGTACAGGAAGCCCAGCAGGGCGTCCTCACCGTTCTGGTCTGGGTGGCCCTCGGCGCGCAGCGGGACGATCAGGCCGCTGCCCGCGACGGCCAGGGTGTAGCGGCGGGTCAGGGCGCGCGCGCCGCGGCCCAGCTGCGCGGCCAGGGCGTGCAGGTCGCTCTGCGGGGGCACGTGCAGGTTGTACGTGGCGCAGCGGGTGAACGCACCCTGGTCGTCGGTCAGGGCGATCAGGCCGCGCGCGGCGTTCATGGCGTGCGTGACCAGCCGCGCGGCGTCGGCGAGCGCGGCGTCGCTCTGGTCCTCGCCCAGGCTGCGTCCCAGGTTCAGCAGCAGCGCGGCCTCGTTCTCGCGGCGCAGTTCCTCCTCGTACAGGCGGGCGTTCTCGATGGCCAGCCCCGCCTGCGACGCGAACACGGCGGCCAGCGCCTGATCGTCCCCGTCCAGCGGCAGGGCGTCCTGCCAGTACAGGGTCAGCGCACCGAACACGCCCGCGCGGGTGGTGAGCGGCAGGCTGATCACGCCCCGGTACGGGTAGCGTCCGGCCGCGAGCAGCTGGCGGGTGTAGCGGCTGCTGCCCCCGTAGTGCGCCTGGGTGAGGTCACGCGCGGCGACCGGCTGGCACTCGGCGATGGCGCGTCCGGTGACGCCCAGGCCGACCTTGGCGCGCACGCGCAGCATGTACTCGTTCGGGAGGCCCAGCGCGGAGCGGATGTTCACGGTGCGCCCGTCGGGCTGGCGTTCGTACACGGCGGCGGCGTCCGCGCGGAAGAGCGTCACGGCCCGTTCCAGCACGCGGGTCAGGGTGTCACTGAGGTGCAGGCTGCCCGCCAGGGCCGCGCCGGCCTCGCGCAGCGCCTCGGCGGCCTCGCGCTTGCGGGTCTCGATGCCGTACAGACGGGCGTTGTCGATGGCCAGCGAGGCCTGCTCGGCCAGGGCCAGCACCAGCCGGGCGTCGTCCTCGCTGGCGCTGGAGCCGGGCTGCTGGGTGTCCACGTACAGCAGGCCCAGCGCCTGCCCGCGCGCAGAGAGGGGTGCGATGACGGCGGCGTGCGGGGCGAGTTCCGCCAGACCCTGCGCCAGGGGACTCTCCGCGTCGCGGGGGCGCTCGAAGCGGATCGCCTCGCCGCGCCGCACCAGCGTCTCGAAGGTCACGGGCCCCACGCCGATCCCCCCGCGGAATTCCTCGTCGAAGCCGTGCGTGAAGACCTCGCCGGTACGGGCGCGGCCACCCTCGTGGAATTCGCTGAACAGCGCCACGAACGCCCGCCGGAAGCCCAGGGCCAGCGCGGCGCTCTGCGCGGTGACGGTCAGGACCTCCGCGAGGTCCAGGCTGCCCCCCAGGCGCCGCACGAGGCCCTCGACGGTCTCCGCGATGCGGCCGTGCCCGCGCCGGGCCTCGCGGGCCTGCACGCCCTCGACCGCCAGGGCCAGCAGCGGGGCCGCGCCCAGCAGCGCGCGCAGCCCGTCGGGACTGGCACCCACGGCCTCCAGCACGCCGCAGCCGAAGGGCAGGGCCGCCAGCATGCCGTCCTCCAGCAGCGTGCCGACGGTCAGCGCCTCGTGCGCCAGCGTGCCGTCACTGAGGGCCAGCCCGCGCCCCTCCTCGGCGACGGGGGTCAGGGCCGCGTCCTGCACGACCCACACGCGGACGCCGTGCGCGTGCAGCACCGGGCAGGCGTACGCGGCGAGGTCCCGCGCGAACGCGGCGACACTCGACGCCTGCGAGAGGGTCTGCGGGAACGGCGGGATGACCTCGGACACCGCGCTTACAGGTTCTTCGGGTCGATCCAGCCGCGCTTGATGCCGTACAGGACCGCCTCGGTGCGGCTGCCGACACCCAGCTTCGAGAAGATGTTCGCCAGATGCACCTGCACGGTGCGGGGGCTGATGTCCAGGTCCCGGGCGATCTCCTTGTTGGTGCGGCCGGTGGCGGCCACGCGCAGCACCTCCAGTTCGCGGGGGCTCAGGTCGTCCTCGGGGGGCGTGGGGGTGGTGTGGGTGCTGAAGCGCTCGAGGACCTTCTTCGCCACGCTGGGGTGCAGCGCGCTCTCCCCGGCGGCCACGGCGCGCACGGCGCCGAGCAGGTCGTCCTCGGAGGCGTTCTTCAGCAGGTACCCGGCGGCCCCGGCTTCCAGCAGCGCGAACACGTACGCGTCGTCGTCGTAGCTGGTGAGCACCAGGACGCCCACGCCGGGCCGCTCGGCCTTGATGGCGCGCGTGGCGTCGATGCCGTTCATGCCGGGCATGCTGACGTCCATCAGGATCACGTCCGGCGTGAGTTCCCGGGCGCGCAGGATGGCCTCCTCGCCGCTGCCCGCCTCGCCGACCACGCGCAGGTCCGCCTCGCTTTCGAGCAGTTCGCGGGTGCCCTTGCGCACGACCGGGTGATCATCGACAAGCAGCAGCGTGATGGGGCGCGTGGAACCGGCTTCGAGGGTCTCGGCGTCGAGCATGCGCGCAGCATAGCCCGCACGCAGCGAACACCGCCTCAGCCGAGTGGCCGAGGCGGTGCCGTCAATTAGCGGAGATTACTCCTTGCTGAGGTTCTTCCAGTACGTGCCGCTGGTGAAGGCGATCATGGGGTTGAACGTGTCGGCGCTGACGCCCTTGATGGTGTCGCGGTAGGGGAACACGTTCGGCTGGGCGGGCATGATGATGTAGTACGCCTCGTCCAGGGCGCGCTTGGCGATCTGCGCGTACAGTTCGTCACGGCGGGCCGTGTCGGTGGTGCCGCGCGCCTCCTTGATCCAGCCGTCGATCTGCGCGTCCTGCGCGTTGATGCGCGGAGCGTAGTAGCCGGTGCTGGAGTAGAAGGTGGACACGAAGTTGTCCGGGTCGGCGTAGTCCGGCGCCCAGGCGGTCATGACCATCGCTTCCTTGGGGACGTTCTTGGAGCTGATCAGTTCGCTCCATTCCTTGCCGACGATGTTCACCTTGAACTTGGGGTTCAGGGCCTCGATGTTCTTCTTCAGCAGTTCCATGGCGGTCTGCTGGGTCTGCGCGCCGGCGCGGTAGGACACGTTGATCGTGAAGCCGTTCTGCCAGACCTGACCGCCCCAGGCGCGCTGGAAGGCCGCCTTGGCGAGTTCAGGATCAAACGTGGCCGCCTCGAGGTTGCTGTCGTACCCGGGGAAGGAGTCGGGCAGCAGGAAGTTGCGCGCCGCGCCCTTACCTTCCTGCACCTGCTCGATGTACGTGGGCACGTCGAAGGACGCCACGAAGCCGCGGCGCACGTCGGCGTCCTTGAAGAAGTCGGTGGGCACGCCCTTGCCGTCGAGCTTGCCGCTGCCGATCATGCCGCTGCCCGCCTCGATCTTCTGGTTCATGCTGAAGCCCGCGGCGGTGGTGTTCGTCAGGTCGTCCAGGACAGCCACGCCGGGCTTGCCCTGCAGCTGGGTGCTGATGATCGCGCGGGGCACCTCGATGAAGTCCGCGTCGCCCTTCAGGAACGCCTGCACGCGGGCGGCCTCTTCGGGCACCTTCTGCAGGATCACGTTCTTGATCTGAGGTTTGTCCTCGCCCCAGTAGCCGTCGAAGGCGGTCAGGCTGATGGCGTTCGCGTCACGGTTCACGAGCTTGTATGCGCCGGTGCCGCTGGGCTGCTTGTTCAGTTCGCCGCCCAGGATGTCCTTGCCGACCCAGTCGTTCCAGGTGGCCTCGGTGCCGTCCCACTCGCCGATCTCCTTGGCATGCGTGCTGTCCACGATGCCCTGGCCGATGTAGGCCAGTTTGGTCAGGAAGGCGGGGTCCACGGCGGGCAGCGTGAAGACCAGGGTGTCGCCGTCGCACCTGACGGCGCTGCTGATCTTGGCCCAGGTGATGCTGGTGTCGTCCTTGGCGTTGCTGGCGGTGCCCAGCAGGCTCTCGGACAGGAACCAGTTGCCGCTGTCGGCAGTGTTCGTCACGAGGTTGCGGCGGAAGGTGTACTCGGCGTCGGCGCAGGTGAGATCGTTGCCGGTGTGGAATTTCACGCCGTCACGCAGGGTGAAGCGGTACTCCTTGCCGTCCTGGCCTTCCTGCCACTCGGTGGCGAGGACGGGCTCGACCTTGGTGATGTCGCTGCCCTTGTACCCGACGAGGGTCTCGTACATGTTCTCGACGATCTGGCCGCTGGACGTGTCGTAGGTGGTGCCGGGGTCCAGGGTCAGGATGTCGGCGGACTGCTGGATGACCAGGGTGCTGTCGGCGCCGCCCGCCTGCTTGTTGTTGCAGGCGGCGAGCGTGAGGGTCAGCGTGGCCAGGGCCACGGCGCTGAGGGTCTTGTTCTTCATGCGTACTCCTTGGGGCGGGAAACGGAGGCGCTTCCCGGACACTGGCGGGTCGGGACACAGATGGACACCTGACGGGGAGAACGCGGGGGGCAGTGGGGTCAGTGGTCGCCGCGCACGCCGGCCTTCAGGTCAGCGGTGCAGGGCATCCCATCCAGGCCGTCATGGCCTCTCATGCTAGGAACGGCAGGTGAGAAGTTCCCGCCAGAAGCCTGAAGGTACCGCATGGGGAACAGGAAGCCAAACCACGATTGTCCCCGCCTGGGAGACGCGCGCGGCCGGACCTGTCAGCGTGGGGGCAGGCGCGACGGCGCCCGCAGGCCGCTCATGTGGGGCGCGGTGCAGGCCCGCCCGGATTGCGAGGCCCTGCACAGCCCCCCCGGGGCGCAACGGTTAAGGTGTCGGGATGACTGCCTCGATCCCCGATTCCTTCATCCTGCGCGGCACCGCGGCGCAGGGCACCCTGCGGCTGGTCGGCATGGACGCCACCCGCATCGCCGAGGACGCCCGCGTGCGCCACGGCCTGTCCAAGACCGCCACCGCCGCGCTGGGGCGCACCCTGACCGCCAGCCTGCTGCTGGCCGTCGTGCTGGGCAAGAAGAGCGACAGCCGCGTGAACCTGCGCGTCGAGGGCGGCGGCCCGGTCGGCTGGATCGTCGCCGAGGGCAGCACCGACGGCCGCGTGCGCGGCTACGTCCGCCACCCCGACGCGGACCTGCCCATCCGCGAACGGGACGGCAAGCTGGACGTGAGCGGCATCGTCGGGACCGACGGCGAGATCGCCGTGACCCGCCTGCTCGACAACGGCGAGCCGTACACCGGCAGCGCTGGCCTGGTCAGCGGCGAGATCGCCGAGGACGTCAGCACCTACCTGGGCGTGTCCGAGCAGATCCCGAACGCCGTGCTGCTGGGCGTGTACGAGGAAGGTGGCCGGGTGGCGCACGCGGGCGGCCTGCTCATCCAGGCGATGCCCGGCGTGACCGACGAGACCCTCGGGAAGCTGGAGGCGAACATCCGCGCCATGGGGCAGATCACCGACAACCTGCGCCGCGGCGGCCTGCTGGAAGCCATCAGTCGCGCCACCGAGGGCCTGGACCTGCACCTCGCGCCCGACGCGCAGAGTGCCCGGTTCGAGTGCCGCTGCTCCCGCGAGCGCGCCGCGGACAGCCTGAAGTTCTTCACCGCCCCGGAACGCCAGGAGATGATCGACGCGGGCGGCCAGGAGATCGTCTGCCACTGGTGCGGCGAACGCTACCAGCTGTCCCCCGAAGAGATCGCCGCCCTGGACGACCAGGGCCAGCACGCGCAGGCCTGAGCCGCCATGACCGGACCCACCCGCGCCCTGCAGGGCGCCCTGACCCGCCCGCCCGAGCAGCTGACCCCGGAGATGCGGCAGGCCGCGCGGCAGGCCGGACTGGGCGGCGCCCTGCGCGCCCGCCTGCCGCATGGGCACCCCTGGCGCGCCGAGCTGCGCGACGACGCGGCGCACCTCGCGCTGCGGCACGCCCGCACCCGCGGGCCGGTGCGCGCGCTGCTGGGCGCCTGGGCGGCCGCCGGGATTCCCACGCTGATCTTCAAGGGTTTCGCCCTGAGCGAGTTCGAGTACGCCCCGGGCGAACGCTTCTATGGCGACGTGGACGTCCTGCTGCCCCCGGACCCGCAGACCGTGCGGCGCGCCGTGCAGGTCGCCCGGAGCCTCGGGTGGCGCAGCGACCGGCTGGAGGACGTCGCGCGGCCCGCTCCGTGGCTGCACGAAAGCACGCACCTGCGCGCCCCGGGGGACGCCGCGCAGCTCGACGTGCACCGCTGGATCGTCCCGGCGCTGTACCTGCCGAGGGCGCGCGCCATGACGCTCACGGCCGGCCTGTGGCGGCGGGCGCGGGCGGTGGACTGGGACGGCGTGCCCGTGTGGCGGCCCGATCCGCGTGACGAACTGCTGCTCACACTGGTCCTCAACCGCGTGTGGGGCGGGGACCACGGGGGCCTGAAACCCCAGGATTACCTCGACAGCGAGCGGCTGGCGCGGCGCACCACCCCGCAGGCCCTCGCGGAGCATGCCCGGCACCTGGGCCTGACGCACACCTGGGCGGCCTTCCAGGCGGTCTGCGATCCGGCGCGGGGCCGACTGGAGCTGAACGCAGAGGTGACCCGCCCGCTGCTGCTGCGTGCCCTGCACGCCGACGGTGGGCGGACGCGGCGCGCGGTCAGTGAACGCCTGGGCCGCGTGGCATTTCTGCTGCCGGCTGTCCCGGCCGCGTTCGGGGACGTCCTGTGGGCCGCCTGGGCGGTGCGGCGGGGCGGCGATCCGCGCCGGCACCTGGACCGCTGCCGCCCTGGCCCTGGCGCGGACCTGACGCCGGACGTGCTGGACCGCACACTGACCGCCGCGCGCCTCGTGACGCACCTGCTGCACCCCCGGCAGCGGCGCGCGGGCGTGTGCGTGCCGCGCGCGTACGCCAGTTACCGCGCGCTGCGGCGCCTGGGCCACCCGGCGGTGTTCGTCAGCGGCGTCACGCGCCAGGGCGGGCAGCTCCTGAGTCACGCGTGGGTGGAGGACACCCATGGACCGCTGATCGGGTACGCCGAGCCGCACAACCGCCGGACATTCCGGGTGACGCTGGAGCACCCGCCCCGACCCTGAGCTGCCCCGCGTGAACGCAGAGCGCCCCACCTGCACAGAGGTGGGGCGCTGTCCGTGATAGGGCCGGATCAGCCCGCGTCGGGGTGGCGGTTGGTCTCGTGCAGCTGCACGGGCTTGCCGCGCCGGGCACGCAGGTTCAGGAGTTCCACGGCGATCGCGAAGCCCATCGCGAAGTACGTGTAGCCCTTGGGGATCTTGAAGCCGAAGCCGTCCGCAATGAGGTTCACGCCGATCAGCAGCAGGAACGCCAGGGCGAGCATCTTCACGGTGGGGTGTGCCTGCACGAACTCCCCGATGGGGCGCGCGGCGACAAGCATGATCAGCACGGTCACGACGACGGCGGCCACCATCACGCCGATGTCGTCGGCCATCCCGACGGCCGTGATGACGCTGTCGAGGCTGAACACGATGTCGAGGATCATGATCTGCCCGATGATCGCGGCGAAGTTCGCGCCCGCCACCTTCCCGGCGGTCGGTGTTCCCTCGTGCGCGCCAGGTCCTTCGAGTTGCTCGTGCATCTCCTTGACGGCCTTGTACAGCAGGAACAGACCGCCGAAGATCAGGATCAGGTCCCGTCCCGAGAAGCCCATGCCGAACAGGGTGAACAGGTCGTTTTTCAGGCTGTAGATCCAGCTGATCGAGAACAGCAGACCCAGACGCATGAGCATGGCGGCCAGCAGACCGATGGTGCGCGCCCGTTGCCGCTGCTCTGGCGGGAGCTTCCCGGCCAGGATCGAGATGAAGATGACGTTGTCGATACCAAGGACAACTTCAAGCAGCAGCAGCGTACCGAACGCCAGCCACGCCTCGGGCTGGGTGATCCAGCCGAACAGTGATTCCATTGTGTCACTCCACGAAACAGAAAGCGGACGCTGCCACGCACGTCCAGGATGCCGTTGGGGGTAGTAACCCGAAAATCCGCGCCCGTGCGGCGCGCCAGGGGTCATGTTCCCTGACAGCCGGGGGGCCGGTCAAGACCCGTCAATCCTTCATGCTGCGGCCCGGTCCCTCCCCGGCCCGCCTGCTCTGGGGTCTAGCGGGGCGTCGCGCCGTCCAAGAAGACGGCCAGCAACGCCCGCGCGGTCCCCTGTGGATCAGAGGTGGGCGCGCCCGTCACCAGCGGGTACGTGATCGCCAGGAACGCGCGGGCCAGCATCGCCGGCGGCAGGTCGCCGCGCAGCTCACCACGTGCCGCCGCGTCCTCGAACAGACGCGACAGGCCACCCACCCACACCCGGCGGTACTCCTGCTCGAACGCCGCGCGGCGATCCGGGTTGACGTGCCGCAGCTCACTCGCCAGTTGCAGACCGACGCGCTGCTCGGGGGCGCTGGCCAGCAGCTCGTACACCAGCGTGTCCAGCTGCAGCCGGATCCCCACCTGCGAGTTCGCGGCCTGCACGAGGCGGCTCAGGCCCGCCAGGGTGCCCTCCAGCATGGCCAGGAACAGCGCCTCCTTGTCGGCGTAGTGGTGGTACAGCGCGGGCTTCGTGACCCCGACGGCCTCCGCGACCTCACGCATGCTCACCCCGTGGTAGCCGCTCTTCACGAACAGCCGCGCCGCCTCCTGCTGAATGCGGGTGCGGGTCGTATCGGGCACAGCGGGGGAAGACACAGGAGGAACCGTCATTGCCGCTCATGATAACGGGCCGCGGGCTGGCATCACCCTGACACAGACGAGTAGAGTGAAGAGCGTCACACAACCCCACGCCCCCACTCCCGGAGGACCCACATGCGCCGACTTGCCGCCGCCGTCACCCTTGCGCTGCCCCTGGCCCTGGCCGCCTGCTCCCAGCAGGCTGCGCCCACCACCACCCCCTCGCCCTACGCCGACCGCCCCGAATTGCAGGACGCGGGCAGTCAGGCCATCCTGGCCCGCTACGGCAACGACCCCGGCCTGACCGCCGCCCTTCAGGAAGCGTACGGCGAGCGCACCACGACCCTCGCCTACCCCAGCGTGCCCGCGCTGAACACGCAGGACTATGCCAGCGACCGCCTCGCGTACGTCAAGCGCACCGGGTGGGGCACCGTGGGCAACTACAACGCGCAGTACAGCGCGTACGCCGGGACCAGCCTCCCGTACACCGGCCTGGACTGGACCCGCGACGGGTGCAGCGCCCCCGACGGCCTGGGCCTGGGCTACCGCGAGGACTTCCGCCCCGCGTGCAACGTGCACGACTTCGCGTACCGCAACCTCAAGGTGTACCAGCGCACCGACGCGAACCGCCTGACGAGCGACGACGTGTTCTACACGAACATGAAAGCCATCTGCGCCGCCAAGAGCTGGTACGCCCGCCCCGCCTGCTACAGCGCCGCGTACGCCTACTACCAGGGCGTGCGCATCGGCGGCAGCGACAGCTTTTAAAACTGGCAGGCAGGGCGCAGGAGGTGGGGGCTGACTGCGCCCCACCTCCTGCCCGTGTTCAGGCCGGGTTCGTCCAGTACGCCCAGGTGTGTCCGCCCGCGCAGGTCGCGGTGAACGCGGGGCCGCGCTTGCTGACCTTCCCCGGCTGCCCGCACGCCGCGCACACCGGCTTGGCGGGCGTGTTCCCACCGCAGTCGCCGCACTTCAGGTAGTACCCGTACTTCCCGAACTGCACGGTCACGTTCGCCGAGGCGCAGGCGCGGCACGCCACGTCCGGGCGGGGCCGCGCCTGCGCCTGCCGTTCCTGCGACGTGCGGACCGGGGCGGCACTCGGGCGTTCCGGGCGTGCAGGCTCCGCCGGGGGCGCACTGACGGGCGCGGCTCTGGTCTGGGTGGGTTCAGGTGCGGCTGGCGCCTCCTGGGCAGGCACTGGAACGTGGCGGCTACGCAGGAACGCCTGGATGCGGGTCATCTCGGCGTCGGTGAAGCCGAACGAGCCGAAGGTCTTCTCCTGTTCGGCCTGGATGACGGCGCGGACGCGATCGGGCACCTGATCGGCTTTCACGAGTTCCGGCACGTCCGCCTTGCGGGTGATGCGCCCGCCGTCCGAGATGGCGACCAGCACGTCGCGCCGCACGCCGCTCAGGGTGCGCTGCTTGAGGCCCAGCATGGAGCGGTCCATCAGCTCGGTGGTGTGGTCGTCCAGCAGCGACAGCAGCAGGTCCAGCTGCCGCCGCGCCTGGAGGACCGGTGAGGGCATGCCGCGCCCCTGGCGGTTCCACCAGCGGGTCCACTCGCCGTGCTCGTTCACGCTGACCTGTCCGGCCACGCTCTTGCTCTCGATGATCAGCAGGCCGAACCGGTGCAGGATCAGGTGGTCGATCTGCGCGACCTCGCCGCGCCGCTCCAAGCGGAGGTTGTGGAACACGAACTTGCGGGGGTCCTCCGCGAAGGCGCGCCTGAGGTAGTGGGCCATCTGCCGTTCCGCGTCGTATCCGGCGCGGCGCAGCGGGTCAGCGTGCTGCTGTGGTTCGAGGTCCTTGACGATCACCCGGTCACGCTAGCGCGCCCGCGCCCGCCACCGGACGAAAAATGCCCATGAGGACGCGAATTTTTACACATTCTCTTCCGCGCGCCAGATGTCCTGTGGGGTTTCGCGCTGGCGGATGACGGTCCAGGTGTCCCCGTCGCGCAGGACCTCGGCGGGCCGGGCGCGGGTGAGGTAGTTGCTGCTCATGGCGGCGCCGTACGCGCCGGCTTCGTGGATGGCGAGGAGGTCGCCGGGGTGCGGGTCGGGCAGGGTGAGGTCGCGGGCGAGGAGGTCGCCGCTCTCGCAGGCGGGTCCGGCGAGGTCCCAGGTGTCGGTCCCGCCACGGTCCCAGAGGGGGGTGACGGGGTGTTGCGCGCCGTACAGCATGGGGCGCAGGAGTTCGGTCATGCCGGCGTCCACGAGAACGAAGTTGCGTCCGGTGCGTTTGGTACCGACCACGCGGGTCAGGAGGGTGCCGGCCTGCGCGACGAGGTACCGGCCGGGTTCGACCCAGAGTTGCGCGCCGAAGGTGGCGGCGGCGGCGCGGGCCTCGCGGGCGATGCCGTGCAGGTCGGCGCCGAGGCCCCAGCCGCCCCCGGCGTCGAGGACGTCCAGCGGGCCGGTGTGGGCGCGCAGGTCGCCGAGGCGGTGGAAGGCGGCGGTGAAGTCGTGCGCGTCGCGGATGGCGCTGCCGATGTGCACGTGCAGGCCCAGGGCCGTGTGCCCGGCGGCGCGCAGGGCGTCCAGCACGCGCGGGGTCTGGTCCAGCGTCACGCCGAACTTGCTGCCCGCGGCCCCGGTGGCGAGGTGGTCGTGCGTGCTGACGTTCAGGGCGGGGTTCACGCGCACGAGCGCGCGGGAGGCGGGCGGCAGCAGCGCGACCTCCTCTTCGCGGTCGAGGATGAACGTGGCGCCGAGGTGCGCGCCCGTGGCGTACTCGCCGGGGGTCTTGGCGGGGCCGTTCACGAGGATCCGGTCGCCCGCCGCGCCCACTCGGGCGGCGCGGGCGAGTTCCCCGGCGCTGACGCATTCGAAGCCGACGCCCTGGGTGTGCAGGCGGCGCAGGAGGGTCAGGTTGGGATTGGCCTTCATGGCGTAGTACACGCGGGCGTCCCCGAACGCGGCGCGGACGCGCGCCAGTGCGGCGTCGAGTTCGGCGGCGTCGTAGACGTACAGGGGCGTGCCGTACGTGTGCGCGGCGGTCTGGAGATGCTCGGGCGTGAGGCTCATGCCGGGGAGTGTAGCGGGCGGGGCAGGCTTGACGGGCAGGTGGTGGTCAGCCCACACTGGTCAGACCACTGACCACTGAGCCCTGCCGAGGAGGTTTCCATGACCGGCCCCACCCCCGCCCCGCTGCGGCCCGCGCTGCACGCCGAGGACACCCTGCTCGCCCGCCTGCTGGACGGCACGTACCCGCCCGGCAGCACCCTGCCCGCCGAGCGGGAACTGGCCGCCAGCCTGGGCGTCACGCGGCCCACCCTGCGCGAGGCGCTGCAACGCCTGGGCCGCGACGGCCTGCTGGAGATCCGGCAGGGCCGACCCACCCGCGTCCTGCACCCGCACGAGGGCGGCCTGCGCGTCCTGGCGCACCTGTCCCGCCACGGCGAGCTGGGGCGAATGGTGCCGGACCTGCTGGACCTGCGCGCCGCACTGCTGCCTCACTGGGTCGCGCAGACCGCCGACCGCGACCCGCAGGCCCTCCAGGCGCACCTCGGGACGCCGCCCACCGAGTCGGACGACCCGGATCTGCCGCGGACCTTCACAGCGTTCGACTGGACGTTCCAGACGCTCGCCGCGCACGGCAGCGGGAACGCGCTGGCCCCGCTGCTGCTGGGCGCGTTCGCCGAGGTGTACGCCCGCGCCGGGGCGATCTACTTCAGCGACCCGCACCGCCGGGACCGCTCGCGCGAGCACTACCGCGCGCTGTACGCCGCACTGCCCCTGGGCGGGATCGCCGCCGGGCAGGTGGCGCGCAGCACCAGCCTCGACAGCCTGCAGTTGTGGGAGGCGCGCCGTGTTTGACCTGATCCGCGCCGCGATCCCCGTCTTCCTGCTGTCCCTGCTGATCGAGTGGGCCGCGTACCGGTACCTGAGTCACGACCACGACGCGCCGCACGAGCACTCCGGGTACGGGACGCGCGACACGATCACCAGCCTGAGCATGGGCGTCGGGAACGTCCTGATCAACCTCTTCTGGAAGGGCGTCGTCGTGGCGATCTACGCCGCGCTGTACAGCCTCACGCCGCTGCGCCTGCCCGAGCAGGCGTGGTGGGTGTGGGTGCTGCTGTTCCTCGCGGACGATTACGCGTACTACTGGTACCACCGCGTCAGCCACGAGGTCCGGCTGTTCTGGGCCAGTCACGTCGTGCATCACTCCAGCCAGCACTACAACCTGTCCACCGCGCTGCGGCAGACCTGGGTGCCCATGACCGCCCTGCCGTTCTGGCTGGTCCTGCCCCTGCTGGGCTTCGCGCCGTGGATGGTGCTGCTCGCGCAGGCGTGGAACCTCCTGTACCAGTTCTTCGTCCACACCGAACGGGTAGGCCGCCTGCCTGCCCCCGTCGAGTACATCTTCAACACGCCCAGCCACCACCGCGCGCACCACGGCAGCAACGACGTGTATCTCGACCGCAACTACGGCGGCATCCTGATCATCTGGGACCGCCTGCACCGCACCTTCCAGCCCGAGACGGAACCCGTCCGGTACGGCCTCGTGCACAACATCCACACGCACCAGCCCGTGCAGGTCGCCTTCCACGAATTCGCGGCCCTGTGGCGCGACGTCCGCACCGCCCGCAACTGGCGCGACCGCCTGCACTACCTGACCCGTCCGCCCGGCTGGCACCCCGAACGGTAACCCTCCCGGCGGCCCGGCCTCGATGCTTTCCCCTCAATTGCCGCGCGCGTCACCGCCGGTTCAGGGACCGGATGGTAAGCTGCGCGGCTGTATGAGTGCCCCCTCCCCTGCCTCCGCGACCGTCCCCGCCCCTGCCGCCGCTGCGGGGGAACGGGTGCTGTGCGCCATGTCCGGCGGCGTGGATTCGTCAGTCACGGCGGCGCTGCTGAAGGACCAGGGGTATCAGGTGGTCGGCGCGATGATGCGCTTCTGGCCCGACGACAAGCGCACCGACACCTTCGACTCGTGCTGCTCGCCCGACGCGGCGTACGAGGCGCGGCGCGTGGCCGAGCAGGTGGGCGTGCCGTTCTACCTGCTGGACTACCGCGAGCAGTTCCAGCGGCACATCGTCGGGCCGTTCATCGACGAGTACAGCAAGGGCCGCACGCCCAACCCCTGCGTGAACTGCAACACCAAGGTGAAGTTCGACGAACTGGTGAAGAAAGCCAAGATGCTCGGCTGCCGCTACGTCGCCACCGGGCACTACGTGAAGCGCGTGGAGAACGCGCGGGGCGAGGTGGAATTCCATCGGGGCGACGATCCCCGCAAGGACCAGACGTACTTCCTGTGGGGCACGCCGCGCGACGCGCTGCCGTACATCCTCTTCCCCGTCGGGGAACTGGAGAAACCCCGCGTGCGTGAAATCGCCGCGGAACGGGGCCTGCTGACCGCGCAGAAGCCCGAGAGTCAGAACATCTGCTTCGTGCCCGGCAAGGTGCAGGACTTCGTGGCCGAGCACATCCCCCAGGCGCAGGGCTTCATCCGCGAGATCAGCAGCGGCGAGGTCGTGGGTGAGCACCTGGGCACGCAGTTCTACACGCTGGGCCAGAAGAAGGGACTGGGCCTGTACCAGTCTCACCGCGTGCGGCACGTCGTACACCTGGCACCCGACACGAACACCGTCTGGGTGGGCGACTACGACGACTGCCTGTGGAGCGGCCTGAAGGCGCAGAGTGCCAACTACCTGATCGACCTGACCGACCTGCCGGGGGAACTGGAAGTGCAGGTCCGCTACCGCACCGCGCCCGTGAAGGCCCGCTTGATCCGCGCCGACGAGAGCGGCTTCGAGCTGGCCTTCCAGGACCCGCAGTTCGCGGTCGCCCCCGGCCAGAGCGCCGTGCTGTACGCCGGGCCGCGCCTGCTGGGCGGCGGCCTGATCGAGGACCACGTCCCCACCCTGCCCGCACCGAAAGCCCCGCCGAAGAAACGCCCGGCTGTGCTGCTGTCCTGATGCTGGCGCGCGTGCGCCGGGTTCACGCAGCCCTGCTGGACCGGAAGGGCCTCTCGCCCAGCGCGCTGGCCGATCTGCTGAGTGACCTGCGGCGAGAGGTGCAGGCCCTGCCCTTCGGCGTCCCAGACGCTGATGACCTGCCGCGCGAGACGTACCGCGACCTGCGTGCCCGAATTGCCAGGGCGTGGCCGGAACTCGGCTTCTACGACCCGGCCACCGGACGCGCCCTGAGCACCTGCGACCTCCCCGCCGAGATCGGCGACGCGCTGGACGACCTGACGGACCTCGCCCGTGACCTGGGCACCGCCCTCACGCTGACCGACACGGACGAGGCCGATGCGCTGGCGTGGCTGCGCTTCTCCCACGACATCCACTGGGGCGACCACGTGCAGGACGTCACGCGGCACCTGCGCTGGCTGGGCTAGACCCGTGAACTGACCGTCGTGTGGGGTCGGGTTCAGCGCTGGCGTCTGTTCTCCACGACTTTCAGGTGACTGCGGATGCCTCGACCGGCCAGCGGTTCATCCCGGAATCGAGGAATGACGTGGAAATGGGCGTGCATCACATGCTGACCCCCGACAGCCCCCACGTTCCATCCGGCGTTGTATCCGTCAGGCGCGAGGACGGCGTCCAGATACGCCCTGGCCTGCATGAGGAGGTCCTGGGTGGCGGTCCATTCCTGCGGCGTGAGATCGAACACCGTGGGTCGGTGAGCTTTCGGGACGATGATCCCTGCGCCTTCCAGGGCTCCCGTCTCGCTGGGCTTGATGCTCAGGAGACAGAGGTCGTTCTCGAGAACGAACGCGTCTCGGCGCAGCTCAGCCGTATCGCAGTAGGGGCAGGCGTGATCATCGTGCATTTGCCACCGAAGATAGGGGATGACCCGGCGGCGTGTCGCGCCTGGGACGCCCGTGAACTCTCCCGAGGGCCACTACAACCGCACGCTGAGGACGGGCACGAGCATTTCCTCGGCGGTCCAGCCGCCGTGCAGGCCGGGCATGGGGGCGGGGCTGGTGGGGCGGCGGATGGCATGTCCGGGGTGCGGGACGGCGATCAGGTCGCCCACGCGCGGGCGGAAACGGGCCTCGGCGTGGGCTGGTGGGCCGAACAGGCCGCCGGTCCAGGCGTCGTCGGCAGTCAGGAGGGTGGCGTGCGGGGCGAGCAGCGCCTCGATCTCGGCGGCGTGTTCAGCGTAGGGGCGGAGGTACGCGGCGCGTTCCTCCCCGGCGACGGGGCCGCGCAGGGCCGTTTTCATGACCTTCTTCGTGATGGCGTCCACGTAGCCCTCCGGGGGCTGGGGGCTCTGGCCGTGGTCGGCGGTGAGGACAATCAACGTGTCCCCAGTCCTGGGCAGCGCAGCCAGGAGGTCCGCGACGATGCGGTCGGTGCGGCGCAGTTCGGCGTGCGCCTCCGGGCTGTCGGGGCCGGAGCCGTGGCAGATCAGGTCGTACTCGGGGAAGTACACGAGCGTGTACGACGGCTGCCCCGGCTGGAGGGTCGCAGCAGTCAGCTCTGGCGTTTCCTCTGACTGCGCGTAGGGGTGGTACTCGGCGCCGTCGCAGGCCCAGCGGGTCAGGACGCTGTGCTGGTACGCGGCGGGCATGACGACGTGCGCGGCCACACCCCGGTCATGCAACTGGCGGTACAGGGACGGCACGGCAGCCAGGAACCCCGCGTCCTCCAGGGGCGTGTGGGTGTACACGTCGTACAGGCGGATGAGGTTCACGACGGCCTGTGCCTCGTCCAGCCACACGGTCAGGCCCAGGTAGCCGTGCTCGGCGGGCGCGCGGGCGGTGTGAATGGTGGTCAGGGCGGCCATGGTGGTGCTGGGAAACACACTGGTGACGGGGCCCGGTGCGGGCGTCAGGGCTGCCAGGGTTGGGGCGTCCCCGCGCGTGACCGCGGCCCGCAACTGCCCGGCGCCCAGGGCGTCCACGACGATCAGGACGACGTGCCGCGCGCCGTTCAGCGGCAGCGGATGGCGATACGGGGCGTGGTGGGTGGGCACGCCGTGGTGCGCGCCCAGGGTGGCGGCGAGGTTCAGGACGCTGCCGCCCGCGTAGTCGGGCCGGATCGCGTGCGGGGGCAGGTGCATGGGTGAAGATAGCCGCCGGGGTGGCCGGGTGACCTTGAGGCTTCGTTCAGCGCCTACCGGTGCGAGGCAGGAACGCCCCGGTGTGCGCCCGGTACGCCGCGTGGTCCGGGTGACGTCCGGCCAGCGCGGCGTCCTCGATGCCCGCCTTGTGCCGCAACAGCCCTGCGAGCAGGAAGGTGCCCGCGACGCTGACCAGCCCGCCCCGCGCGACCGTCCAGCCGCCCGCCAGAAGCAGCAGCGCCGTGTAGATCGGGTGCCGCACATGCCGGTACGGGCCGCGCTGCACGAGCATGCCCCCCGCGACCGGTGTGGGCAGCGGCGTGAGGTTGCGTCCCAGCGTGCGCCCGCTCCAGACGAGGAGGCCCAGCCCACCCACCCCCAGCGCCGCGCCCGCCACCCCGACGGATCGGGGTCGACCTATCGCCCGCCGCCCCCCGGCCAGGATGACGGCCAACAGCGCGAACTGCGCGGCAACCAGAGAGCGGTCCCTTGTCACGCTCATAGCTCAGAGCCCACAGCTCACGCCTCAGTACGTGCGTCCGGCGGTGACGCGTCCGTCGGGTTCGTGGCCCTGTTGCAGGTCGATCAGGAAGTCGCGGGTGAGGTGCGCGCCGCGCGTGACGAGGTCGGTGGTGGTGCTGGCGATGTGCGGCGTGAGGATCACGTTCGGCTGCTCCCACAGCGGGTGCTCTGTGGGGAGGGGTTCGGGGTCGGTGACGTCGAGGACCGCGCCGCCCAGTTGCCCGCTGTCCAGCGCGGCCAGGAGGTCGTCCGTGACGGCGAGGTTCCCGCGGCCGACATTCACGAGCCACGCGCCGCGTTTCAGGCCGCGCAGGGTGGCGGCGTTCACGATGCCGCGCGTGTCCGGGGTGCTGGGCAGCAGCAGCACGACCCAGTCCGCCTGCGCGAGCATCTCGTCGCGTTCTTCTGTAGGCGTGGTGCTGCGGATGCCGTGCACGTGCGCGCCGTGGGAGGCCAGGTGTTCTTCGAGGTGGCGGCCGATGTGCCCGTAGCCCCACAGGACGACGTGTGCGCCGTCCAGGGTGGTCAGGGCGGAGTCGCCGGGCAGGGCGGGGGCGTCCCAGTGGTGGCGGCGCTGCGCGTCCCGGAAGCGGTGCAGGCCGCGTGACGCGGCGAGCATGCCGCTCAGGGCGTGCACGGCGACGGCGCGGTCGTGCAGGCGGCTGGCGTTGAACAGGGCCGCGCCGGGCGGCAGGTGCGCCTGCACGTGTTCGATGCCGGCGGTCAGGGTGAGCACCCACTTCACGCCGGGCGTGGCGAGGAGTGCGGTGCGGGTGGCGGCGTCGGTCAGCCACAGGACGACGCCGTCGGCCTCGCCGTCGGGCACGTGGCCGCGGCGGTAATGGTCGAAGGTCACGCCGGGCACGCCGTGTTCGTCGTGCTGGCTGAGGGCGCGGAACTCGGGCAGGTCGGGCAGCAGGACGCGCATGGGTCTATTCTGACCCGCCGGGCGCGTGCGCGGCCAGCCATTCGGGGCGGGTGAGTTCCATGTGCACGTCGGTGCGGCCCTCGCGTTCAGTGCGGTGGACCTCACGGAACCCGCAGGCGAGGAAGGCCCGCTGGGCGCGGCGGTTGTGCCCGAAGGTGGTCAGGCGGATGCGGTTCAGGGCAGGGTCGCGCCGCGTGAAGGCCCAGCGGAGGAGCGCCTGCACGGCCTCGCGCCCGTAACCCTGGCCCCACAGGCTGGGCACGCCGATCATGACGCCCAGCGTGGCGGTGGTCGGCGTGAGGGGCGGCGAGGGCCGCAGGTCGTACAGTTCGGCGCTGCCGATCAGGGTGCCGTGCTCGTCCATGACGCCGAAGCCGTGGCGTTCGCCGGTGCGTTCCTCGTCCTGCATGATGCGGCGGAACAGGAAACCGGGCAGGCGGATGGGTTTGGCGTCGTTCCAGTCGGCCAGTTCCCGGTCGCGGAAGAAGCCGTGCAGGACGCGCCACTCGTGCGGCGTGAAGTCCAGCAGGGGTTTCAGGGTGACGCGAGGCGTGAGGGATTCGGTCATGCCGCTCAGCTCTGGACGGTGCCCAGCGCGCGGGTCACGTCCCGCGTGAGGCGGTCGAGGTGGAAGGCGTCGCCCTCGGCCCGCTCGACCTGCCGCGTGGCGGGGTCCACGACGAGCAGGGCCAGCACCTCGCCGCTGGCGTGGCGGACGTTCACGCCGGGGTGGCCGTCCAGCGCGGCGCGGTCGGTCTCGGGCAGCAGCGTCCAGGCGGGGTCGCCTGAGGTCAGGCCCAGGTGCGCGACGGGCAGGCGGTGCCCGCGCAGCTGCCCCTCCAGCCAGTCGAGCGCGGCGGGCGCGCCGCCGATCAATCCCTGTTCGATGTGCGGGCGCGGCTGGTTGTAGCGGACGGGGCGGCCGTCGCGGCGGCGCAGGTCACCCCCGGCGGCGCGCAGCAGGGCGTGCCCGGCGGCGATGTCCCACTCGCTGCGGGGTGACATGGTGAAGGTCGCGTCGACCTGCCCGGCCGCGATCCGCGCGAGCTTCAGGGCGATGCTCCCGCTGGGCTTCATGCCGGGGAGCGACGTGCGGTGCAGTTCCCGTCCGTGTTCGGTGTCGGACACGGCGACACGCCAGTCCGGTCCGCTGCCGGGCATGGGCGCAGGCTGGCCGTTCAGGGTGACGCCCTGCCCCACCACGCCGCTGAACAGCTCATCCGTTTCCGGAGCGTACACGACACCCAGCACCGGCTCGCCTCCCACCGCGAGGCCGATACTGACGCAGTAATCCGGCAGGCCCGTCGAGAACTCCTTCGTGCCGTCGATGGGGTCCACGATCCACACGCGGTCATGGCCCAGGCGGGCGCGGTCGTCGGTCTCCTCCTCGGACAGGAGGCCGTCCGCCGGGAACGCGGCGGCCAGGGCGGTCATGATCAGCGCGGACGCCTCGCGGTCGGCGATGGTCACGGGGTCGTCGGCACTCGTCTTGTGTTCCACGGTGAACCCGGCGCGCAGGTGCGCCAGGAGCAGCGCCCCGGCCTCGCGCGCCAGCGCCGACGCGACCGAGAGTTCATGCGAGAAGGTGGGAGCGGTCATGCCCCCGAGCATAGCCCGCACACCCCCGACGCGTTCCGGCGGCGGTCAGGCCGTGACGAGCGCCCTGCCCAGATGTTCGTGCCGGTTGATCCACCCGACCCGGACCGGGTCGCCGCGCAGGTCGACGGCGCAGGTGGCGGTGTTGTTCACGCGCAGCGTGGCAGGCAGGCGGGGCAGGTCGCTGCCCAGCAGCGCTGCGATCAGGTACTGCGCGAAGAGATGGTGCGTGACCAGCCCCACCCGGTCGTCCGGTCCGTGGCGGGCGCGCAGGTCGCCCAGCAGTCGGCGTGCCCGGCTCGCGTGTACCGCCGGGTCGTCCGTTTCGAACCCCCCGTCCCAGGGGGCGTGGGGGGACAGGTCGCCAGGCCAGCGGAGGCCGGGGCAGTGCGCCCGCAGGCCCGCAGGCGTCTCGCCGGGGGTGGGGCCGCGCTCGCCGTCCCACGCGCCCCAGTACAGCCCCCCGACCTCGTGCGCGTCGGCGTGAGCGTGCACGGGGAGGCCCAGCGCGCGGGCCAGGGGCGCAGCGGTCTGCACGGCGCGGACGGTCAGGCTGGCGTGCAGGTGCGTCAGCGCGAGCGGCCCGCGCGGCGCCTGCCGGAGGTGGTCGGCCAGGGCCTGCGCCTGCCGGTGTCCCAGTGGCGTCAGGGGCGGGTCGGGGTGGCGTCCGGCCTTCGCACCGGTCTGCTGGTACAGGAGGTTGTTTGCCGACTGCGCGTGGCGGATCAGGAGGAGCTGCACGCCGCCGAGTGTAGGGAGGTCCGGCGCGGTCGGCTTGGCGCTGTCTGCGCTGCCGGGTCTCAGGTTCAGCCCGGTCCGAGCAGCGCGGCCGAGGGGCACAGGTCGGCCAGCACGCACGCGTCGCAGCTCGGGTGGCGGCTGAGGCACACCTCGCGCCCGTGCCGGACGCCCGCGACGTGCAGGCGCAGGCGGTCCGGGGTGGTGCGGGGCACGGTGGCGTCGAACCAGCGTTCCACTCGCGCGCCCGTCCAGGTGTCCGGGACCCACTCCAGCCGCCGGGCCAGCCGGTCCAGGTTGCCCTCGACCGGCATGGCAGGCCGGTGCAGGTCGAACAGGAGGATCAGGGCGGCGGTGTGGCGGCCCACGCCGGGCAGGGCTTCCAGGGTCGCGCGGGCCGTCTCGTCGGTCAGGCCGCTCAGGTGCTCCAGGGTCAGTGGGCCGTCCTCGTCCGGTCCGGCCAGGGCGCTCAGGATGCCGTGCACGCTGGCGGCCTTGCTGCGGTGCAGGCCGCCGCCCACGCCGCGCAGGGTGTCCTCAATGCCGTCCGGGCCGTCGAGCAGCGCGGCCTCCCACCGCGGGTAGGCTGTGCGCAGCGCGCGGTACTGCCGGTCGGCGGCGGCGCGGGTGTTCTGCTGGCCCAGGATCGTGCGGATCAGGCTGCTCAGCAGGTCTGCCGGGCGGGTGCGGGGGAAGGGCAGTTCCCCGTCCGGGAGGTACTGCCCGGTCAGGCGGCACGTCACCTCCGGCAGGGTGGCGGGCGCCGTGAACGTGGGGGCGGGGCGGGGCATCCCGGCAGGCTAGCGGTCGGGGCAGGCGGCAACCGTGCCTGGGGGCGCGATCCCGGCGAGTCAGGATTGGTCAGTACGGCAGGCCCGCCAGCCGCAGCAGTTCGGCGCGGACGCGCGCGGCGTCGTTGGGCCGCTCGGCATGGTCGGGGCGGGTCAGGCTCAGGTACAGGGGTTGCAGCGGGTCCAGGGTGTGCGGGTGCGGCTCGTCCGGGTCGGGCAGCGAGCCGTGAATGCCCCAGCCGAGCAGGACGCCCACGCCGTACAGGTCGCTCTCGGGACCCAGCGGTTCGCCGCGCGCCGCCTCGGGGCTCTGGAAGGCGGCGGTGCCCATGCGCAGCGGCGCGTCGAAGGTCTCGAAGGCGGGGCCGGACAGGTCGAAATCCACCAGTTTCGCGCTGCCGTCCTCCTCCACGATGATGTTCTCGGGTTTGATGTCGCGGTGCACCAGCCCGCGCTCGTGCAGGTACCCCAGCGCGTCCAGCAGGTGCACGAGGGTCAGCAGGAAGGCCCGGCGTTCCTGCTGCACGGCGGGCCGCTGCGCGTAGCGGCGGAACAGCACCTCGCCACGTGCCAGGGTGCTGACCAGGGCGGGCTGGTCGTCCACGACGGTCCGTTCGATCACGCGGACCAGCCGGGGGTGGTGCAGGTCGTGCGCGTGGTCGTATTCCCGTTCGGCGTAGCCGCCCAGGTGCGCGGGGAAGATCTTCACGGCGCAGGGCTGGCCGTCGCGAGCCACCGCGAAGTACACCAGGCTGTGCGAGCCGCGTCCGACCGGTCGGACCAGCCGGACGCCGTTTCCCACGACCTGTCCTGCAAGAGGCATCTCCCACAACCTACCCCAACGGCTGCCGCTGCGGGTAGCGCGGACCTCCTGCCCGCACCCCACGCACTGAACCGGGTTCAGAAGAGTCGTAGAGTGCCTTCCAGAATGACGTACGGACTGGTCCTGGGAGGTGGCGGCGCGCGCGGACTGGCGCACGTCGGCGTGTGGCGCGTGCTGGAAGAACACGGGCTGACGCCCGGCATGCTGGCCGGGACGAGCATGGGCGGGCTGGTCGGGGCGTTCATCGCCGCCGGGTACAGCGCCGACGAGATGGAGCGCCTGTCGCGCGGGGTGTCCTGGCGGCGCCTGCTGAACCTGCGGCCCGGTCCCGGGCTGGTGCGGCCGTCGGTGGTGAGTGCGTGGCTGGCCGATCACCTGCCCGCCACGTTCGAGGAGCTGCGCCTGCCGCTGGCGGTGACCGCCACGGACCTGCGGTCGGGCCGCGCGGTGTACCTGTCGCGCGGGAATCTGCACGAGGCGCTGCGCGCCACGACCGCGTACCCGGGCGCGGTGGAACCGGTCGCGCAGGGGGACCTGCTGCTGTCCGACGGCGGGATCCTGAATCAGGTGCCGGTGGACGCCGCGCTGTTCCTGGGGGCGCGGCGGGTGCTGGCGGTGGACGTCACGGCGCCCGTCCCGCTGACCCTCACCGAGCGGCGCGGGCGGCTATGGCGGCGCGAGCCCGGCGCAGGTGGGGCACAGGGCGGCGCGCACCCACACCTCGGGACGGTGCAGACCCTGCGCCGCGCGGTGGAGATCATGCAGGCGCAGCTGACCGACGCCCGGGTGGGCCTGTACCGTCCGGACGTGCTGCTGCGCCCCACGCTGCGCGACGTGGACCTGCTGAACTTCAACCGGGCGGACGCCGCCATCCAGGCGGGCGTGGAGGCCGCGCAGGCGCAGCTGCCGCGCCTGCTGACCCTGCCCGGCTGACCGCAGCGGCCCGGCATCCGGTATTCTGCGCGGTGCATGACAGCCCCCCAGACGCCCGCCCCCATCAAGCCCAAGCAGACCGCGCTGCAGAAACTGTGGAAGGAGATCCTGGAACCCATCGTGTTCGCGGTGGTGATCACGCAGTTCGTGGCGACGCTCGTGGGCGTGGACGGCGTGAGCATGATGCCGAACCTGCGCAACGGCGAGCGCGTGTTCGTGCCGAAGTACGAGACGTGGCTGCACAAGGCGGGCGTCGGGGACTTCAAGCGCGGCGACATCCTGATCTTCAAGCCGCCCCGCGAGGCCAGCGCGAAGATCGACAATCTGAACAAGAGTGCGTTCGGGCTGTACACCTACCGGCCGTTCCTGATCAAGCGGCTGATCGGCCTGCCGGGCGACCGGGTCAGTATCACGGCGGGCGAGGTCAGCGTGAACGGCCAGCCGCTGGACTCCAGCTGGACGACCGCCTACTGGCAGGAGCAGGGCTGCTGGGACACGCAGAGCGAGGTGGCGAACAACATCACGTCCGCCAGCATCGCGGGCGCGACCGTGAACGTCGTGCCGGACCGGCAGGAGTTCACGGTGCCTGACGGGCAGTACTTCGTGATGGGCGACAACCGCACCGCGACCGGCAGTGAGGACTCGCGCATCATGGGGGCCATTGCGCGCCGGGACGTGGCGGGACGCGCGGCGGCCGTCGTGTGGCCGATCATGCGCAAGGCAAATGTCCGCTATAACTGCCTGACGAGCAGCGTCGAGGAATTCAGCGGGGACAACGTCCTGAACTGGCGTCTGCTGACGCCCCCGGCGGGCTTCGGGCAGCTGAAGTAAAACAGACGCACCGCAGCGCGCCGGATCGGGAAGTCCCAGATCCGGCGCGCTGCGGTGTCACCCTGGGCGACTGCTTACTCGTCCTCGCTGGACCCCAGTGGGGTGATCTCGATCTCCTCGCTGGTCACGCGGTACGGGCCTTCCTTGGCGATGTAGTCGGCGGCCATGCGCAGGGTCTCCTCGACCCAGCCGTAGTCGTTGCTGAGGGTCGCGACGCCGATGACCTCCCAGTCGTGGGCGTCCAGGCCGTCCAGGCGGGCGACGGTCAGGGGAAAGCGGACCTTGAGTCGTTCGACGACGGGGCGCACCAGGGCGCGTTTCTCTTTCAGGCTGGCGACCCAGGGCATCTCGACGCGGATGGTCAGGACGCCCACGTACCCCAGGGCCACGGTCAGATCATGCCGGCCAGGAAACCCTGTCGGCGGATGGCGCGGACGATGTCCATGACGGTCAGCTGCGAGGGGTCGTAGTGGACTTCCAGCTGGCCCTCGTCGGGGGTGGCTTTCACGATGCCGGGCATGGCGCTCAGGGCCTGGGCAACGGTGGTTCCGGCGTCGCGGCTCATGCCGCGCACGCCCAGCAGCACGCGGGTGGCGGTGTTGGTCATGCCCGTCATTATGCCCCCTGGGCGGGCGGGGTGCTCAGGTGATCGTCGGCCGGTTGCCCATCCAGTCGCTCGCCGGGCGCGGTCTGCGCGCGGGTGCCCAGGTGCGTGATGGCGTACGCGCCGGTCAGGACGGCGCTCTCGGCGGCAGCGGCGGCGCGCAGTTCGGGCGTGACGGGGTAGTGGACCTCGTACACGGCGGTGTCGTAGGCACTCTTCACGGTGGCGTGCAGCAGCGCCTCGCTGACCCCGGCGGGCGCGTCGGGGTGGACGCTGAGTGCACGGACGAGCACGATGGGCCGGTCGCCTTGCCAGACCGACTGCGCGAAGATGAAGCCGTGCAGGGTGCCGTCCTCCTCGGCCACGAAGGAGTGTTCGCTGCGTTCGTAGAACTTCAGGGCGGGGAGGCTGGTGTGCAGTCGCCCGGCGCGTTCCCGTTCGGCCAGGGTGTCGAAGGCGGGGGTGTGGGCGCGCTGCACGACCAGATCGAGGGCCTGCAGGGCGTCGTAGTCGTGTTCGGCGAAGGTGCGGTAGCGCATGCGCCGAGCGTAGCCCAAGGCCGCCGCGTGGGGCCAGGGTCAATCGGGCCGGGGGGGCGGTCAGGCTGGCGTGAGGATGGCCTGCACCTCTGCCCAGTCCGGCATGGCGTCCTGCGCGCCGGGGCGGGTGCAGGTCAGCGCGGCGGCGATCCCGGCGGCCCGCAGCGCGCCGGGCAGCGGGTCACCCTGCGCGAGTCGAGCGGCCAGGACGCCGCAGAAGGTATCGCCGGCGCCCGTGGTGTCCACGGGGTGCACTGGGTACGCGGGGAGGCGGTGGGTGCCGCCCGGGGTGACGGTGACGCTGCCCTGCGCGCCCAGCGTGACGGTCACGGCCTGCAGGCCGCGTTCGAGGAGGCTGTGGGCCTGCCGTTCCAGGTTGGTGCCCTCGGGGCGCAGCGCAGCGAGTTCATGTTCGTTCACGATCAGGTGCGTGACGCAGCGCAGCAGGTCGCCGGGCAGGTCGCGGGTGGGGGCGGCATTCAGCAGGACGGGGATGCCCGCGTCACGCGCCGCCCGGGCGGCGTGCAGGGTCACTTCGGGCGGGAGTTCCTGTTGCAGCAGGAGGTGGGTCACGCCGACCAGGTCACTGGGCAGGTGCGTGGGGGTCAGGTGCGCGTTCGCGCCGCTGGCGACCGTGATGGCGTTCTCGCCGTGCGCGGACACGGTGATCAGGGCCAGTCCGGTGGGGGCGTCCAGGGTGTGCAGGCCGCCCAGGTTCACGCCGGCCGCGTGCAGGCCGCGCAGGGCCACCTCGCGGAAGGCGTCCTGGCCGACCGCGCCGGTCAGCGTCACGTCGGCACCGGCTCGGGCCGCCGCGACCGCCTGATTGGCGCCCTTGCCGCCGGGCGAGGTGACGGCGTCCCCACCCAGGACGGTTTCACCCGGGGCGGGAATGCGGGGGGTGCGGACGGTGAGGTCCGCGTTGACGCTGCCGACGACGAGGACAGTCATGCGCCTATTGTGAGGCCTGGACAGCCTCCGGGCGCCGCGCGCCGATGGACGGGTTCCGATCGGCGGGCTGGGCGTGCTGACCTGCTGCCGGTCCGGTCTGTTCAGGGCTGTTCCACGTCGGTCTGGTCGGCAGGCGCGGTCTCCCGGGGGTAGCGGGTGCGCCACAGCTGCCAGCCCTCGTCGGGGAAGGCACGTTTCGCCTCGGGCGCGAAGAGCAGCGCCCCCTCGCGTTCCAGGTGGGCTTCCGGGGTGGGCACGACCTGGGTGTCCTGCATGGCGGGGTGATCGGTCCACCTGATCAGGCGGCCCGAGCCGCCCCAGGGATCATCAGTCGCCCACACGATCCGCCCGACGCCCAGCAGGGCGCTGGCGCCCCCGCACATCAGGCAGGGTTCCAGGCTGGTGTACAGGGTCAGGGTGTGAGGATCTTCGAGCTTCCCGACCTGGAAGTACAGGTCCATCTCGGCGTGGGCGACGCTGGCGTTCCCGACGTGCTCCGGGGTCTGGGCTTCGCCGACGCGGTTGCGGCCCCGCGCGATGATCTGGCCCTCGTGGTTCACGAGAACGGCCCCGACGGGGGAGCTGCCGGCCGCCTGTCCCTCCCGGGCGAGGTCGAGGGCCGCGCGCAGGTAGGGGGCGTGGTCGAGGTCCGGGAGGCGCGGGGTGGGCCGGTCGTCGCTCATGGCGTTCAGCGTGGCGGGCGGGGTGGTCGGGCCGGGTGCGGGGTGGGTGAGGGGGCCTTCATGCCCGGCGGCAGGTGTTGTTCCCCTGGCAGGCACAGCAGATGGGTGGGGTCCCTCCGGAGGGCTGCTGGACGGCGCCGCGCGCGCGTGGCGGGGCGGGCCACCCGTCAGGCAGGCCGGGTGGGCACCCTTGAAGCCGCCGCGCCAATGTTTATACTTGGTTTAATTTCAGACCCGGCCCAACAGGCCACCCGATCGGCCGAGATCACCCGCCCCTCCCGCCCACACGCGGCGCGGAGACCGGGAGCCGCCCCCCAGGGCACCCACCCCCCACCCCGAGGAGTGACATGACGCAACCTGCCCTCTCCCAGCCCTGGCTCGCCCACTACGAAGCTGGCGTGCCCCACACCTTCCGCCCCAGCGGCCTGACCCTCCCGCAGCTGCTCGAACGCACCGCCCAGAAGTACCCGGACCGCGTGGCCCTGAGCTTCGTGGGGGCCACCACCAGCTACCGCGACCTGTGGCAGCAGGTGCAGCGCTTCGCGTCCGGCCTGCAGAAGATGGGCGTGCAGCCCGGCGACCGCGTGTCCATCATGCTGCCGAACACCCCGCAGTTCGTGGTGGCCTTCTACGGCACGCTGCTCGCGGGCGCGGTCGCCGTGAACACCAGCCCGATGTACACGCCCAGCGAACTCGAGCACCAGCTGCAGGACAGCGGCAGCGAGACGCTGGTCATCTTCGACAGCTTCTACCCCCGCTACGCCGAGATCCAGAGCCGCGTGAACGTCAGGCGCGTGCTCGTGACCGGCGTGCAGGACGCCCTGAGCTTCCCCAAGAACCTGCTGTACCCCGTGAAGGCCAAACGTGAGGGCACCTGGGTGAACGTGCCCTTCGGCGAGCGGGTGCTGTCCATGCGCAAGGTCATCGCGTCGCAGACCCCCACGCCGCAGCCCGTCACCCTGAACGCCGACGACGTGGCGCTGCTCCAGTACACCGGCGGCACCACCGGCGTGCCCAAGGGCGCCATGCTCACGCACGGGAACCTCGTGTCCAACTGCGAGCAGGCCCGCTGCTGGATGACCGACCTGCGCGAAGGGCAGGAAACGACCCTGGCGTCCATTCCGTTCTTCCACGTGTACGGCATGACGGTCGCCATGAACCTCAGCGTCCTGATCGGCGCGACCATCGTCCTGATCCCCAACCCCCGCGACCTGCCCATGACCCTCAAGGCCGTGCAGCAGACCCGCGCGACCCTCTTCCCGGCCGTCCCCACGCTGTACAACGCCATCAACAACCACCCGGACACGCCCAAGTACGACCTGACCAGCATCCGCGCGTGCATCAGCGGCAGCGCGCCCCTGCTGATCGAGACGGCCCGCAAGTTCCGTGAGATCACGAACGGCGCGAACCTCGTCGAGGGCTACGGCCTGACCGAGGCGAGCCCCTGCACGCACACCAACCCCATCTACGGCGAGCAGCGCGAGGGCAGCATCGGCATTCCCTTCCCCGGCGTGCACGCCATCGTCGTCGGGGACGACGGGCAGATGGTCGCGCCCGGCGAGGTCGGCGAACTGTGGATCGCGGGCCCCATGATCATGAAAGGCTACTGGCAGAAACCCGACGAGACCGCCAAGACCCTCGTGCAGGCCCACGGCCTGACCTGGCTCATGACCGGCGATATGGCCACCATGGACCCCGACGGGTACTTCCGGATCGTGGACCGCAAGAAGGACCTGATCATCGCCGGGGGCTTCAACATCTACCCCCGCGAGGTCGAGGAAGCCCTGATCAGCCACCCGGCCGTGCTGGAAGCCGCCGCCGTCGGCCTGCCCGACGCGTACCGCGGCGAGAGCGTCCACGCCGTCGTCGCCCTGAAACCCGGCGCGACCGCCACCGAGGGCGACATCATCGCCCACTGCCGCGAGATCCTCAGCGCCTACAAGGTGCCCCGCAGCGTCGAATTCCGCGCGGAACTGCCCAAGACGGCCGCCATGAAGATCCTGCGCCGCCAGCTCGCGCAGGAAGCCCGCGACGCGCAGAAAGCCAAGAGTGCCTGACGCAGGGGTGTAGGCAGTGGGTTGTGGGATGTAGGAACAGAACACAGCAGAGGCGGCCCGCTGAGGCCGCCCCTTTCTTTTCCCACTCCCTGCTCCCCACAACCCGCCTCCCCCTTCAGGCGTTCGCCAGGGGCGCGTACGCGGTCGCGCCGCCGTCCAGAGCGCTGGCGGGGCGTCCGGCCTGGATGGCGGCGGCGCCCGCCAGGGCGATCATGGCGCCGTTGTCGGTGTTCAGGCCCCTGCCGGGGAACACGACGTGCAGGCCGGTGGTGGCGAACGCATCGCGCAGGGCGCGGTTGGCGGCCACCCCGCCGGACACGACGACCGTGGTGCGCCCGGTGGCCTCTGCTGCGCGGACGGTGGTGTTCACGAGGGTCTGCACGGCGGCCCGCTGGAAGCTCGCCGCGAGGTTCTCCGGCGTGGCCCCCGCGCGGTGGGCGAGCAGCGCCGCCGTCTTCAGGCCGCTGAAGCTGAAGTCGAAGCCACTCTGACCCTTCAGGGGTTCCTTGAACGGCACGGCGTTCGGGTCGCCGCGCGTGGCGGCCTCGCTGATGGCCGGGCCGCCGGGGTAGCCCAGCCCGGCGAGGCGGGCGACCTTGTCGAAGGCCTCGCCCGCCGCGTCGTCACGGGTCGCGCCGACGAGCATGTACTCGCCGTCACGCGGCACGTCGAACAGGTGGGTGTGCCCGCCGCTGACGACCAGCGCCAGGAACGGGGCGCGCAGTTCGGCCTCGCTGGCCGCCGCGAAGATGTGGCCCTCCAGGTGGTGCGCGGCGTGGAAGGGCACGTTCAGCGCCTGCGCGAGGCCCTTGCCGTACATCAGGCCCACCAGCAGCGCCCCTACCAGTCCGGGCCCGGAGGTCGCGGCGACCGCGCCGATGTCGGTGACGCTCAGGCCCGCTTCGTGCAGGGCGCCTTCCATGATCTGATCGATGCGCTCGACGTGCTCGCGGCTGGCGAGTTCCGGCATGACGCCCCCGTACTGCGCGTGCACCGCCTGTGACCACACGCGGTTCGCCAGGACCGTCACGCGGCCGTCCGGCGTGAGTTCCACGATCCCGACGCCCGTGTCGTCGCAGGACGTGTCGATTCCCAGGATGCGCAGCGGAAGGGGGCGGTCAGTCATCGCCGGGGAGTGTAGCAGGGGGCCGCCGGGGCAAATGGACGCTGGCGGCAGAACGCTGGGCGGGTGAACAGGCAGGGCCGGTCAGCGCTGCTGGTCGCGCACGGCCGCGAGGGTCTCCTCGAACTCGTCGAGAAACTCGTCTTCCAGCAGGCGGTCGCGGATTAGGGCGTCCTGCTCGGTGGTGGCCTGCTCGCGGGTCCAGCGCAGCCGCGCCTGCCGCGCGCCGCTCACGTTGCCCTTCCCGGCGATGAAACGCGCGGCGTGCCGCACCGCCTGCACCGGGTCCTCGGTGGGCGCGGTGACGGACAGGTTGCGCAGGCCGCCCTGGTCGTTCACCAGCGAGCAGGTGACCTCGATGCGCGGGCCGCGCCGGGCGAGGAACACCTGATCCACGCGCCACATGCTGGTCGCGCGGATGGGCTCCGGGGCGCGCTGGGGGGTGCGGCGGCGGGCCACGTCAGCACCCCGGCCCGGCGGGCGGCGTCCACTCGCGCAGTGCCTCCTGGCCCAGCAGGACGCGTCCGGCGCCCTCGGCCAGCGCCTCGAGTTCCAGTTCGCCGGGAATCACGAACACCGGGGCAATCCACGCGACGCGCCGCTCGATCCGGTCCACGAGTTCGTCCCAGCGGGCGATCCCGCCGGTCAGGACGATGGCGTCCGGGCGGGCGCTGAGCGCGCCGGTCTGCTCGCCGATGGCCTTGGCGGCCTGATGCACGAACGCGGCGGCGACGATACTGACGTCCGGGTCGCCCAGGCTGCGGCCCTCCAGCTCGCGCAGGTTCGCGCTGCCGGTCAGGGCCAGGAAGCCGCTCTCGGCGGCGAGGTGATGCAGGGTCTGCTCGCCCAGCTGCCCGTGCAGGCGCAGCAGGTCCCGCGCGGGGACGGGGCCGCTCTGGCGGGCGCCCATCGGGCCGCCGTTCGCGCCGCTGCCCGTGGTGTCGATGGCGCGTCCGGCCTCGAAGGCGGTCACGCTGGTGGTGGCGCCCAGGTGCGCGACGACCACGCGGGCGTCCTGGAAGCGCTTGCCGACCTCGTACGCGGCGCGGCGGGCGACCGCGCGGGCGTTCAGCGCGTGGAATTCCGCGCGGCGGTTCACGCCCCGCAGGCCCGTGGGGCGCGCCTCGGGCAGCAGTTCGTCCGCGCTCTGCGGGTCCACGATGAAGGCGGGCACGCCGCGCGCGTTCGCCACTGCCAGGGCCAGCGGGCCGCCCAGGTTCGGGGGGTCCTGCCCGGCGTCGCAGGCCAGTGCGAACGCCGCGAGTTCCTCGGTCACGCGGTACGTGCCGGTCGTGACCCGCCCGATGAACCCGCCGCGCCCCACCACGGCGTCCGGCGCGGGCCAATCTGCGGTCAGGGTCAGCACCTGCCGGGTGAGGTCGGGCAGGTGCCCGGCAGTGGGGGGGGCGTCCAGCGACAGTTCGGCGCGCGTCAGCGTCAGCCGCAGCTGTCCCGGCAGGGCGGGGTTCTCGCTGGGCTCGATCTGGGCGCAGGCGAGTTTCACGCCGCTGGTTCCGGGATTGATCACGTGGGCGATCACAACGCCGCAGCGTACCAGATCAGGCGGTGACCACACCGGGACAGCCTGCCCGCCCCGCCGGGACGGACAGCAGGGACGGGCGGGAGCGCCCGTTCCCGGCAGCTCCCGCCCGTCCCTGCGTCAGGTCAGCTGGGTTCGATCAGGCCGTAGTGGCCGTCCTTGCGGCGGTACACGACCCCGCAGGCGTTCGTGCGCATGTTCATGAACACGTAGAAGTCGTGTCCCAGCGCCTCCATCTGCGCCACGGCGTCTTCGGGGCTCATGGGACGCATGTCGAAGCGCTTCTGACGCACGATCTCGGGCATGAACTCGGTCACGTCGTCCACCCCGGCGTTCACGTCGGCCTCGGCGGGGCCGGGCTCGGGCTGGGGCGTGGCGTCGTGGCGGTGCTTGAGGTAGCGGGTCTTGAACTTGCGCAGCTGGCGTTCCAGAACGTCGCTGGCCCGGTCGATCGCGGCGTACATGTCCGAGTGGTGTTCCTCGGCGCGGATGATGCCGCTGGGGACGTTCAGCTGAACCTCGACGCGGTTGCGGCGGTCGGCGTCGCGGACGTCGCGGACGGTCAGGGTCACGCGTGCATCGGTGATCTGGTCATTGAAACGATCCAGGCGCGTGAGTTTCTCCTCGACGTAATCACGCATGGCATCGGTGACTTCAACGTTACGGCCAGACAGCTTGTAGATGTGCACGGCTTTCACCTCTTCCTTTTCCCGGAGGAGTGGGTCGGGCTCCGGTGATTCACTCTAGTCGCAAGGTCATGAGACTGTCATGCGAGCAGTTCACAGCGTCCCCCCCTTGTTTCGCGGTATGCTCCGGGGTAGAGCGCTCCCCCCAACTGCATGAAGGTGGCGGGGGCTGCCCGCCGTGAGCCGCGCGCGCTAGCATGGGGGCGTGAAGGTAGACCGGCAGGAACAGGACGACGCGCGGCGCGAACGGATCGCCCGCGCGGCCTTCGAGCTGTTCGCCCGCAGCGGCCTGGACGCGATCAGCGCGCAGGACATCGCGCAGGCCGCCTATGTTAGCCGCACGAACCTGTACCGTTACTTCCCCAGCAAGGTGCACATGCTCCTGGCGCACTTCGAGAAGGCCGTGCAGGCCAGCCGCGATGACGCCATGGAACGCCTGCACGCCGGCGCGAACCCGCAGCAGGTGTGGGACAAGGTCACGGCCCGCATGGCCGACCTGGGCGTGCGCTACCGGCATCTGGTGGGCGCGGTGGGCCAGGCGGTGCTGGGCGCCCCACCCGAGGCCGGGCGGCCCGGCGCACCCGAGCGCGCCCCGGGCGACGGCCTGCGCACCGCGCTGACGCTGGCGGCGCTGGTGCAGCCCGTGCTGCTGGCCATGCAGGCCCAGGGTCGCCTGCGCCCCGAGGCGAACGTGCAGATGCTGAGCGTGCTGCTCGTGGACGCGTTCATCCTGGCGCTGCTGCACGGCGGGCACCGCGACCAGCGCGAGGTGCTGCGCGACTGGCAGGACCGCTTCAGCCTGCTGATGTACGGCGCGCTGGCCCCGGAGAGCACGGCCCGGGGCGAGCTGAAAGACTGACCGGCACGGACAGCGGGCCGCCCGGATCACCAGGGCGGCCCGCTGCCGTTCGGGTTACAGGGCTTCCGTGAAGGCCGCGCCCGTGCTGGCGCGCACCTCGTCCAGGGTGGCGCCGGGCATCAGTTCGGTCAGGGTCAGCGCTCCACACCGGAACTCGAAGACGGCCTTGTCGGTGATGATCATGCTCACCGCACCGCGCGAGGTCAGTGGCAGCGTGCACTCGGTGACAACCTTGGGCGTGCCGTCCGGGTCAGTGTGGGTCATCAGGACGATCAGTCGCCGCGCGCCGCTGGCGAGGTCCATGGCGCCGCCCACGCCCAGCAGCGGCTTGCCGGGCACCGCCCAGTTCGCGAGGTTCGCCTGCGCGTCCACCTGCAACCCGCCCATGACCGCCACGTCCACGTGCCCGCCGCGGATCATGCCGAAACTCTCGGCGCTGTCGAAGTAGCTCGCGCCGGGCAGCGCCGTGACCGGGATCTTCCCGGCGTTCACCGGGTAGTCCAGCGCGCCGCCCTGCTCGGGCGCGGGGCCGACACCCAGCATGCCGTTCTCGGTGTGCAGATTCACGCCGTGCTCCGGGGTGATCAGATCGGCGACCAGCGTGGGAATCCCGATACCGAGGTTCACCACGTCCCCGCGCCGCAGTTCCGCCAGCGCGCGGCGGGCCATGTGCATACGCGCCTCGTCCACCTTCTTGCTGCTGCCCTTCACGTCGGCGCTGCTGCCGAGTGCCTCGGCGGTCAGGGTCGCCTGAACGAGGTAATCCACATACAGGCCCGGCGTGTGCACCCCCTCGGGCGGAATGGTGCCCACCGGGACGATCTCCTCGACCTCTGCCACGACGAGGTCGGCGGCGGTCGCCATGGCGCGGTTGAAGTTCTGCTCGGTCAGGCGGTACTGGAGGTTCCCGGCCTCGTCCGCCCGCCACGCGCGCACGAACGCCACGTCGCCGCGCAGGGCAGGCACGAACACCATCTCCCGGCCGTTCAGCACGCGCACATCGGCGTCCCCCGCGATGACGGTCCCGGCAGCGGTGGGCGTGTAGAAGCCCCCGATCCCGGCGCCCCCGGCCCGCAGCGCCTCGGCCAGCGACCCCTGCGGGATGAGCTGCACCTCCAGACGCCCCTCCTGAGCGGCGGCCACCGCCTCGCGGTTACTCGTGAAGAACGACCCGATGGCCTTTTTCAGCTGCCCGTTGCGGAGGAGTCGCCCGCCACTCAGGCCCGCCTCGCCGACGTTGTTCGCCACGTACGTCAGGTCCCGCACGTCCGTGTCCGCCAGCGCGTGTACGAGGTGAACCGGGTTCCCGGTCATGCCAAAGCCGCCCACCAGCAGCGTCTGCCCGCTCTGGACGAGAGCCGCGGCCTCCGGGGCGGTGATGACTGGGACATGTTTCAGACCCGTTGGCGTCGCCGTCGCCGTCATGCTTCGATCCTCTCGATGATGGCGGCCTCACCCTGACCGACGCCCACACAGAGCGTCGCCAGTCCGTAACGGCCCTCACGGCGCGCCAGTTCGTGCGTCAGCGCCACGATCAGGCGCGCGCCGCTCATGCCCAGCGGGTGCCCCAGCGCGATGGCGCCGCCGTTCACGTTCACCCGCTCCTCGGGCAATTCCAGTTCGCGGATGCAGGCGAGCGCCTGCGCGGCGAAGGCCTCGTTCAGTTCGATCAGGTCCAGGTCCTGCACGCTCAGGCCGGTGCGGTCCAGCAGCTTGCGGGTGGCGGGAATGGGACCCAGGCCCATCACGCGGGCCTCCACGCCGGCCGCCGCCGCGCCCACCCAGCGGGCCAGCGGCGTGACGCCCAGCTCGCGGGCCTTCGCGGCGCTCATCAGGATCAGCGCGGCGGCGCCGTCGTTCAGGCCACTGGCGTTCCCGGCGGTCACGCTGCCGCCCCCCCGGAAGGCGGGTTTCAGGCCCGCCAGGGTCGCCTCGTCGGTGGCGAGGGTGAAGCCCCCCTCGGTGCGGGTCACGCGGGGGTGCTCGTCGGTGTCGAACACGGCGACTCCCTTGCGGCCCTTGACCTGCACCGGCACGATCTCGCCTTTGAACCGTCCGGCGTTCAGGGCGTCCACCGTCTTGCGCTGACTGTCCAGCGCGAAGGCGTCCTGGTCCTCGCGGGTGATCTCACCGCCCCGGTAGGCGCCCTCGCGGGAGCGCTGTGCGATGTTCTCGGCGGTCTCCCCCATCGCCTCCAGCGGGAACAGCGCCTCCATGGCGGGGTTCGGGAAGCGCCAGCCCAGCGTCGTGTCGTACGCGGTGACGTTGCCGTTCGCGAAGGCCTGCGCGCCCTTCGGCATCACGAGAGGCGCGCGGGTCATGCTCTCCACGCCGCCCGCCACGTACACGTCCCCGTCGCCGTTGCGGATGGCGCGGGCCGCCGTGTTGATGGCCGACAGACCGCTGGCGCACAGGCGGTTCACGGTCAGGCCCGCCACCGTGTCCGGCAGGCCCGCGAGCAGGGCGGCCATGCGGGCGACATTGCGGTTGTCCTCGCCCGCCTGGTTCGCGCAGCCCAGGATCACCTCCTCGATCTGGTCGGCGGGCACGCCACTGCGCGCGACCGCCTCGCGGATGGCGTGCGCGGCGAGGTCGTCGGGCCGGACGGTGGACAGCGCGCCACGGATCGCGCCGATGGGCGTGCGGACCGCCGCGACGATCACCACGTCACGGTCTTGCAGGGTTCTGACAGAAGGAAGGTGGGTCACGGTGGGAAACCTCCGGGAAAGCAGGCGGGAGGGCCTCCATGCGGCAAGGGAGGCCCGGGATGAACGCAGTTGACGGCTGCATTCAAGCGCGCCGCGCCCCCGGATGGGAAGGGGCGCTGGCCTGTCAAACGGAACGCCGCCCCTGACACCTGAGAGGCGTGGGGCGGCGAACGCAGATCGGATGGGAAGGAGGGCCAGGAGTCAGCCCAGGCGGCTGCGGCGCAGGCGACCCAGCAGGGCGAACACCTGCCGCTGCTCCTCGGCGTGGATGGCGCGGCGGATCGCCTCGGGCGACAGGGGTTTCAGGTCGGCGGCGCTGCTCACCACGGCGGGCGCCTCCGGTTCCTTCTGTTCCTCCAGGTAGGGGGTGCCCCAGCGGCCCCATGTCGCGTCCATGTCCCTCACCTTCCTGGTCATGCCGTCAGCGTAGTCATGCAACTCACACAATTCTCTGACGGAACCTGACGGCGCACCCCGACGCTGCCCAGGGGCCCTGCGTCCGGGCTCCGCACCACGTCATATGCCGCCTTCCCCGATGAACATGAGTGACACCTGAGAGCCGCCTCCCTACACACCCTGCCGTGCGTCCGCCCGGGCGGGAGTATCCTCGCGGGCGGACAGGCTGGCGCCCCACGCACCGGTGCCAGCCGAAGGGAGACGCGCATGACCATCACGCAAACGGCCGCCTGGAGCGCCCTGCTCGACCACCACCGCGCCCTGGAGGGCACCCACCTGCGCGACCTCTTCGCGCAGGACGCCGCGCGCGGCGAACGCCTGAGCGCCGAGGGCGCGGGCCTGTACCTCGACTACAGCAAGAACCGCGTGACCGACGAGACCCTGACCCTGCTGCTGGACCTCGCGCGGGAGACCGGCGTGACGGCCAAGCGCGACGCCATGTTCGCGGGCGAGAAGATCAACGTCACCGAGGGCCGCGCCGTGCTGCACACTGCCCTGCGCGCCCCGGAAGGCGCGACCGTGCTCGTGGACGGCCACAACGTCGTCCCCGACGTGCATGAGGTACTCGGCCGCATGGCGGCCTTCGCGGATCAGGTGCGCGCCGGGACGTGGCTGGGCCACACGGGCAAACCCCTGAAGAACATCGTCAACATCGGCATCGGCGGCAGCGACCTGGGCCCCGTCATGGCCTACGAGGCCCTCAAGCACTACGCGCAGCGGGACCTGACCCTGCGTTTCGTGTCGAACGTGGACGGCACCGACCTGACCGAGAAGACCCGTGACCTCGACCCGGCCGAGACGCTGGTCATCGTGAGTTCCAAGACCTTCACCACGCAGGAGACCATGGCGAACGCCAGCAGCGCCCGCGCGTGGCTCCTGGCGGCGCTGGGCGACGACGCGGCCGTCGCGCGGCACTTCGTGGCCGTGTCCACCAACGCCGAGGCCGTCCAGAAGTTCGGAATCGACACCGCCAACATGTTCGGTTTCTGGGACTGGGTGGGCGGCCGCTACTCCATGGACAGCGCCATCGGCCTGAGCCTGATGCTCGCCGTCGGCCCGGAAGGGTTCCACGAGCTGCTCGCCGGGTTCCACGCCATGGACGAGCACTTCCGCACCGCTCCGCTGCAGCGCAACCTGCCCGTCCTGCTGGGCATGCTGGGCATCTGGTACAACAACTTCTTCGGCGCGCAGAGTCACGCCGTGCTGCCGTACGACCAGTACCTCGCGTACTTCCCCGCGTACCTGCAACAGCTCGACATGGAAAGCAACGGCAAGCACATCACCCTGGACGGCAGGGCGGTGGATTACCAGACCGGCCCGGTCATCTGGGGGCAGCCCGGCACGAACGGCCAGCACGCCTTCTACCAGCTGATCCACCAGGGCACCAAACTCATCCCCTGCGACTTCATCGGCTTCTGCCAGACCCTCAACCCCCTGCCCCTGGAGGGCGGCGCGCCCCACCACGACCTCCTCATGGCCAACGTGTTCGCGCAGACCGAGGCGCTCGCTTTCGGCAAGACCCTGCACCAAGTCCTCGAGGAAGGCGTCCCCGCGGACCTCGCCCCGCACCGCGTGTTCGACGGGAACCGCCCCACCAACACCATTCTCGCCGACCGCCTCACGCCCCACACGCTGGGCGCACTGATCGCGCTGTACGAGCACAAGGTCTTCGTGCAGGGCGCCGTGTGGAACATCAACTCCTTCGACCAGTGGGGCGTTGAACTCGGCAAGGTGCTGGCCGGGAAGATCGTCCCCGAACTGCACGCTGCCCAGACACCCGACCTGCACCACGACAGCAGCACCAACGCCCTGATCCGCCGCTACCGCGCCCACCGCTGACCCGCACCCACCCCCACCGCCGGAGGCTCCCACCAGGGCCTCCGGCGTCCCGTCATCTGAACACCACCCGGCACAGCACTTCTGGCTGGAGCAGCCGCGCCGCTGGAAGCGGTGGCATATCCCGAAAAGCCCACAGTTCCCAGCCGCCTTCACCTGCTATACATGCACCCAGATTCCCGCTCAACCCCCCGTTCGAACCTTCCCAGGAGACGCCTGTGCGACTCACGCTGCAACCCACGCCCGAACAGGTCAGCGCCCTGAGCGACACGCGCACCCACGTCAGCCGCCTCATGAACACCCTGCTCGTCCAGGCCCGCCGCAACCCCGACACCCCCACCGACGACCTGCTGACCACCCACCCGGACGCCCCCGCCCTCCCCCACGCCACCCGCCGAGCCGCCGCGCAGGCCGCGCACGACGCCCGCCACAACACCCGCGGCGGCCTGAAAGGCGAGAGCTACTGGCTCGACGCCCGCAGCCTCCGCATCAACCCCGTCACCGGCCACGTCACCCTCTGGACCCTCAGCGGGCGCCACACCATCCCCACCCGGCTCGGGAACTACCAGCGCCACCTCCTCACCACCGGACGCGTCCAGGGCGGCCGCGTCACCCAGGCCAGAAACGGCGACTGGTACGTCAACGTGCAGCTCGACAGCCCCGCCACCACCCCCCCCACCCCCAAACGCGACCCGCTCGCCACCCGGATCGACCAGCTGGAACGCGAGGGGAAATACGACGACATCGTGCGCCTGCTGCGCCGCCGAACCCTCGACTCGAAGCGGACAGGTCAGTTCGCACTGTCCCTGCTGGAGACCGGGGAAACAGACGCCGCCGAGATCTGCCTGTTGCGCGCGGCAGGCGACCCCGTCTCCGACGCCCGGATTCACCTGGGTCTGAGCCTGCTGGCTGCCATGCGCAGCGGGCCGGAAGCCCGCCTGACCCATGCGCGGCGCGGACTGGACGCGCAGCCGGATGAGGTGACCCGCTGGTGGCTGATCTGTTCCCAGGCCCGCGCGCTGGTCGAACTGGGCAGTGCGTCTGAAGCGCAACGGCTCATGGCGGACGTCCTCGACGAGATTCCGGTATCGGAACTTCGCTCCAGGGCCCGCGCCCTGTACTTCGCTCAGAACGTCAGCGCCTCGATGGATGACTTCGAGTCGCAGGACCGGTACGCCCGTGAGGCCCTGCGTCTCTTCGACCTGCTCGGTGGACACAGTGAGAGCCTGTCCCTGCGAATGGATCTCGGCTATCGCCTGTTCTTCGAAGGTCGTCCTGAAGAGTCATTGGGAATGATTCATGAAGTGCTCAAGCGTGCGGAGCAACTGAATGACCATCGCCGCGACACGACTCACCTGATTCTCGGAGAACTCTACCTTCTGCAGGAAAAGTTCGACACCGCGCTGCATCATCTCGACCTCTCCATAGAAACTCAGAGCGTTCAGGGCAGCGACCGACTCAATGTACTTGCGCGGGCTTTCAGAGCTGAGTGCCTCTGGCGAACAGGTAAGATCGACTTCAATACCTTTGAGCGTCAGATCGATTCACTGAATCCAAAACAGGAGTTCGACTTTATTGCCCATTCGTTCTACACCGGCATGATTCAGGTGGAGCACGGACACGTCGCCCGCGCGATCCCCTATTTCGAGGCAGTCATTGAAGGCGTGGCCCTGATGGACGGCTTCAGATTGCGGTCCCACGCCTTCAGAACCTTCTGCCGCTGGTCAACAGGGGTTTCGCTCCAGGAGGCCAGTATCGAGTTGATTGAAGTCCTCTCTCGGATAGGAGGTGAACTGGCCCTTGCCGTAGATACAGACCGGCTGGCTCCCCTCTACGCCGCGTTCGCCGACCACCACCTGGGCGGCGGGGCCGCGCGGCGACTGGCTGTCCGGGCCAGACCGACGGTGCGGATTGCCCTGTTGGGTAATTTCACTGTGACGGTCAACGGAACCGACGTGCAGATCCGGCTCAGGAAATCACGCGAGCTGCTGGCCTTCCTCTGTCTTCAGGGAGCGGCGACTCGGGATCAGCTGATGACCGCACTCTGGGACGGTGAAGCACGCACGGAACTGGGCTCCTACTTCAAACAGGCGCTCCACGCACTCCGACAGGCCCTCCGGCCTTTCCTGGGCTCGCAAGATCCTCTGCCACTGACCAACGGCGTCTACCGACTGGCCGAGAAGCTGGACATCCGGTGTGATGCGGTTGCGCTGCAAAGCTGGCAGAAGCCGGACAGTTCAGTGGACCGGCATCATCTCGCCGACACGTATCCAGGGGCGTTCCTGCCTGAAGCTGAAACCGAGTGGGCTGTGGAAATGCGGGAATTTCTGGACAACCAGTGGCTGGCCCTGCTGATGGCGGTTGGCAGCGAAATCGAGGTGACCGACCCTGTTGCAGCCGCTCACCTGTACCTCAAGGCCACCCATCTGAACCCCTTGTTTGAATCTGCATGGAGCGCCGCCATCGCCGCATATGCCAAGGCCGGCCTATCACATCTCAGCCAGCACACGAGAGCTGCCGCCAAACGCGCCCTTGACAACTAAACCACCGTCCATATTTTGCGCTGCCTCTCATAGATCCGTGCAGATTTACCCCATTGGCCAGCGGTTAACCACCACGGCGGCACACTAAGCGCAGTCAAGCAGTGTTTGGAGGTCAATGGATATGAAGAGTGTTCTAGGACGTAGCGTCATTCTTGTCTTGTTTCTCTTGGCACAGGTCAAGGCTGCGCCCGATCTTCACACTGAGCTTGACTGCTGCATCACCGGCCAGGGCCCGGCCAGCACCACCAAATAATCTCACCTTCTTCGTCAGCGGTTTCAGAGTCGTCCGTCTTCTCCAGCGTCTTCCCGATTCGTTTTCTATTTCGTTGTCTCTTTCGTCCTCTTCAGCGTCTTGTTTTGCGTCTTCCTGCGTCTTGTATTGACTCTGGGGGTTCCGTCGCGCAGCCGGAACCCCCGGCCGCTTGTGGGGCTGATCGCGCCTTTCGGGGCATGATCAGCCCTTCTGTTTACTGGCTGGCGCGCAGGGCGTTGAGGATGGCGGCGGCGATCTCCTCGACGCTGGCGCTGGTGGTGTCGCGGACAGGGAGGCCGGCGCGCTGGAAGAGGCGTTCGGCGCGGCGGACTTCGTGTTCGCACTGTTCGAGGCTGGCGTAGCGGCTGCCGGGTTTGCGCTGGGTGCGGATGGCGTGCAGGCGGCGGGGATCGATGGTGAGGGCGTGGAGTTTGTGCCGGTGCGCTTCGAGGGGGATGGGGAGGCCGGTGCGGTCGAAGTCGTCCTCGGCGAGGGGGTAGTTGCTGGCGCGGATGCCGTGTTGGAGGGCGAGGAAGAGGCTGGTGGGGGTCTTGCCGGCGCGGGAGACGCCGACCAGGATGACGTCGCTGTGGGCGTACTGTTTGTCGCCGATGCCGTCGTCGGTGGCGAGGGCGAAGTCGAGGGCGTCCATGCGGGAGAGGTACGCTTCGCTGTCGTGCATGTCGTGGTGGCGGCCGATCTGGCGGACGGCGGGCGTGCCGAACTGCGTCTCTAAGGTACTGAGGCCGGGGCCGAGGAGGTCGAAGACTTCGGCGGGGGCGGTCTGGAGTTCGCGCAGGACGTCGGGTTGGGTGACGGTGGTGAAGATGATGGGTGCTTCGCCGCGCTCGAAGAGGGCGGTGACTTCGCGGCAGACGGCGCGGGCGGCCTGGGGGTCGGCGGTGAAGGGGCGGCGCAGGTAGCGCAGGGGTTGATCGGGGAAGTGGGCGAGCAGGGCGCGGGCCATGTTCTCGGCGGTGAGGCCGGTGTGGTCGCTGACGATCAGGACGGTGCGGGGCTCGGGCATGGGTTCAGCGTGACATGCGGGGGCGGGCGGGTCCTGCCGGGTTCGGTCTGTCTGGACGTATACCCGGGTGTTACCCGGTGGGTGGCTGTGATGGGGGGCGGCGTCCGGTAAGGTGTGAACAGCAGGACACACTAATTCGCCCATTTCCAGCTCGCTGGAACCTCGCAGGAACGGTGAAAACCAATGGATATGATTCGCGTGCTGGGTACACTAAGGATGACCGACGTGGAGATCGTCGGCGGGAAGAACGCCTCTCTGGGTGAACTCATCCAGGGCCTGGCGGGGGCCGGGGTGCGGGTCCCCGGCGGCTTCGCCACCACTGCGGATGCCTTCCGGCTGTTCCTGCAGGAGAACGGCATCGAGGAGAGCATCAACGCCCGCCTGCGTGCCCTGGACGTGAACGACGTGGTGGCCCTGGCGCAGGCAGGCCGGGAGATCCGCGCGCAGGTCGAGGCTGCCACCCTCCCCGCCGCGCTGGAAGGGTCCATCCGGGACGCGTACGCCGCGATGACCGCCGAGTCGGGCGGCACCGAGCCGGACGTCGCGGTGCGGTCCAGTGCCACGGCCGAGGACCTGCCCGAGGCGAGTTTCGCGGGGCAGCAGGAGACCTTCCTGAACGTGCGTGGGATCGATGACGTGCTGCGTCACGTGAGGCTGGTGTTCGCCAGCCTGTACAACGACCGCGCCATCAGTTACCGCGTGCATCACGGCTTCGCGCACAGTGAGGTGGCCCTGTCGGCAGGCGTGCAGCGCATGGTCCGCAGTGACCTGGGCGCGTCGGGCGTGGCGTTCACGCTGGACACCGAGAGCGGCTACCGCGACGCGGTCCTGGTGACCAGTTCGTACGGGCTGGGCGAGATGGTCGTGCAGGGCGCCGTGAACCCGGACGAGTTCTTCGTGTACAAACCCGCCCTGAATGCGGGCCGCAAGGCGATCCTGCGCCGCACGCTGGGCAGCAAACAGAAGCGCATGGAGTACGCCCCGCAGGGCGGCGTGCAGACCGTGGACGTCCCCCAGGCGCAGCAGCGGGCCTTCAGCCTGTCGGACGAGGACCTGACCGAGCTGGCGCGGCAGTGCGTGACCATCGAGAACCACTACGGCCGCCCCATGGACATCGAGTGGGGCAAGGACGGGCGCGATGGCCTGATCTACATCCTGCAGGCACGCCCGGAGACCGTGCAGAGCCGCACCGGGAAGACCCTGGAACGCTTCGAACTGACCGGGAAGGGCCCCGTGCTCGTCGAGGGGCGCGCGGTCGGGAACCGCATCGGGGCGGGCGTCGTGCGCGTCGTGCGGGACGTCTCCCAGATGGACAGCGTGCAAGACGGCGACGTGCTCGTCGCGGACATGACCGACCCGGACTGGGAACCCGTCATGAAACGCGCCTCGGCGATCGTCACGAACCGCGGCGGGCGCACCTGCCACGCGGCGATCATCGCCCGCGAACTCGGCATCCCTGCTGTCGTCGGAAGCGGGAACGCCACCCGTGAACTGCGCAGCGGGCAGGAGGTCACGGTGTCCTGCGCCGAGGGCGACACCGGCTTCGTGTACGAGGGCCGCCTCGCGTACCGCGTGAACCGCGTCGAGCTGGGCAACATGCCCGAGGTCGGCATGAAGATCATGATGAACGTCGCCTCGCCCGACCGGGCGTTCTCCTTCGCGGCGCTCCCCCACGAGGGCGTGGGGCTGGCCCGCGTGGAGTTCATCTGCTCGAACGTGATCGGCATCCATCCCCGCGCGCTGCTGGACTACCCGGACGTCCCCGACGACGTGAAGGCGCAGATTGAGGAGCGCACCGCCGGGTACGCCAGTCCACGCGACTTCTTCCGCGAGAAGCTCGCCGAGGGCGTTGCCAGCATCGCCGCCGCGTTCGCACCGAAACCCGTGATCGTGCGCCTGAGCGACTTCAAGAGCAACGAGTACGCCCACCTCATCGGCGGCCCGGCCTACGAACCCACCGAGGAGAACCCCATGATCGGCTTCCGGGGCGCCAGCCGCTACCGCTCCCGCGACTTCGCCGCCGCGTTCGCGCTGGAATGCGAGGCGATCAGGTCCGTGCGGGACGACATGGGCCTCACGAACGTGCAGGTCATGATCCCCTTCGTCCGCACCGTCGGTGAGGCCGAGCAGGTCATCGAGATCCTCGCCAGGAACGGCCTGAAGCGCGGAGAGAACGGTCTGAAGATCATCATGATGTGCGAGATTCCCAGCAACGCCATCCTCGCCGACCAGTTCCTCGAACACTTCGATGGCTTCTCGATCGGCAGCAACGACCTCACGCAGCTGACCCTGGCGCTGGACCGCGACTCGGGCCTCGTCGCGGACCTGTTCGACGAGCAGAACGAGGCGGTGCTGGCCCTCATGAGTCAGGCCATCCAGGCCGCCAAACGCGCCGGGAAGTACGTCGGCATCTGCGGCCAGGGCCCCAGCGACCACCCCGCGCTGGCCCAGTGGCTCATGGAACAGGGCATCGACTCGGTCAGCCTCAACCCCGACAGCGTGCTCGGCACGTGGCTGCACCTCGCCGGAGAGACCGTCCCAGCGTAAGGCAAGGGCATCTCGGAGGACTGGCCCTGCATGACCTGCGGGGCCACTTCCGCTTTACCCTGGCACCCATGAGAACCGAACTGGAAGCCAGCGTCAGGCAACGGGGCTTCCCTCCGGAGCACTTCCGTGCTGTGCGCCTCACACAGTACGCGGCGGTCCTCTCCAGCATCCTGACGACCTTCACGACCCAGCGCACCGATCGTTCCCCGCAGCGGTGGCTCTGGACGGTGCTGAAAGGCCCCCTCGACTCCCGTCAGCTCACGCCAGAGGACCAGTCGGCAGATCCACCCGTCTGGCTGCACAGCCTCGTCGAACCAGAGGCCGCCGTGTGGCTGCTGCTTGAGGACTGGACGGGGACGAAACGGCAGGACCCATTCTGGGTGTTTGAGGGGACCGCCAGGGCAGCCGCCGCAGCCGTCGCGGAGGTGCCATTCTGCGAGTACTACGTCGTTCACAGGAACTTTGGCTGGCTGCTCTGCGAAAACCATCATGGGGTGCTCATCACGACGGCGGGTTTGCCTCAGATGCCCTGAACCGACGTGCCCCCCATACTGCCGTCATGTCTCAATGAACCTTCTGGGCGGCGTGGCTGCTGCGGGAGCACATCACGCCCCGGATGCTGCCGGGTGCGGGGTTGATCGTGTCCGGGCTGCTGGTGATCGCGCGGCGCTGAGGGGTTACAGCAGGCCCTGCCTCAGCGCCTGGACGGCGGCCTGGGTGCGGTCGGCGGCGTGGAGTTTCACGAGGATCTCCTGCACGTGGAGTTTCACGGTGCTGACGCTGATGCCTAAGTTCGCGGCGATGTCTCGGTTGCCCTGCCCGTCGGCGATGAGGCGCAGCACCTCGGTCTCGCGCGGGGTCAGCGGCGAGATCGCGTGGGGCGTGCGGATGCTGCCCAGCACGTGATGCGCGATCTGCGGGTCCAGGTACGCACTGCCGGACGCGGCGGCGCGGATGCCGAGCAGCAGGAGGTCCGGGTCGGCGCTCTTGAGGCAGTAGGCGTGCGCGCCGGAGGCAAGGGCGGCCAGCACCTCGTCCCGCAGATCGTGCGCGGTGAGCATCACCATGCGGACCTGCGGGTAGCGGCGGCCGATCTCGGCGGCGGTCTGGATGCCGTCCATGCCGGGCAGGCCGATGTCGAGCACGGCGACGTGGACGGGTTGCGGCCCGGTCTGGGTGCGGGCCAGGACGTCCAGGGCCTCCTCGCCGCTGCGGGCCTCGGCGGTGACGCGCAGGTCGAGTTCGAGGTTGATGGCGGCGCGCAGGCCGTCGCGGGTGAAGGCGTGATCCTCGACGAGCAGGACGTGGGTGGTCATGTCACCTCCGGTTGACTGGTGTGCACCAGTACAACCCGAGCGGATGCGACTCGCAGAGCTGCTCCGCAGAGTGGGAGTAGAGCGGGTGCCGGAAGTGGAGGTCGCCACCCGGCGATGTTCCGGGTGGTGAACGGAACGGACGGGAGCCGCGTCATGCGTCCTCCAGGGGCAGGGTGAGGGTGAAGACGCTCTGGGCGCGGGCGGTGCGGGCGTACGTGACGGTGCCGCCGTGGCGTTCGGCAATGCGGCGGGTGAGGTACAGGCCCAGGCCGGTGCCGCCGCCAGCGCCGCCGGAGCGGAAGCGCTGGAAGAGGGTGGGGACGCGCGGCGCGCTGACGCCGGGGCCGCTGTCGAGGACGCTGAGGATCGCCTCGCCGTCCTGGCGGGCCAGGGTGACGTGCACGGCGCTGCCGGGCGGGGCGTAGCGAACGGCATTGTCGAGGAGGTTCTGCACGGCGCGGCGCAGGTCGTGTTTGCGGCCGGGGACGCGCGCGCCGTCCAGGGTGGGTTCGATGGTCACGCCGCGCGCGGCGGCGGCGGGCCGCAGCTGCTCGGTGACGTTCAGGACGAGGTCGCGCAGCGGCACGCTCTGGAGTTCGCTGTCCTCCTCGCCGCTCTCGTACTTGGCGACCAGGAGCAGCTGATCGGCCAGGGTCAGCAGGGCGGCGTTGGCGTCCAGGCCGTTGCGGAGCGTGGCGGCGTAGTCGTCCGGGAGGGGGCCGTAGGCGCCTTTGAGGGCGGAGCGCATGTTCACGGCGTTCGCCATCAGGGGCGTGCGCAGGTCGTGACTGAAGGAGTAGATGAGGTCCTGCAATAACTCTCCGCGTTCCTGGAGCTGGGCCTGCCGGGCGTGCAGGTCGTCGAGCAGCGCGGTGCGGTCCAGGAGCGGCTGGAGGGTCTGCACGGCTTCCGACAGCTGGTCGGGGGGGGCGGCGGGGCGGGTGAGGAGGATCAGGAGTTCCGGGTCGCTGGGGCGCGTGAGACGGGCGACGAAGGTGTCGCCGCCGCCGACCGCCCACACCTGACTGTCCCTGGGCGCTCCGGCCTCGCGGGTGGCGGGACGGGCCAGCAGGTCCAGCGGCAGGCGGCGGCCCAGGCGGCCCTCGCCGGGGCCGGTGTGGGCGTGGGGTTCGCGCAGCACGGCGCGGTCGACGCTGCCGATCTCGACGGCGGCCGCGCCGGTGAAGTCCTGCAGGGCGTGCGCGGCGCGCGTCACGAACTGCGCCTGCGTGAGGGGCCCGCTGACGGCCTCAATCAGGGTGCGCAGGGCGCGTTCGCGCTGGAGGCGGCGTTCCTCCTCGTGCAGGCGGGCGGCGCGGGTGGCGGCCTCGCGGGCGCGCAGGCTCAGGAAGCCGACCAGGATGGCCGCGAGGATGCTCACGGCGCGGTTGCCGAGGTCGGTGGGGGTCGCGCCGTCCCGCGCGGCGTTCACGACGCCCGCCAGGACGTTCCCGGCGATGGCGAGCGCCGTGAGATTCAGGGTGGCCCGGCGGCTGGCGCCCAGCGCGGCCAGGGCCAGCGGCGCGCTGACCAGGGTGCCGATGACCAGGGACGCAGGCGTCAGGACGTCGGTCAGGGTGGTCGCGGCGATCAGGGCGACGCTGGCGCCCAGCAGGCGGCGTTCGCTGCGTTCCGGGGTGGGGGCAGCCGGGTCAGGGGCAGATGGAGTGGTGGTCATGTGGCGTCCGGCGTTCAGCGTAGGGGCGCGGTGGGTGGTGTGTGGACTGGCCATCTGGCCAGGGCGGTGGGCCGGTCGGAGCATACCGCCCGGGCGGGGGGCGGCGCAGGCTGGTCGGCATGGACGCACTGCTTCTCATTCTGGTGCTGGCGCTGGGCGCGTATCTGCTGTACGCCCTGGTGAAGGCGGAACGGTTCTGATGGATATCCTGCTCACCTACGGGCTGGCGCTGGCGCTGGCCCTTCCCCTGGGGCTGTTCATGGCCCGGCTGATGGAAGCCCCGGCGTCGCGCGTCACGGCGGGTCTGCTGCGCGCGTGCGGCGTGGACGCCGCGCGGGGCATGTCGTGGCGCGCGTACGTGGGGGCGCTGCTGGGCACGAACGTGATCGTGGGGCTGGTGGCCCTGGCCACCTACCTGCTGCAGGGGGGTCTGCCGCTGAACCCGGACGGCATCGCGAACCTGCGCTGGGACACGGCGGTGCACACGATGGCGTCGTTCATCACGAACACGAACCAGCAGCATTACAGCGGGCAGAGTGGCCTGTCGTACCTGTCGCAGATGCTGGGCATCACGGCGCTTCAGATCTTCACCCCGGCGGTGGGCTTCGCGGCGCTGTTCGCGGTGCTGCGCGGCCTGCGTGGGGACGCGCACCTGGGGAACTACTTCCTGGACGTGACGCGCGGCGCGGCGCTGCTGACGGTGTCTGCGGCGGTGCTGGCGCTGCTGCTGACGTGGCAGGGCGTGCCGAGCACCTTCGCGGGGGCGCGTACGGCGACGCTGGTGCAGCCTCAGACCGTGGAGGGGCAGGCGGTGACCACGCAGACCATCCCGGTGGGGCCGGTCGCGCCGATGGTGGCGATCAAGCAGCTGGGCACGAACGGGGGCGGCTGGTACGGCCCGAACTCGACGGTGCCGCTGGAGAACCCCACGCCACTGTCGAACCTGCTGGAGACGGTCAGCATCATCCTGTTCCCGCTGGCGCTGGTCGTGGCGACCGGGCGGTTCCTGCGCCGCCCGCGCTTCGGACTGGTGCTGATGGGCGTCATGAGCGTGCTGTCCGCCGCGCTGACGCTGGGCGCGGTGCTCGCCGAGCGGATGCCGAACGCCGCCCTGACGGGCCTGTCCGCGCTGGGCCCGAACATGGAGGGCAAGGAGGTGCGCCTGGGCGCGGACGCGACGGCGCTGTGGGCCGCGCTGACCACGCAGACGAGTAACGGCAGCGTGAACGGCATGCTGGATTCGTTCACGCCGCTGGGCGGGCTGGTGCCGCAGCTGGGCATGTTCCTGAACGACGTGTACGGCGGGATCGGCGTGGGGCTGATCAACATGCTGGTGTTCGTGATCCTGACGGTGTTCGTGGCGGGCCTGATGGTGGGCCGCACGCCGGAACTGTTCGGCCGGAAGATTGAGGCCCCCGAGATCAAGCTGGCGTCGCTGATCCTGCTGCTGCAGCCGTTGCTGGTGCTGGGCTTCACGGCGCTGGCCCTGGCGAACCCGGCGGTCACGGCGAACTCGAACCCCGGCTTCCACGGGCTGTCGCAGGTGCTGTACGAGTACAACTCGGCGTTCGCGAACAACGGCAGCGGCTTCGAGGGCCTGGGCGACAACACGCCCTGGTGGAACCTCAGCTGCGCGCTGGTGCTGCTGCTGGCCCGTTTCCTGCCGATCGTGGGGCCGCTGGCGATCGCGGGCCTGCTGGCCGCCAAGCGCGCCGCGCCTGAAGGCAGCGGGACGCTGCGGGTGGACACGCCGGTGTTCGCCGGGATGCTCCTGAGCGTGATGCTGCTGCTGCAACTCCTGAACTTCGCCCCGGCGCTGGTGCTGGGACCAGTTGCAGAGAAAATGACGCTGAATACCGTGAAGGACGTGACGAAATGACCGCTGTGCCGCAGAAAACCCCGAAGGGGGGCGTGTTCGCCCCGGCGCTGATGCGCGCCGCGCTGAAGGCCGCCTTCGTGAAACTCGATCCGCGCTTCATGGTGCGCAGCCCGGTGATGTTCGTGGTGCTGCTGGGCGGCGTGCTGACGCTGCTGCTGACCGTGCAGGCCGCCGCGAGCGGGCAGGCGTGGGGCTACCCGGCGGGCGTGACGCTGCTGCTGCTGTTCACGGTGGTGTTCGCGAACTTCGCCGAGGGGCTGGCCGAGGCGCGCGGGAAGGCGCAGGCGGCCACACTCCGCTCGGCGCGCGAGGACACCCCGGCCCGCCGGGTGCTGGACGGTCGCGAGGAGGTCATCCCGAGCACCCAGCTCCGGCGCGGGGACGTGATCGTGGTGCAGGCGGGCGAGATGATTCCCGGTGACGGTGAGGTCGTAGGGGGTCTGGCGGCGGTGGACGAGAGCGCCATCACGGGCGAGAGCGCCCCGGTGATCCGCGAGGCGGGGACCGACCACAGCGGCGTGACGGGCGGGACGCGCGTGCTGTCCGACCGGATCGTGGTGCGGGTGACGTCGCAGCCCGGCGAGAGCTTCCTCGACCGCATGATCGCGCTCGTCGAGGGCGCCAGCCGCCAGAAGACCCCGAACGAACTGGCCCTGTCGATCCTGCTGGCCGCGCTGACGCTCGTGTTCCTGATCGTCGTGGCGACCCTGCTGCCCCTGTCGCGGTTCGCAGGGGCGACAGTGGACGTGGTGACGCTCGTGGCGCTGCTCGTGTGCCTGATCCCCACGACGATCGGCGGTCTGCTGCCCGCCATCGGCATCGCGGGCATGGACCGGGCCTTGCAGGCGAACGTGATCGCCAAGAGCGGCAAGGCGGTCGAGGTGGCCGGGGACGTGGACATCCTGCTGCTGGACAAGACCGGCACGATCACCGTCGGGGACCGTCAGGCGACGCGCTTCCTGCCGCTGCCCGGCGTGAGCGGCGAGGAACTGGCGGGCGCGGCGGCGCTGGCCTCGGCGGCGGACCCCACGCCGGAAGGCAAGAGCATCGTGACGCTGGCCCGCGCGCAGGGCGTGACGCCCGCCACCCCGGCGGACGCGGCGTTTCTCGAGTTCACCGCGCAGACCCGCATGAGCGGCGTGGACGCAGGCGGCACGAGCATCCGCAAGGGCGCCGCCGACCGCATCACCCGCCTGGCCCGCGAGCGGGGCGGCAGCGTGCCCGCCGAACTGTCCCCGCTGGTGGACGAGGTGGCGCGCGCGGGCGGCACGCCCCTCGTGGTCCTCCGTGACGAACGGGTGCTGGGCGTGGTGGCCCTGTCGGACGTGGTGAAGCCTGGCATGCGCGAACGCTTCGAGCAGCTGCGCCGCATGGGCCTGCGCACCGTGATGATCACCGGGGACAACCCCCTGACCGCCGAGGCCATCGCCCGCGAGGCCGGCGTGGACGGCTTCCTGGCCGAGGCGACACCCGAGGACAAGCTCGCCATGATCCGCGAGGAGCAGCGCGGCGGGAAGCTGGTCGCCATGATGGGCGACGGCACGAACGACGCCCCGGCGCTGGCACAGGCGGATGTGGGCCTCGCCATGCAGAGCGGCACGCAGGCGGCCAAGGAAGCGGCGAACATGATCGACCTGGACTCCGACCCCACCAAGCTGATCGAGGTCGTCGAGATCGGCAAGGGCCTGCTGATGACGCGCGGCGCGCTGACGACCTTCTCGATCGCGAACGACGTCGCGAAGTACTTCGCGATCCTGCCCGCGCTGTTCGCCACGCAGATTCCCGCGCTGGCCCCGCTGAACGTGATGGACCTGCGCAGCCCGCAGAGCGCGATCCTGTCCGCCGTGATCTTCAACGCGCTGGTCATCCCGGCGCTGATTCCGGTGGCGCTGCGCGGCGTGCGCTACTCGCCCGGCAGTGCCGACGCGCTGCTGGCCCGCAACCTGCTGATCTACGGGCTGGGCGGCGTGCTCGTACCGTTCGTGGGTATCAAGCTCATCGACGTGCTCCTCGGACTGATCGGCGCCTAAGCACTCCCTCCCGGCGAGGTCCGGGGGACCGTTCCCCCACCTCGCACTCCCCAAGAGGTTTCATCATGACCCTGAACGACATGCCCTCCCCTGCCCTTCCCGAACCAACCTTTTCTGACGCGCCCCAGCCGGGGTGGAGTGCGTGGCTGCGCTTCTCGGCGCTGTGGCTGGTGCTGGGCGGCCTCGCGTACCCGGCGGTGACGACCGCGCTGGGTGGCACGCTGTTTCCCGCGCAGGCGACCGGGTCCCTGATCCGCGAGGACGGCCGTGTGGTGGGCTCGGCGCTGATCGGGCAGCCCTTCACGGGGGACCGGTACTTCATCGGGCGGCCCAGCGCCGCCGGGAGCGGCTACGACCCGGTGAACGCGTCGGGCAGCAACCTCGCCGTGAGTAACCCCGCGCTGCGCGAGCGCGTGCAGGCCCAGGCGCAGGCGATCGCCGCGCGGGAGAACATCCCCGTCACGCAGATTCCGGCAGATCTGCTCACCGCGAGCGGCAGCGGCCTCGACCCGCACGTGTCCCTGGCGGGCGCGGCGGTGCAGGTGGCGCGGGTGGCGCGCGCGCGCGGCCTGACGGACGCGCAGGTGCAGGCGCTGGTCCGTGACCACACCGAGCGGGGCGTGCTGGGCCTGGGGCAACCCGGCGTGAACGTGCTGGAACTGAACCTCGCCCTGGACCGGCTGGGACGGTGAGTCGTCACGCCGCCTGAACCCGAGCGGCTGGCGATGCCCGGCGCTCCCCGCCCGGCGCGGGGGCGGCACCGGGTGTTCGTGGGCATGGCGGCGGGGGTCGGGAAGACCACCCGCGCGCTCAACGAACTGCGCGACCGCCTGGAACGCGGCGAGGACGCCCTGATCGGCGTGCTGGAGACGCACGGGCGGGCGTTCACGCAGGCGGCCGCGGCGGGCCTGCCGGTCTTCCCGCGCCTGGAGGTCGTGCGGGGCGGCGTGACGCTGGGTGAACTGGACGTGGCGGGCCTGATCGCGCGCCGTCCGGACGTGGTGCTCGTGGATGAACTGGCGCACTCGAACGCGCCGGGCAGCGCCCGCGAGAAACGCTGGATGGACGTCGAGGCGCTGCTGGACGCGGGCGTGAACGTGCTGTCCACCGTGAACGTGCAGCACCTGGAGTCCCTGCACGACACGGTGGCGCGCCTGACTGGCGTGCGCGTCCGCGAGCGCATCCCGGACGCCGTGCTGGGCGGCGCGGACGAACTGGTGCTGGTGGACCTGACGCCCGCTGACCTGCGTGAGCGGGTGCGGTCCGGCGCGGTGTACGGCGCGGAGCGGGCCGAGCACGCCCTGACGAACTTCTTCACGCTGCCGAACCTGACGGCGCTGCGGGAACTGGCGCTGCGGCAGGTGGCGCACGTCGTCGAGCAGGGCGCGGCCGATCTGGGGGCGGGCCAGGGCACCGGCCTGGGCGTACAGGAGCGGGTGGTGGTCGCCGTGGCCGCCGAGGAGACCGGCGCGCGCCTGATCCGCCGCGGCGGGCAGCTCGCGCAGCGCCTGCACGCCGACCTTCAGGTCGTGACCGTGCGGTCCGGGCGGATCAGTGCCGAACGCGCGCGGCTGCTCGACACCTTCCGCGCGGTCACGGTCGCGCTGGGCGGCGAATTCATCGTGCTCGACCCGGCGGGCGGCGTGGCGGCCACCCTGATCCGGCACGTGCAGGCCGCGCAGGCCACGCAGGTCGTGCTGGGTGAGAGCAGCCGCTCCCGCTGGGAGGAAGTCCTGCGGGGGGACATCATCCGCTCGGTGCTGAGGCAGACCCGCAACGTGGACGTGTACGTCATCACCCGCGAGTGACTGCGCCCGGTGGGCGTGCCCGTCAGCTGGGGGCCACCTCGGCGCCGTGCTCCACGCCGGGCGGGTCGGCGGGCGGCAGGTCCAGCAGCGGGAAGGTGTGCAGTTCCTGCACCTCGCCCCGATGTTCCTTCGTGAGACTCAGGGCCTCCACCCGGAAGTGCGTGACGGGCGGCGTCAGGTCGCGGATCTCCTCCCACAGGACCGGCTCGGCCCACTTCAGCACGCCCAGCGCCAGCGTCAGGTGCGGGCGGTACTCCGGGCCGTCGTAGCGGGCGCGGCTGCTCGGGCCGATCGTCAGGCTCCGGTCGTGCAGGGCGCGCAGCTGCGGACTCAGTTCGCACTCCAGGAAGATCACGCCCGGCAGCTGCTTCCAGCCGCGCACCTGCACGTCCAGCGCCTCCTGGCCGCGCAGCACGTCGCGGCAGGTGGCGACCAGATCGGCGCTGCGCAGGCTCGTCTGGAAGGGCGCGCGGACGTTCAGGTGCGGCAGGCCGAAGCCCCGCACGTTCAGGCGGTCCTGGAGGCGGCGCAGCCAGCTGTCGAGCGCCTCGGGCGGCCACGCCACGATGGAGTACAGCGGGCTGGGCGCGTCGTCCAGCGCGGGCAGGAACTCGGTCACGGCCGTTACCCGACCCGGTAGCGGCAGCAGGCCTGCCCGCAGGCGATGCGGGTGTCGCGGGCGACGGGCACGCCCAGCAGGTCGGTGTACAGCGTGATTTCGGCGCTGCACAGCTGCGCGTACTGCCGCGCGACCGTCAGGTTCGGGCAGTTGCGCTGCGTGAACACCCACCCGCCCTGGTCGTCCTGCTCGGCGGTGGCGTCGAAGCCGTGCTCGTTCAGGCGGCCCACCAGGGCCTGCACCCGCTCGCCCAGCGGCCGGTCGGCGGGCAGGTCGGCGCGCAGCCGCCCGGCGATCTCGGCGTTGCGGGCGTCGAGGACCTGCAGCAGGGCGTCCTCGCCGAACAGGCCCTCGATGTGGCGCAGGACGTCCACGCACAGGCTGGAGTACGTCTTCGGGAAGGCCGCCTCGCCCCGGTCGGTCAGGACGAACACGTGCTGGGGCCGTCCGCGCCCGCCGGGCCGTTCGGTGCGGACCTCCAGCAGGCCCTGCTCCTGCAGGTCGCTCAGGTGGCGCCGCGCGGCGGGCACGCTGACGTCCAGCCGCTGCGCGAGGTCCTGCGCGGTCTGCGCGCCGTGCCGCTTGACGAGTTCCAGCAGGCGGGTCTTCGTGCGTTCGGCACCGGCCGGGGCGAGGGTCGCGGCGCTCACGGCCTGCCCCCCGCCCCGTGGAGACGCGCGGCGGTCATACGACGGTCAGCTGGTCCGGGAGGTGCGCGAGGGTCCGGACGCTGACCTGCCCGGCCAGCGCGCGGGCCGCCTGCCGCAGCGCCAGCGCGGCCGGGCTGTCTGGGTGGGCGACGACGGCCGGGGTGCCCGCGTCGGCGTCCTGGCGGACACTGACTTCCAGCGGTATCTCGCCCAGGGGCGTGTGGTCGCCCAGTTTGCGGCTGCCGCCCCGCCCGAACAGGTCGTACGCGATGCCCGTGTCGGGCGCCACGAAGTAGCTCATGTTCTCGATGACGCCCAGCACGGGCACGCTGGCCTTGCGGAACATGTCCACGGCGCGGGCCGCGTCGATCAGCGCCACGTCCTGCGGGGTGGTGACGATCACGGCGCCCGTGACCTGCACGGTCTGCGTCAGGGACAGCTGCACGTCGCCGGTCCCCGGGGGCAGGTCCACGATCAGGTAGTCCAGCTCGCCCCACGCGGCGTCTTTCAGGAACTGCTGGATGGCGGAGTGCAGCATCGGCCCGCGCCACACGAGCGCCTGCCCGGCCGGGGACAGGTTCGCCATGGAGATGAAGCGCACGCCATGGGCGTCCAGGGGGCGCATCTTGCGGTCCTCGTTCGCGGTGACCTTCGCGCCGCTCTGGCCGAGCATGTGCGCCACGCTGGGGCCGTACACGTCCGCGTCAAGCAACCCGACGCGCGCGCCGTCCAGTGCGAGGCTCGCGGCGAGGTTCACGGCGACGCTGCTCTTGCCCACGCCGCCCTTGCCGCTGCCGACCAGCAGGACGTGCTTCACGCCGGGCAGGGCGGGCTGCGCGGCGGCGCGGACCATGGCCCCGAAGGTGATCACGGCGCCCTGCACGCCGGGCACGGTCAGCGCGGCGGCGCGCACGTCGTGTTCGATCTGGCCTTTCAGGGGACAGGCAGGAGTCGTGAGGTTCACCTTCACGTGCGCCACACCCGCGTCCACGCTGGCGTGCTCGATCATGCCCAGCGAGACGAGATCCCGGTGGAGTTCCGGGTCGTTCACGGTGCTCAGGGCGGCCATCAGGGCGTCACGCATATCCCGCAATTAGTAGCGCAAAGCGCGGGGCGCGGCAAGCCACGCGGTCACACTGCGCCCCGCCGCCTGTGCGCGCCGGACCGGGCGGACGCCAGCCTATACTGCGGGCCGTGAAGCCCCTTGGCCCCTATGTGGCCGCGCGTGACCTGCCGGGCCGGATGAACAGTCCGGTGCGGACGCTGCGTGCCACGGACCGCCTGACCGGCATGCCGGTCCTGCTGCACGGCCTGCCCGGCCCGCTGCCACTGCCTGACCTGCCCGCCCACCCGGGCGTGCTGCCCTTCGCGGAGTGCGTGCTGGTCGCCGGGGAGGCGTTCATGGTGACGGAACTGCCGCTGCAGGCGCGGCCCGCGCAGGACCCGGACCTCACGGCACGCGGCGCGCTCGCGGCCCTCGCGGCGCTGCACGGGCGGGGCGTAGTCCACGGCGGCCTGAGTGCTTCGCAGCTGTGGAGCGTAGACGGCGAGGTCCGCCTGGCCGGGGCGGGCCTGCCCTGGGGTGGCGACGCGCGGCCCGCCGACGACCTGTACGCCCTGGCGGTCATCCTGCACGAGATGGGCGGCGTGCCGGGCGCGCTGCGGCCCCTGCTGGACGCGCCGGGCACCCTGGACGCCCGCGCGGCGCTGCGCCTGCTGCACGCTCCCACCACGCAACTGCGCGCCGCGCCCGACACGCCGGAGCACACGGAGGCGGCCCCCGGTGCGTCTGCCGCCACCACACCGGTCACCCCCGAGCCGGTCCCGGCCCTGACGGACCCCACCCCGACGGCGGCGGCCCCCACGGCGTTCTCTCAGGCACCCTCCGTGCAGGTGGCCACGGTGCAGGTGGCCTCGGTGCAGGCCACCCCGGCCCAGCCCGCCCCGAACACGCCCCCCGCCGGGGACGCCCCGGAGGCGCGTGGGCGGCGCGGGCGGGGCAGCCGCTTCCGCCTGCCGGGCCTGGGCGCCACGCGCGAGGCGGCCGCACCGGACGAGCTGACCACCCCCGTCCCGACGGCCACTGCGGCCACTGTTGCGGCCAGTGTGGAGGCCGTCCCGGCATCTGCTCTGGCCCCGGTCGTTCCAGCTGACGGTCCCACGCTGCCGCCCGCTGCGGCGATCCTGCCGGACGCCAGGGGCACGGGGATCACGGCTGACGTGCCGGTGGCAGCGGACGCGCCCGCGCATGACGGCACGCCGATCGTGCTGGGCGACGGGGCCATCCCCGCGCCCGCCGCCGGGACCGGGCAGGCCGGAGCGCCGAAAGGATCTGCCCCGGCAGAGCCGCCGGTCCTGCCGGACGTGCCTGCGCAACCGGCAGGAACCGGGGGGCCTCTGTCGTCGCAGGAACGCCGCCGCCGCGAGCATGAGGCGCGGCAGGAGCACGCGCAGCGGGACGCCCAGGCCGCCGCCGAACGCCGGGCGCAGCGACTGGAGCAGCGTCAGCAGGAGCAGCGCACGCAGGAGCCGCCCGTGGCGCCCGCCCCGATCCAGATCGGCTTCGACGACCTGCCGGAATGGGAGACGGACGCGCCCGCGCCGCGCAGCGGGGTGCAGATCCGCGAGGTGCCGCGCCTGCCGGAATCGCTGCGCCGCGCGCCGCTGCCCGGCGACCCGGCGGCCGGGGAGGATCAGGGCCCGGCCGCGGAGGTGCCGGTCGGGGCGCTGCCTGCGCGGCGGCGGGTGGGCGAACCGATCCGGATCGGCTGGGACGAGGACGATTCCTGGCGGGTGGTGCGGGAGGCCCCGGCGCCGGTGCGGACGCGCCGTCCGCTGGTGTGGCGGGCGCTGTTCTGGGTGGTACTGGTCGCCGCGTTCGTGGGGATGGCGCTGCTTCTCACGCGGGTCGTGCAGGCGCGTGGGGCCGGTCCGGTGACACCCGCCAGCGTGCCGCAGGTGTCCGGGGCGGGTGCGGCGTCCGGCGGGGCAGACGCCTCCGCCGCGCCTCAGGCGCAGACGGTGCAGTTCACGGTGCGTGGCGTGGCGGGCGCCACGGCGCGCCTGTCCGTCGAGCAGTCCCCGAAGGAGGCGAACCTCGCGCCGGGGGCGTCGCTGGGGACCGCGCCGGGCCGCGTGACGTTCCCTGTGCCGGGAACGTACCGCGTTCGGGTGGTCGTGGACGGGTTCGCGCCGGGCAGCATGACGGTCACGGTGCCGCGTTCGCAGCCGGTGACCATCGACCTGGACCGCTGAGCCGGTCGCCGTGTCACGCGGCGGGCCGGGCGCTCGTCTGTCCCGCCGGGACGCCCGCGGCCCGGGCGCGTGACAGAATCGGGGACGATGAGCGTCGTTATTCTGGATTTTGGCAGTCAGTTCACGCGTCTGATCGCGCGCCGCTTCCGTGAACTCGGGGCGTACAGCGTGATCCTGCCCGGCAGCGCGCCCCTGGAGCGCATCCTGCGGGAGAAGCCGCAGGGGATCGTGCTGTCGGGCGGCCCCAGCAGCGTCTATGACGAGGCGGCCCCGAAGCCCGCGCCGGGCGTACTGGATCTGGACATTCCGGTGCTGGGCGTGTGTTACGGCATGCAGTACCTCGCGCAGCAGGCGGGCGGGGACGTGAAGCGCGCCGGGAAACGCGAGTACGGCAAGGCCGACCTGACGCAGTACGGCGGGCAGCTGTTCGAGGGCATCCAGGGTGAGTTCGTCGCCTGGATGAGCCACAGCGACTCGGTCACGCAGCTGCCCGCCGGGTACGAGGTCGTGGCGCAGACCGAGGACACCCCGGTCACCGCCATCGAGAACCGCGAGACGCGCCGCTACGGCGTGCAGTTCCACCCGGAAGTCGTGCACACCCCCAAGGGCGGGCAGCTGCTGGCGAACTTCCTGGAGATCTGCGGCGTGACGCGCGACTGGACCGCCGAGCACATCATCGACGAGCTGGTATCGGACGTGCAGGCGCAGGTGGGGGACGGCCGGGTGCTGCTGGCGATCAGCGGCGGCGTGGATTCCAGCACGCTGGGCCTGCTGCTTGCAAAAGCGGTCGGGGAGAAGCTGACGGCGGTGTTCATCGACCACGGCCTGCTGCGCCTCGGCGAGCGCGAGCAGGTCGAGGCGGCCCTGAAACCGCTGGGCGTGAACCTCGTGACCGTGGACGCCCGCGCGGAGTTCATGGCGGCGCTGGACGGCGTCTCGGACCCTGAACAGAAGCGCAAGATCATCGGCCGGGAATTCATCCGCGCCTTCGAACGCGAGGCCCGCGCGTACGGTCCCTTCGACTTCCTGGCGCAGGGCACCCTGTACCCGGATGTGATCGAGTCCGCCGGGGGCGAGGGCGCCGCGAACATCAAGAGCCACCACAACGTGGGCGGCCTGCCCGACGACCTCGCGTTCAAGCTGGTCGAACCGTTCCGCACGCTGTTCAAGGACGAGGTCCGTGAAATCGCGCGCCTGCTGGGCCTGCCCGATCACATCCGTATGCGTCACCCCTTCCCGGGGCCGGGGCTGGCGATCCGCTGCCTGGGCGCGATCAGCGAGGAGAAGCTGGACATCCTGCGGCGCGTGGACGACATCTTCATCAGCGGTCTGCGCGAGTTCAGCCTGTATGACGGCTGCTCGCAGGCGCTGGCGATCCTCACGCCCATCCAGTCGGTCGGCGTGATGGGCGACGAGCGCACGTACTCGTACACGGCGGCGTTGCGGGCCGTGACCACCGACGACTTCATGACCGCCGAATGGGCCCGCCTTCCGTACGAGTTCCTGGCGACCATGAGTAACCGCATCGTGAACCAGGTGCACGAGATCAACCGCGTCGTGTACGACATCACGGGCAAGCCGCCGGCCACCATCGAGTGGGAGTGACCCCGCCGCGCTGAACGATCGCCCCCGGCCGCCGCGCCGGGGGCTGTGCCGGACCGGGCACACGTCTGACGGGGGGGAGTGGTGCGCGGCGGGTCAGTCGCGCTAGCGTGAAGGCATGCCACACCCGCGTCGCCGGAGTCCCTCCCGGCGATCCATCCCCGGGCGGATCGCGTGACCCGTGATCCGCTGCTGCCCGGCCTGCCGGAGACCCTGCGGCCCGCGCTGGAAGCGCAGACGCTGGTGCTGCTCACGCAGTCCAGCGGGGACATGTTCGAGCAGTGCGTGACCCTGGCACTGGAGATCACCGGGGCAGGCTCGGCGCTGGCGCTGCTGTACCGCCCGGACACGGATGAGCTGGAGATCGTCGCGGCGGCCGGTGAGCACCGGCAGGTCGCCGTGGGCCGTCACCTGCCACGCGGGCAGGGGCTGGCGTGGCGGGTCGTGCAGTCCGGGCAGGCAACCCTGATTCCCCGCACGGACCGTGACCCGCAGACGGTGTACGTCTCGGGTCAGCCCATACCGCACACGTACCTGGGCGTGCCGCTGCTCGACCCGGACGGCCAGGTGCTGGGGGTGCTGTCGGTCAACCGGCTGGCGCAGGACACCCAGTTCGGCAGCGGTGAGGCGCAGGCCCTGACGCTGCTGGGGCAGGCGGCCAGCGTGGCGTATTCGCGCGCTCGCGCGCTGGAGGAGGCGCAGGCCGCCGCGCGACAGTTCGAGCAGCTGGCGCAGCTGTCGGCGGAACTCGCGGACCTCAGCAGTCCGGAGGAGATCGGGCAGCGGGCCGTGCAGACCCTGGTGGACCTGTCGGGCTTCACGGTGGGCGCCGTGGTCGTCTTGGACAGCCTGGGGCAGGTGCAGCTGTCCGTGCTGGCCGGGCACCCCGAGGGTCAGGACGCGACCCGCCACGTGCTGTCTGCCCGTCCGTCCCCGACCGGCCTGATCGGCGAGGTGCTGCGGACCGGCCGCACGCAGGTGGCCGCGGATTACCAGTCCTGGTCGGCCCGCCGGGCGGACGCGACGCACGTCTTCACCGGGCTCGCCGCGCCGCTTCGCGTGGATGGCCGCGTGGTGGGCGTGGTGATGCTCATGCACCTCGTGCGGCGCGTGCCGGTCCCGGGTTCACTGGTCACGCTGCTTGACACGGTCGCGCAGCGGATCAGTCAGGCGCTGGACCGGGCCGACAGCGTCGAGCACCTGCACGCCACGCGCGAGGCGGCGCTACGCACCCTGGGCCGCATGCTGGAAAGCCGTGACGGGGACACGTTCGGTCACACTGACCGCGTGACCACGCTGGCGTTGCGGCTGGCCGGGCAGCTGGGCCTGAGTGACGTGCAGCGTCAGCACCTGCGCTGGGGGGCGTACCTGCACGACATCGGCAAGGTCGCGGTGGATGACCGGCTGCTGCGCAAGGCCGGGCCGCTGACGCCGGTGGAACGCGAGGCGATGCAGTGGCACGTGGAAGTCGGGGATCAGCTGCTGCGCGAGGAGATGTTCGTCCCGCGTGAGGTCCGCGAGGTCGTGCGGCACCACCATGAACGCTGGGATGGCGGCGGGTACCCGGACCGGCTCTCGGGGCCGGATATTCCGCTGCTGGCGCGGATCTTCAGTGTCGCGGACGTCTTCGACGCGCTGGTCAGCGCCCGGCCGTACAAACTGGCGTGGTCGGTGCAGGCGGCTGCCGACGCGCTGCGGGAACAGGCTGGGCGGCAGTTCGACCCGGCGGTCGTGGACGCGTTTCTGGACGTGCTGCGCGAGGACGGCCTGCTGAACGGCTGAGCGGGAGGGGAGAGGCGCGCTGGGAGGTCCCAGCGCGCCTCTCCCCTGTCCATTATTTTTTCTGGAGCACCTTGATGTACGCGCCCAGCTGCTCGGCGCTGCGGCCCTGCCGGAAGGGATTGAACTGGCCGGGCTGGCCGGGCTGGCCGCCCTGGCTGTTCTGGCCCGGCCCGGCCTGACTGGCGCCCGCGGGACGCTGGCCACCCATCAGGCCGCCGAGGGCGCCGGGCATGCCGGGCACCCGCTGGCTCTGGTTCTGGCCGCTCTGGTTCTGCGTGCGGCGGGCCTCGCGCTCCTGCTCGGCCTTCAGCAGCAGGGTGTCGAGCGCCGCCAGTTGCTTGCCCGTCAGGATCCGGTCCTCGATCTGCGTGAGGTACTTCTTCGCGTCGTTCGGCTGCACGCTGCTCGCCTTCTGGAGGGTGGTCAGGATCGGCAGGAGCTGCTTGGCCTGCGCCTTTGTCAGGGCGGTGGCCTTGTTCTTTTCCAGGTCGGGCAGCAGGCGGACAGTCTGCGCGAGGTCGGTGACGGGTTGCATGGCTTTCAGGCGGGCCTGCATCTCGGGCGTCATCTGACGCTGGCCGGTCGTGCCGGTCTGGGCACCGGCGGCGCCGAGGGCAGTGAGGATCAGGGCCGTGAGGATCAGAGGGGTGCGGATCATGTGGGGTCTCCTGTTACTCGTATCTGAGGGAATCGACGGGGTCGAGTTTTGCGGCGCGTGCGGCGGGGTAGTACCCGAAGAACACGCCGACGAGGGCGCTGAACGCGAAGGCGATCAGCATGGGAGGCAGGCTGAAGACGGGGGTGATGTTCAGGGCCTTGCCGCCGAAGGCGAGGGCGACGCCGAGGAGCATGCCGATCACGCCGCCGCCGATGGAGAGCAGGCTGGCTTCCACGAGGAACTGCGTGAGGATGTCGCGGGGCCGGGCGCCCAGGGCCTTGCGCACGCCGATCTCGCGGGTGCGTTCGGTGACCGAGACGAGCATGATGTTCATGATCCCGATGCCGCCGACGAGCAGGCTGATGCCCGCGATCGCGCCGACGAACAGGGTGAGGGTGTTCGTGATGGAGTTCAGGCTGGCGAGGCTGTCCGCCTGGTTCTGCACCTGGAAGTCCAGGCTGTCCGGGTCGCTCAGGTCGTGGCGGGTCATGAGCAGGTCGGTGACGTCGGTCTGTAACTGCGTGAGGTCCTTCGCGTCGGTGGCCTGGAGGTAGACGGTGCTGACGGTGGGTTGCCCCCCGGCGCTGTTCGTGCGGGAGAAGCGTTGCAGGTACGTGCTGAGGGGAATGAGGACCTGGCTGTTGGCGTTCCCGAAGCCGCTGTTGCCCTTGTCGGGCAGGACGCCGCTGACGGTGAAGGTCACGCTGCCCAGCCGGACCTTCTGCCCGAGGGCCTGCTCCGGAGTGGCGCTGCCCTCGGTGCCGTCGCCGAACAGGTCCAGGAGCGTCTGGTGGCCGATCACGGCGACGCGTTTCCTGCCGCTGACGTCCGCGTCGGTGAAGTACGCGCCGGTCTCGACCGGGCTGTTGCGCACGGTTTCATACGCGGGCCAGGTGCCCACGACGCTGACCTGGGCGTTGTTCGGGCCGACCTTGGCCTGCAGGTTGCTGGTCACGCTGGGCGCGACGCCCGCCACGCGGTCCGGGAAGGCGCCCGCCAGCGCCTCGGCGTCCTCGACGGTGATGGTCTGGCGGGGTCCGGCGCGCACGAGGCTCCCGCCGCCCCCGCCCCGGGCGCTCTGCACGGTCAGGAGGTTCGTGCCGAGGCTCTCAAGGTTCTTCGTGACCCCGGCGGTGCTGCCCTGCCCGATGGCGGTCAGCGCGACGACGGCGGCCACGCCGATGATGACGCCCAGCGCGGTCAGGACCGAGCGCAGCGGCGTGCCGACAATGGCGCGCCACGCGATGGTGAACGCGCCGCTCAGGCCGATCCCACCGCGCCGGGGGATGGCGGGGGTCGGGGCGACCGCACCGGTCTGCGGGAGGGGGCCTGCGGTCACGGGTGGCCCCCCAGGCCACGCCGGGGCGTCTGGCGCCGGTCACTCTCGATCAGGCCGTCACGCACGCGGATGACCCGCCCGGCGTACGCGCCGATGTCGTCCTCGTGCGTGACGATCACGACGGTGGTGCCCTCGGCGTGCAGGTCGCTGAACAGGCCCATGACCTCCTCGCTGGTGCGGGTGTCGAGGTTCCCGGTGGGTTCGTCCGCGAGCAGCAGGCGGGGACGTCCGGCCAGCGCGCGGGCGATGGCGACGCGCTGTTTCTGCCCGCCGCTGATCTGGCTGGGGAGGTTGCGGGCCTTGTCGGCCAGCCCCACGCGCGCCAGGACCTGCATGGCCCGCTCGCGCCGCTCGCGGGGCGGCACCCCGGCGTACGTGAGGGGGACCTCGACGTTCTCGACGAGGTTCAGGCGGGGCAGCAGGTGGAACGCCTGGAACACGAAGCCGATCTCCAGGTTGCGGGCGCCGGCGCGTTCGTTCTCGCTCAGTGTGGTGACGTCGCGGCCGCCCAGCCAGTACCCGCCCTCGCTGGGCCGGTCGAGCAGGCCGATGATCTGCATCAGGGTGGTCTTGCCGCTGCCCGACGGTCCCATCAGGGCGACCATCTCGCCCGGCAGGATCTGCACGTCCACGCCCCGGAGCGCCTCGAAGATCACGTCGCCCTGCGCGTACACCTTGCGCACGGCGCGCAGGTCCACGACCGCCGGGGCGAGGCTGGGCGCGGGGACGGCCGGGGTGACCTGCGGCGTGATCACGGCGCGCCTCCGGGGAAGCCGCCGGGCGCGCCGCCGAATCCGCCCTGTCGGCTGTTCTGGCCGCCGCCCTGGCTGCCGGTGCCGGAGGTGCCCGCGCGGCGGGTGGCGCCGGGCACAACGACCTCCTGCCCGGCACTCAGGCCATCCGTGACGATGGTGTTCGTCCCGTCGGTCGCGCCGGTCTCCACGCGGACCCGTTCGGGTTCGGCGCCGGGCGCGGCGGCGGGGGTCTGCACGTAGCTGCGACTCCGCACGGTCTGCACGGCCTTGCTGGGGATCAGGAGGCCCTGGGCCTCGCTCTGGACGATCTCGGCCTCTGCGGTCATGCCAGCGCGCAGCTGTCCATCCGGGTTGGTCAGCTGGACGGTGGCGGTGAACACGCTGATGCCGCTGCTCTGGGTCGCGCCCGGCGAAACGCGCACGACCTTCCCGCTGAAGGTCTGCCCGTCAAAGGCGTCGAGGGTCACGTCGGCGCGCTGCCCGACCTTCACGCCCGCGATCTCGGTCTCGTCGATCTGCACCGGGAGGTTCAGGGTGGTGTCGTCGATCAGGGTCAGGATGCTGGCGCCGCTCGTGACGACGGCGCCCTCGGTGGCGGTGACGGTGCTGACCACGCCGCTCATCGGGGCGTACACCTTCAGGTCGGTGCGGTCCTGCGCGGCGGCGTCCAGGCTGTCCTGCGCCTGCTGCACGGCGAGCGCCTGACTGCGCAGGTTCTGCGCGTCGGTGCTCGCCCCGGTCTGCTGCTGGGTCAGGGCGCTGCTCAGGCTGGCGCGGGCGCTGTCCACGCTCTGCTGCGCCTTGGTGACGGCGGACTGCGCGTCGGCCAGCGCGGAGGCACTGAGCGCCCCGATGGCCGCGAGCTGCCGCTGCCCGCTGAGGGTGCGCTGAGCGTCCGCGAGGCTCTGCTCGGCCTGCGTCACGCTGCTCCGGGCGCTGACGACGCTGCTGGCGCGCTGCGCGGCGCTGCTGGCCTGACTGGCGCGCGCAGCGTCCAGGCTGGCGCGGGCCTTGTCGAGGTTCAGCTGCGCCGACTGGACGTTCTGCTCGACGCTGTCGCTGCTCAGGGTGGTGATCAGCTGCCCCCTGGTGACACGTTCACCCACGGCGGGCACGGCGCCGACGGTGGCGGTCAGGTCCGCGCCGACCGTGCGGGTCTGCGCGGCTTCCAGCGTGCCGGGGCCGCTGACGGAGACGCGCACCACGCCCGGCTGCGCGCGGCTGGTGGTGGTCGTGGCGGTGACGGCAGCGGTCTGCGCGCTGTGGCTGCGGGTGTACAGGACGCCTCCGGTGCCGGCACCGACCAGCAGGAGGCCCCCGAGCACCCACGGCCAGCGGCGGCGCGGCGCGGCGGCACGGGCGGGGCTGGTGGTGGTCACAGCGCGCCCCCGATGCCGGTGAGGTTCTGCCCGGCGGCGACCGACAGCGCCGCGAGGGCCTCGGTGACGTTGTTCTGCGCCTGCAGGCGGCTGTACTGGGCTTTCTTGAGGGTCAGCTGGGTGGCCTGGAGTTCGACGGCGCTGATCGTGCCGCTCCTGAGGCGCGCGCTGTCCTGCGTGTACGTTTTCTGCGCGGCGGCCTCGCGGCTCAGGGCGACCTGCTGGAGTTCGTAGGCGTTCTGCGCGGCCTGGTACGCGCTGGCCAGGGTCTGCCCCGCCGTCTTCTGGGCGCTGTCCTGGCTGCGCTGCGCGTTCGCCAGGGCGGTTTTCGCGTCCTGGAGGGTGCGGGTGGGCGTGAAGTCGTTGTCGGCGAGTTTCACGTTCAGTGTGGCGCTGGCGACGTCGTTCGCGGCGCTGATGAGGCTGCTGAGGGTCCCCAGGCCGCCCTGGAGGGCCGCCAGCGTGGCACTCAGTTTGGGGGCGGTGATGGCGCTGCCCGCGCGGACGCTGCTTCCCAGGCCGGTCAGGGTGCCGAGTTTCGCGGCGGCGAGGTTCAGCTGCGCGCGGGCGTCGGCGAGGGCCTGGGTGCTGGCGGCCAGGGTGTTCTGCGTGTTCGTGACGTCCAGGGTGGTGGCGTTCCCGATGCCGAGCTTCACCTGCGCGACCTGCACGCTCTTGGTGTCCACCTGCACCTGGAGGGTCTGGACCTCCACGTTCTCCTGCGCTTCCAGCAGGGCCGTGTACGCGCTGATGGCACTCTGCAGGGAGCTGAGTTTCGCGGCGCGCAGCCCCGCCTGCGAGAGCTTCTCGGCGTTGCTGGCACTCAGTTTCGCGGCGACCAGGGTGCTGGGGTCGGCCTGCGCGGCGCGGCTGGCCGCCTGGGCCTTGTCGAGGTTCGCCTGGGCGGTCTTGACGTCGCTGCTGCTGTTCAGCGCGGCGGTGACGGCGCTGCCCGCGCTGAGGGCGGTCTGGGCGTGCGCGGCGGGCGCCACGAGCAGGGCGAGGCCCAGGCTGAGGGTGAGGAATCGGGTACGGGTGTGGGTCATTGGGGGCCTCCGGCGGCGTTGAGAAGCTGGGTCAGGCTCAGCTGGGCGGTGATGCGGGCGGACAGCAGGTCCCGCTCCGCCTGCGCGAGGCTGAGCGTGGCGGCGGCGAGGTCGTCGGCGGTGCCGGTCCCGGCGTCCAGGCGGGCCTGGGCGGTCTGCACGGCCAGTTGCGCGGCCTGCACCTGCGCGGCGCGGCTCTGCACGGCGTTCAGGTTGGTCTGCAGCGTCACGTAACGGCTGCGGACGTCGAGTTCGGCGTTCTGCTGCGCCACGGTCAGGGACAGCTGCGCCTGCGTGACGCCCGCCTGAGCGGCACTCAATGCGGCCTGCTGAGCGGGTGAGTACACGACGTACGAGCCGCTGACACTGGCGGTCAGGCGGTTGCTGCCCGTGCCCGCGCGGTCCCCCAGCGGCAGGCTGTAGCTGCCGCCCAGGGTGCCCTGCTTGACGTTCAGCGTGGCGCTGACCGTCCCAGCCGAACCGCCGCCGTAGCCGACGCTGGCGGTCAGGTCGGGCAGGCGGGCGTCGCGCTGGTCGGCCTCCAGGCTCTCCTGCGCGCTCGCCAGGGCATTCTGGGCGCTGATCACGTCGCTGCTGCTCGCGCGGGCGCGGGCGACCAGTGCGGTCAGGTCCGGGAGGGTCAGGATGGCGTCCGGCAAAGTGCTGAAGCTCACGCCGCCCAGCGCGCTGCCCAGCGTGGCGTCCAGCGTGCGGCGGGCGCTGTCCAGGCTGGCCTGCGCCTGCGTCACGCTGTTCTGCGCGGCCTGCACGGCGCTCTGGGCGTTCAGGACCGTCTCGGCGGTGGCGTTCCCGGCGGCCTGCTGCGCCTGCGCGACCGTCAGCTGCCGCTGCCGCAGGTCCAGCGTGCGGCCCGCCAGGGTGATGTCCTGCGTGGCCAGCACCGCCGAGAAGTACGCCTGCGCGACGTTCAGCCGGGTGCTCAGGTTCGCGTCGCGCAGGGTCGCCTGCGCCAGCGCGAGGCTGCGTTCGGACGCCCGCAGGCTGCTCTGCCCGCTCGACCAGGGCAGCAGGCCCAGGCTGACGTTCGCGCCCGCCGTGCCGGACAGGCTGCTGCTCACGGCGGTCGTGGTGCCGTTCACGGTGGTCGTCGTCGGCCCGGCGTAGCTGGCACTTCCATTGACACTGACGGTCAGGCCCAGCGCGGCGCGCGCCGCCTGGAGGTTCTGCTGCGCAACCTGCACGCTCAGCGCGGCGCGGGTGACGCTGGGCGCCTGGGCCAGCTGCGCGTACGCCTGCTCCAGGGTGAGGTCGGGGGGCGCGGCGGTCTGGGCGTGCGTGACGCCGAGCACTAGGGCCAGCGTGAGCAGGTGGGGCGATGGGGAGCGTTTCATGGAGCCCAGCGTGCGCGTGGGCGGTCAAGACTCTGCGCAGCCCGCGTGAAGATTTGTCGAAGATGGGTTTCTCCGCGCCAGGAGGGCATTCGAGCCGATCTCAGCGGGCTCTGCGCCGCTGAGCGCGTTCGCGCGCCCTTCACGCAATTCACGTACGCTTAAGGCATGAGCGCCCTGATCCTGATCGTCGAGGACGAACCGCAGCTGGCGGAGGTCCTGGAGGCGTACGCCCGCCAGGAGGGCTACCGCACCGAGCGCGCCGCGGACGGGAACGCCGCCCTGAGCGTGTACCGCGCCGCCAGCCCGGACCTGATCCTGCTCGACGTGATGCTGCCGGGCCGCAGCGGCCTGGACGTCCTGAAGACGGTGCGGGCCGAGAGCGGCACGCCCGTGATTCTCGTGACGGCCCGCGCCGAGGAGACCGACCAGATCGTGGGACTGGAGCTCGGCGCGGACGATTACGTCGTCAAGCCGTTCCGCCCGCGCGAGGTGATGGCGCGCGTGAAGGCCGTGCTGCGCCGCGCGACCGCCCTGCTGGACGACGCGGAGCGGCCCCTGCGGGTCGGGCCGCTGGAGGTGGACCGCCGCGCGGTCGTGGCGCGCGTGCACGGCGAGGCCCTGAGTCTTACACCCGCCGAGTTCCGCCTGCTGTCGCAGCTGGCCGAGGCCCCGGGCCGCGCGTACACCCGCGAGGAGCTGCTCGCGGCGGCCCTGCCGGACAGTGACGCGCTGGAACGGGTGGTGGACGCCCACCTCGCCAGCGTGCGCCGCAAACTGGACGCCGCGCGCGCCGGCGGACTGCTGCACACGGTGCGGGGCGTCGGCTACCGCCTGGAGGCCGCCGGATGAGTCCCCGCCCGCCGGGACTGCGGCGCGGGCAGCCGCTGGCCGTGACGCTGCTCCTGGCCATGCTGCTGGTGGTGGGCGTGGCGGTGGGCAGCACCTTCTACTTCTCGAATCTGGTCGTCAAACGCGAGTTCGAGCGGCTGCCCAGCGGCGTGCGGCAACTGCTGCGCGAGCAGCAGGCGGCGGCGCTGCGCGGCGAACTGATCGCCCCGACCCCCCCGCTGCCCGTGATCCGCACCGGCAGCGCCGCCGACGCGTACCTGGACCCCTTCGAGAGCAGTCTGGATGTCAGCGGCGTGGTGAAACAGGCCAGCGGGGACGACGCGGTCGTCACGAACGGCAAGCGGCCCCGCAACCTGTGGGTCAGCGACGGGAAACCGCCGCCCCGCAGCCGCGCGCAGGACTTCCTGCGCGACGTGCAGCGCAGCCTGCTCCAGGTGGGCGTGGTGGCGGCGGCCGTGTCGGCACTGCTGGCGTTCCTGATCTCGCGGCGGGTGGCGCGCCCCGTCTCGGCGGTGTCGGGCGCGGCGGCGCGGCTGGCCAGTGGGGATCTGAGTGCGCGCGCGCCCGTGCTGGGCGGCGAGCGGGAGATCGCGGCGCTGGCGCACTCCTTCAACGACATGGCCGAGAACCTCCAGGCGCTCGAACGCGAGCGGCAGCAGGCGGTCGCGGACATCGCGCACGAACTGCGCACCCCGATCGCCGTGATCCAGGCCCGCCTGGACGCCCTGGAGGACGGCGTGTACCCGCTGACCACCGAGCAGATCGCGCTGCTGAGCACGCAGACGCAGCTGCTCACGCGGCTGGTGGGTGACCTGCGCACCCTGACCCTCGCGGACGCCGGGCGGCTGGCGCTGGACCCGCGTCCCCTCGACCTGGGCGCGCTGGGGCAGGAGGTGGTGCAGGCGCTCCAGGACCGCGCGGCCGCCCTGGGCCTGACACTGGGCGTGCAGGCTGAACCGGCCCTCACGCACGCCGACCGGGACCGGGTGCGGCAGATCACCACGAACCTCGTGGACAACGCCCTGCGCCACGCCCGCAGCCGCGTGCAGGTCCGCGTGGAGGCGCGCGGCGAGCAGGTCGTCCTGCACGTCGAGGACGACGGCCCCGGCATCCCCGAGGGCAGCCGCGAGGCGGTCTTCACCCGCTTCACCCGCCTGGACGCCAGCCGCTCCCGCGACACCGGTGGCAGCGGCCTGGGTCTCGCCATCGTGCGCGCCCTGGCCGCCGCGCACGGGGGGCAGGCAGCGCTGGCGGCCTCGAAAGGTCTGGGCGGCGCGCATTTCACGGTAACGCTGCCCGGCGCCCTGGGCTGATCAGAGGGGTGGTCACCTGCGGCCGGGTGAGGTGCGGCGCTCGCTTATGCTGCGGGCATGTCCCCCCTGACCGAGCTGCTGCTCGTGGGTCTGCTGGTCGTCCTGCTCGTGCGCAGCGTCCGCCTCGAACGCAGGTTGAATGACGTGCGTCGCCAGGTGGACGCCCTGACCCGCTCCGCGCCACCTGCTGCGCCGCCGCGGCGTCCGGCTGCCCCCCCGACCGCGGCTGAACCGGCCATCGAGCCGGAACGGGGGTGGCGGACCACCGCAGCACCAGCAGCCGTGGTGGCCCCATCCACCTGGCCGGACGAGGCGCAGCCGCAGCCAGTGCGGCGGCGCTGGATGCCTGACCTGGACCTGGGCGCACCGGAGTTCAGCCGGGCGCGCATGAGCGTGATCGGCGGTGGGCTGGTCATCGGGGGGCTGGCGTGGACACTGCGGGCGCTGTCCCTGCCGGGCTGGACGACGCTGGTGGCGGTGTACGCGTTCGCGGCGCTGCTGTGGTGGACGGCGCGGGGCGTACCGCAGCCGGTGGCGGGCGCGCTGCGCGGGCTGGCATACGCCTCGGGCGCGCTGGGGCTGGGCGGCCTGGCGCAGCACCTGGGCCCCTCGGGGCCGGGGGTGGTCATGGCGGGCCTGCTGGTCCTGTCAGGGCTGATGGCGGTGCGGAGCCTGCGGACCGGTGAGCCGCTGCTGGCCGCGATGGCCGGGGCGGGCGCGGCCGTGTCGAGCTGGATGCTGGGTGACGATCTGGGCGTCTGGTCGCCGCTGGTGATGGGGGTCACGGGACTGATTCCCGCGCTGGCCGTCCCGGCGCTGCTGCGCGCCCTGCGCGGCGGGGACGCCCTGACGGGCGCGGAGGCTCCGGCCGGGCTGCCGCGCGAGTCGAGTCTGGTGCTGACCGTGCTGGTCGCTGCGGCGCTGCCCGCCGGGCACCTGCTGGCGGCGCTGGGACACGTCCCGGGCACGCTCCCGGTGCCGGGCGTGCTGGCGGCGCTGCACCTGACCGGGTGGGGCGCGTGGGCGTGGGTGGCGGGCACGCTGCTGGCCTGCGGGACGGCGGCGGCCCTGTTGCGCGGCGCGGCGACCCTGCCGCCCCGGGCCGCGTCGGATGACCGGCCCGCCTACCTGGAACTGGGCGTGGCGTCTGCCCTGGCGGCCGCTGTGCCCCTGCTGGCGGCGGCGGGTGCGCTGGGCGTGGGGGTTCAGCTGGACCAGAGCGGATCGCTGGCAGCCCTGCTGCTGCTCGCGGTGGGGGGCGCGGCCCTGGGTGCCTGGGGGTGGCGCACGCAGCAGCGCGAGGGGGCGGCGGGCCGCACGCCGGGCGCGGAACTGGCGGGTGCCGTGGCGGGCGGCGCGACGGCAGGCACGGCCACGCTGCTGGGTTCGGCGCTGTTGGGTCTGCTGGGGGCGCGCAGTCGCCCGCTTGGTTACCTGGGGCTGGGGGTCGCGCTGGCCGGGGTGGGCCTCGCGGCCCGCAGCCGCACCTGGGTGCGAATAGGCGGGGCTCTGACTGGCCTGAGTGCCCTGGTGGCCGTGACCGTGACGTTGAGAAGTGGGACAGCGCCGGCGCTGGTGTGGGGCACGGCGGCGGCGCTGCTCGGGGCCTGGGTCGCCGCGGCCCGCGTGTCCCGGCGGGGCTGGCGACCGGAAGCGCAGGCGCAGTCCGCAGCGCTGGGTGTCGCGGCCACCGTGTTCGGGCTGGGTGGCCTACTGGAGGCCGCGGGCGTGGCCCTGCTGCTCGGTGCGTCGCTGTGGGCCGAGGGGACCCTGAGGCGCCGGGTGGGCGCGCCGCTGGAGCCGCTGCGGGCGGGTGCGCAGGTGGCGGTCACCGGGACGTCGATCCTCCTGGCGGTGTGGGGGATGTTCCGTGCGCTGCCCGCCGGTCCGGTCAGCCTGACGGCGCTGCTGCTGGCCCTGCTGGGCAGCGTGCTGGCGCTGCTGGCGTCGCGGGTCAATTCCGCTGCGCGGAGGGTGGCGCGGCGCACGACGCCTCAGGGGGTAGGCGGTGCGGACGCTCCGGCACCGGCGGCGTCGTTCCCGGCGCTCCCGGCCGCTCCGGCGTCGCAGTTTGCCGCCTGTCTCGCGGTGGCTTCCCTGCTCGCCGCGCTGGGCGTGTGGACCGGCATCGACCGGGCTTCGAGCGTGGGGCTGGCTGCTGCGGCCCTCGCGCTCATCGGGCACCGCCTGGCGCTGCGGCGCGCGGATGTCGTATCGACGGCCGCTCTGCTGGTGGGGGCGGGGGTCGTCTCCCTGACTCTGGCGAGCGAGGTCCTGACCCGCGCCGCGTCCCCCTGGCTGGCGTGGCGGGCGGACGGCACCGCCGACCGGTGGGCGCTGCCCTGTGCGGCGCTGGCGCTGCTGGGCGCGTGGGCGCTGCTGCACACACCGACCGGTCGCCGCCTGTGGACCCACTGGACCCCGCTGGCCGCGTCGCTGCCACCCATGCCTGCGCGCATCTGGCGCGCGCCGCTGATCGCGGGGGGTCTGGCGCTGGCGATCAGCACCCTGTGGCTGACGCTGTCGCCCCGACTGGCCGTGATGCTGGATGGTCCGCTGGGCACGCTGGGCAGCGTGGGCGCGCTGATCACCGGGGTGCTGGTCGCCCTGGGCGCGTGGCGCTGGGGGGGCGTGGGCCGGGGTGGGGCGCGGCCCCTGTGGGACATGGGGGTCGGGATCGGCGCGGCGGCAGGCGTGAAGGCTGCGCTGCTCGACGCCCGCCTGTACGACCTGCCGCACGTCGCGACGGGCCTCGCGGTGCTCGTGACCGGACTGGCACTGCTCCTGCTGGCCGTACGTGCGCCCCGCCCGGATGGCACCGTCGGGCAGGACGGTCAGGAGGAGGACAGTGGCGCACGGCGCGTGACGCAGCCGGTGGTGCCGGGGGGCACAGGCGCTCCCACCTGAGCGTCAGCAGCCCCGGACCCGAGCGGGTGGGTCCGGGGCTGCGGTGGCGTGTCAGGTGCGGGGCTTCAGTGCCGGGATGCGCAGACCGCCGCGACCGTCCCAGCCCTTGAAGGCGTAGAAGCGCCCCGGTTCCCCGGTAAGCAGGTAGTCGCTCAGGGGCTCGCGCATGGGGGGCGCCTCGATCTTCTCCAGTGCCTCCTCGACAGTGCAGAAGCGCGCCTCCACGATGAAGCCGTCGGGGTCGGCGGGGTTCAGGAGGCCGTCCCAGGTGGCCTCGAACGCCACGGCGATGGCGCGTTCGCCGCGGCGTTCGTCCTCGATGTGCACGGTGTACGCCATGTGCCTGATGCCCGTCAGCTTCAGGCCGGTTTCCTCGTAGATCTCACGGTAGAGCGCCTCGGGGAGGGTCTCGCCGGGTTCGACCACGCCGCCCGGGAGGGTGTGGCGCACGCGCCCGTGGCCCTGCCAGTCGTTGCCGACGAGCAGCACGCGGCCGAAGCGGTCGCGGAGGATCCCGGCGGCGACGAGGAGGTCACGCCGCGCCATGCTGGCCCTCCTCGCCCATCTGGAGGAGTTGCAGTTCGCGCTGCGCGCGGGCGAGGTTCGCCACGACCGGTCCCAGCGCGCCCGCGATGACGCTGTCGAGGGGATGGTTCTTGCCCTCCCCTTCCAGGCGGTGGTCGGTCACGCGGTTCTGGGGGTAGTTGTACGTGCGGATCTTCTCGCTGCGGTCGCCGCTGCCGACCTGCGCGGCGCGGTCGCTGCGTTCGCGTTCCTCCCGCGCGATCCGTTCGCGTTCCGCAAGGCGCGCGGCGAGGACCTGCAGGGCCTTCTCGCGGTTCTTGATCTGCGAGCGGCCGTCCTGGCACACGACCATGATCTCGTCGGGCGTGCCCGCGCGGTACACGGCGCGCACGGCGGAGTCGGTGGTGTTCACGCCCTGCCCGCCCGCACCCTGCGAGCGGAACACGTCAATGCGCACCTCGGACAGGTCGAGCTGTACCTCCTCGGTGTCGGCCACGGGCAGCACGGCCACCGTGACGGTACTCGTGTGGATACGGCCCTGGCTCTCGGTGGCGGGGACGCGCTGCACGCGGTGCACGCCGCGCTCCCATCTGAACGCGCGGAATGCGCCGTCGCCCGTGATCTCGGCGACGACCTTGCTCGCGCCGCCCAGGTCGCTCTCGCTGGCGTCCAGGACGGTCACCTTCAGGCCCAGCCCCTCGGCGTAGCGGGTGTACATGCGCAGCAGATCCATCACGAACAGCCCGGCCTCGGCGCCGCCCGCCCCGGCGCGCAGTTCCAGGATCACGTCCTTGGTGTCGTCCGGGTCGGTGGGCAGCAGCAGCACGACGAGGTCCGACTCGATCTCGGCCAGCCGCGCCTCCAGGGCCTGCACTTCCCCGGCGGCCAGTTCGCGCATGTCCGGGTCGGTCAGGAGTTCGCGCGCGCCGGTCAGGTCCGCCTCCAGCCCGTCGCGTTCGCGCAGCAGGGTCACGAGGGGCAGGAGTTCGCGGTGACGGCGGGTCAGGCGGGCGTACTCGCGCGGGTCGGCCAGAGCGGCCGGGTCGCCCAGCGCCCGCTCAACCTTCCCGAATTCCGCCGCGAGTTCATCGAGGCGGCTCATGCGTTGCCCGCCAGGATGCGGCGCGCCGCGCGCTGGCCGAGCGGAGCGAGCCGGGCCGGGCCGCGCGCCGGGCGCGGGTCAGGGCGGCTCACGGGGCGGGGGAGCGCCCGCGTGCTCGGCACGGCGGACGGCTGTGGGCAGACAGGGTGGACACGGGCATCATGAGCGCAGTCTAGCGCCCGCCTGTGAGCGGCTGTGGACACGTTCCCCTGACGCGGCCCTCACAGTGGGGCTGCCGGGTGTCAGGTGTCCATGCGGTCCTACCTGACACCCGGCAGCCTCTCCCCCACCGGGGACGCGTCTAATCCAGGGGTCCGGACGCGGGGGGCGGGGGCGCTACAGTCGGGCGCATGAGAACCGTGACCGTGGGCGTGCTGGGCTGTGGGACCGTGGGGCAGGACGTCCTGAACCTGATTTGGAGGCGCGAGGCGATCTTCGCCGATCTGGGCGTGCGGATCGAGGTGGCGGGCGTGCTCGTCCGGGACACCTCGCGCCCGCGCGCCTGCCCGCCCGGCACGCCCCTGACGACCGACCCCGGCTTCCTGCAGGAGTGCGGCGTGGTGATCGAGGCGATGGGCGGCGTGGAGCACCCCATGAGCCTGCTGCGCCCGCACCTGCGTTCGGGCCGCCCGGTGATCACGGCGAACAAGGCGCTGCTGGCCGAGAAGTGGGATGAGCTGCGTGACTACGCGCTGGACGGCAAGCTGTACTACGAGGCGTCCGTGATGGCCGGAACGCCCGTGATCGGCCCGATGAGTACCGTGCTGCGCGCCAGCACCTTCCAGCGCCTTCAGGCGGTGCTGAACGGCACGTGCCTGTACATCGTCACGCAGATGGAACAGGGCAAGGAGTACGCGCAGGCCCTGGCGGAGGCGCAGGCGCTGGGGTACGCGGAGGACCCGCCCACCCTGGACGTCGGGGGCTTCGACACGGCACACAAACTGACGGTCCTGGCGCGCTTCTGCGCGGACGGCAACTTCCCGTACGACCGCGTGCAGGTGCAGGGCATTGAGGGCCTGACCCTCGCGGACGTGCAGGCGGCGCGCGCGCGTGGCGAGCGCATCAAACTGGTGGCGGAACTCGAGCGCGTGAATGGCGAGTGGCAGGCCCGCGTCTCCCCGCAGTCCCTCCCCGAGGATCACCCGCTGTGCAACGCCGGGGCCAGCCGCAACGCCATGGTGTACGAGGGCGAGGAGTGCGGCACCCTGGTCTTCGCGGGGGGCGGCGCGGGCGGCATGGTCACCGCGAGCGCCATGGTCGGCGACCTGCTCGACTGGGTGATCGGCTTCCCCGGGCACGTGCCGCTGCACTGAATTCTGGGTTGTGGGGCGCGGGAAGTGGGAACAGCAGAAACAGGGAGCGTCGGCACTGGCCTTCGCTCCCCGCTGTTCTGTCTGGTGGCTTCAGCGTGGGCGGGTCAGGCGACCGACCCACGGCCTACTCTCCACTTCCCCGTTCACTCCTCGTCGCGGTCGTCCTCATCGTCGTCGAGTTCCACGTCGTCCAGGTCCTGGTCGTCGGCCCAGTCCTTGACGACGTTCGTGCGGCGCAGGTCGTCGCGGGGCGCGGCGAGGCGGGCCTGTTCGCGGTCCTCGCCGCTCATGACGCCCTGCGCGCGGCCCAGGACGGGCTGGTCGGCGGCGGTCGCGCCGTAGCGTTCGGCGAGGTACGCGGCGACCCACGCGCCGAAGTACCACAGGGCCAGCTGCGCGGGGTAGCCGACCGCGCCGCCTGGGTAGGGCACGTGGATGATCTCGTCGATGCGGGATTCGAGCACCTCGCGCGCCAGCAGGAGGGTGTCGTCGGCGTCCCCGAGGATCACGGCGACCTTGGCGTCGCCCTTCTCGTGCTGCGCCTCGAACGCGCCGGTCACCAGGGGCAGGGGGTCGCCGATCAGGGGGACGCTGAGGGTCTTGCCGATGCGGGCCAGCAGCTGCTGCCACGCGTGCGGCAGGGCGTCCGCGTCGGGCGCGGCGAGCAGCAGCGGGAGGCGGCCCCACAGGCTCCAGGCGAGGTCCCGGGCGGGGTTGTTCTCCGTGACGTGCGGGGCGCAGCGGGCGGCGAGGTCGGCGATCAGGGCGTCGGCGGCCTGGGCGTCCTCGCTGTGGCCGGTGGCGTGGGCGACGTACTGCGCGAAGTGGTACGTGGCGAGCGGCCCGCCGGGGACCAGGGTGTCGATCTCCTCGGGGGTGCCGCCGGTGGCGACGCGGCGCACCTGCGCGCCGGCGACGCTGGCGAGGTCGGCGTAGTCGGTGGCCAGGGCGGCGGCGTCGGGGCTGCTCAGGACGAACTGGGTGCCGCTGCGGGTGAGGCTGCTCGCGACGAGCGTCTGCGCGAGGTGCGCCGCGAGGGTACCCTCGCCGCTGCCGACGAGGCCGTAGGGGCCGTCCTCGGGGCGGGTGGGGCCGCTGTAGCTGCCGGGCAGCGTTTCAAGCAGGGTCAGGAGGTGGGTGCTCATGCGCTTCAGGGTACAGGCTCTGGGCGTGGTCCGGGGTGACGCACACCGGCCAAAAGGGCTGAAAAGTGCGTCAGGCACGCAATCTTTTTCTTCACGTCCACTTAATTTTGCGTGCTAGAATCCGGCGCGTGCGCATCCAGACAACTGCCAGGGACGTCCGCGTCCTGAACGCAAAACACCACCCCGGTGGGGTGGCGTTCAGTGTGTGGTGCACTCGACTGGACTCGAACCAGTGGCCTTTGGCTCCGGAGGCCAACGCTCTATCCACCTGAGCTACGAGTGCATAGCTCGCGTAACCTAGCACTTCGCATGAAGGAGATCAAGTGAACAAGAAGAAACTCGTGAACGTCCTGATGGGCGTCCTGGCCCTGCTGCTCGTGGTCGGCATGGCCTACCAGTTCACCCCGAACCTGGGCGACCTGTTTAACAAGCAGACCGGCACGCCCGCCCTGACCGTGAACGGCACGACCGTCACCGTCGAGCAGCTCGAAGCCGCCAGACGGCAGAATCCGGTGTTGAGCAGCACCGACACCGGCGTGCTCGGCGACGACTTCAAGACGTACGTGGTCGCGCAGCAGGTCGACCAGACGCTCGTGTCGAACGCCGTGAAGGACATCAAGGTCAGTCGCAGCGACGTGGACGCCAAAGTCAAGGAAGTCCGCGCGCAGAACAACCTGACCGACAACAAGGCCTGGACGGACGCGCTGCAGGGCGTGGGCCTGACCGACAGCGACTACCGCAAGCAGGTGCGCCAGAGCCTCGCCATCGAACGCAAGGTGGACGAGATCAAGAAGGCCGTCCCCGCCGCGACCGACGCGGAACTCCAGGCGTACTACGACCTGAACCAGGAGAAGTACCAGACGGACGCGCGCATCCAGGGCCGTCAGATCGTCGTGGCCGACAAGGCCAAGGCCGCGGACCTCCTGAAGCAGCTCCAGGGTGGCGCGGACTTCGCGCAGCTCGCGGGGGCCAACAGCACCGAGTTCAAGGACCGGGGCGGCGCCCTGGGCCCCATCGAGAACGGCGTGCCGCGCCCGGTGGCGCAGGTGGCGCTGCCCAGCGAGGTCGGCGCGGCCGCCTTCGCCCTGAAGGACGGCGGCCTGACGGACGTCGTGGAAAGCGGCGGGAAGTTCTACATCGTGAAAGTCGAGAAGTACCTCGCGCCGAGCGCCAAGCCCTTCGCCGAGGCCAAGAGCGACGTCGCGACGGCCGTGAACGAGAGCAAGAAGAACGCCGCCGTGGAAGCCTGGGTCGAGGGTCTGCGCAAGGACGCCAAGATCGAGTTCAAGGACCTGAACTGGAAGGTCGAGGACCCCACCGTCGCCACCGTCGCCGGGCAGAACGTCCGCTACTCGCAGGTGATCGAGCAGGTCGTGCAGAACCAGCAGTTCGGCAGCCTGCTCCAGCAGGTGCCTGCCGAGCAGGCCTCGCAGCTCGTGAACGGCATGCTGAAACCGCAGGTCGTGCAGCAGATCATCCAGGGGTACGCGGCGCCCACCATCGCCGAGCGCCTGAACTTGAACCTCGTCGGCACCCGCCAGGAGATCGCGCAGGGCGTCGCCGCGTACGGCGCGCGGAACGCGAAGGTCACCGACGCGGACCTGCAGGCGTACTACGCCGAGAACAAGGCCCAGTTCGAATCGCCCGCCAGCGCGGCGGTCAGCGAGGCCAGCTTCAAGGATCAGGCCAAGGCCGTGGCCTTCCGCAGCAGCTACACCCGTGGGGACTTCGTCTCGGCGGCCAGCAAGGCCGGCGGCACCGTCAGCGAGCGCGGCACCGTCACCGCCGGGGACGGCAAGCTGAGTGAGGAGCTGAACGCCGCCGTGTTCGCCGCGAAGTCCCTCAAGGACGCCGCCGACGGCAGCCTGAGCGACGTCGTGAAGGTCGGCGACCGCTACTCGGTGCTGTACGTCACCGACCTGAAGCCCGCCGAGACCCGGAGCTTCGCCGAGGTGCGCGACCAGATTGAGCCGGTCGTGCTGGGCCAGAAGAAGAGCAGCGAGGGCCAGACCTTCCTGGACGCCCAGGTGAAGACCCTCAAGCCCACCGACAACCTGAAGACCGTGCTGGCCGCGCAGGAGAAGCGCGTGGCCGCCGCGGCGCCCAAGACGCCCGCCACGCCCGCCAAGGACAGCACCGACGGCCAGACGGACGGCGCGGCAACCGACCCCACGACGGACGGCAGCGCCACCAGCGCCCCCCCCGCCGACAAGTAAGCCTCACCGCCCTGCTCCGCCCCGGTCACCCAGGTGACGGGGCGGTTTCTCATGACCAGACGGATTCCGTTTGTTTCGCCGACCATCCGGAACTTCACCGGATTGCCAGCTCCACGTCCGGAACCCGTTTCTCTCCTGCTCGCTCCGCTCGGATTGAGCGGGTTCTGCACCCCATTCAATCGGAGTCCGTATTAGACGCGGGCGCGCAGGCCCAGCAGCAATCCCGCCGTGAACGCCCCGGCGAAGGGCAGGTTCGCGGTGAGCAGGCGGGTCAGCCACGCGCCGCCGTTCTCGCGGCCCTGCGCCAGCCACGGCCCGGCCAGCGCCTGCACGCGCAACCAGTTCACGCTGACCAGATCGAAATACGCCAGCACCTGCAACGTGATGACCAGTACGCCCAGCCCCACCAGCGCCCAGCGCCCGATGTGCTTCAGCGCGACGCCCGTCGCGAAGCCCAGCAGCGCGCCGACGCTCAGGTCGGGCAGCAGGGATTTCAGGGCGTCCGCGAAGCCCGCCGGGGCGGGCGCCGTACTGGCCAGCAGACTGAGGAGTGAACCGGTGGCGCTCAAGGTGCGCGCATCCTAGCGTGTGGGCGGGGGGCCGACTGCGCTGAAAGGCGGACGGCACGGGAGGCGCGGCGCGGTATGGTGTAGGGACCGTGACCCTCCCGACCGAGCCCTCCCTTCCCGACGTGATCTCCCCAGAGCTGTATGGGCGCCTGTGCACGGGCGAGGAGCAGGCCTGGTTCGAGTTCGTGCAGGAGTACGAGGGCCGCATGTACGGGTACCTGTACCGCCTGGAAGGCAACAGCGAGGACGCGCTGGACCTGACGCAAGAGGTCTTCTACCGCGCGTGGCGCAGCATCCGCACATTCCGCGCCGGGGAGCGGGTGCTGCCGTGGCTGTATCAGGTGGCGCGCAACACCCAGATCGAATCGCACCGCCGCAAGCAGCTGCAACGCTTCTCGCTGGAGCAGGCGCGCGAGGACGTGGGCTTCGAGGTGACCAGCGAGCGCCGCTCGCCCGTGCAGGCTGCCGAGAGCGCCGACGCGCAGGACCGCGTGCAGCGCGCCCTGTCACAGCTGCCGCACGAGTACCGCGAGGCAGTCGTGCTGCGCTTCGTCGAAGACCTCAGTTACGACGAGATCGCGCAGATTCAGGGGGTGGCGATCGGCACGGCCAAAAGCCGCGTGTTCCGCGCCAAGGAGCAACTCGCCGACCTCCTCGAAAGCGTCGCCGACGTCCACTGAGCTCCGTCCAGTCCGTCACGGGTCGTCCGGGTCGGGGGGACCGTCCTCCCAGCGCAGCAGGTCGCCGGGCTGACAGTCCAGCGCGCGGCACAGGGCGTCCAGGGTGCTGAAGCGTACCGCGCGGGCCTTCCCGGTCTTCAGGATGCTGAGGTTCGCCAGGGTGATCCCCACCCGCGAGGAGAGTTCCGAGAGGGTCATGCCCCGCTGCGCCAGCAGGTCGTCAAGGTGCACGCGGATGGGCATGTCAGACCGTCAGTTCCTCGTCGCGCAGCACTTTGAAGGTGACATTCAGCACCGCCGCGAACGCCAGCAGCCCCACGCCGGGCAGGCTTGAAAACACGAGCAGTCCAGCGCTGCTGGCCAGCAGCAGTGGATCGGCGGTGACCAGCGGCAGCAGGGCCGGAACGACCTGCCCGGCCAGCAGGGCCACGCCCGCCAGCGCGACCTCTCGCGGGATGACGCTCAGGTTGCCCTGGCGGCTGGCGCGGGCAGCCCGCCACAGGAACAGCAGGGCTAGCGCGGCCGGGAGACTTCCCAGGAGCATCTGGGGCAACGCGGACCAGCCCCGCCGGGTCAGGCCGTAGATCAGCGCAGCCGTGCCGAGCAGCAGTCCCAACTGGCACAGACGTTCGAGGCGCGTCAGGGCACGGGTGCGCAGCAGCGGAGTCAGGGTCATATGGTCGTCCTCTGGCGGTCCAGGCTGGCGCGCCCCTCGTCCAGCCAGCCGGAGAGCGCCATGAGCAGCAGCGGCAGCGCCATGGACACCACCATAGATAGAAGGACATCCGGGCTGAAAGACTCGCCCGGCAGGTGCATTTGACTCGAATCCGTATGCCATCCCCGGACTGTGAGCAACCGGTCGAGGCCCAACACCGTGGGAATCAGCAGCAGCGGACTCCAGAACAACCACTGCCCGGCGCGGGACAGGTGACTGCTGACCCGACTGCACAGCGGCCCCCTGCGCCAGGCAACGACAAGGGCGAGGGTCAGGAACCAGTACCCGGAGAAGGTCACGACCGTCCAGGGGAGCGTCAGGGCGCCCGGCCAGTCGCCGTAGGAGAGCACCAGCAGGTCCCCAATCAGCAGGACACCCAGAACAGTCAGGATCAGCACGGTGGCGACGATCAGCAACGGGAGCAAGGCATTCAGAAGGCGACGGGATCGGGTCATACGGTCAGCTCCTGTTCGGCGCGCAGCTGGCGTTCCTGCTCGCGGATGTGCGCCGCCTGGGTGAGGGCGGACGAGAACAGCACGCAGGCCGCGGCGATCAGCAGGGGCGTGAGGTTCACGCCGAACAGGCTGAAGGGCAGGCTGCTGTCGGTGTTGAGGCCGCGCACGATGGTGTCTTCTGGAAGCTGGCGGCGCAGGGCCTCAAGCGGTTGGATGCGGGCGAACATCCAGCCGTTCAGCAGGGGTTGCGGCGCGGCAAACACCTGCCCGATCAGGGCCAGTCGCGCAGCGAGGGTCAGGTCGCGGGCGTTGTCTGGATGGAACGGGTCGCTGAGCAGGCGGCGCGTGAACTGCCGGGCACGCCACAGCAGAGCGATCACGCCCGCCATGAGCAGGGTGAAACCGGCGAGCCAGCCAAGTCTGACCCATCCCGGCAGGTCGCCGAGCGGCAGGTGGAAGGTCGAGACGTCGTACCGGCCGCCCGGCAGGCTGAGCGTGAGGTCGAGGGGAATGTTCACGCTGAACACGGTCTGGGTTCTGTCACCGGACGTGAAGGCACCGCACAGGAAGACCAGCAGCATCAGGGCGATCAGGACGGCAAGCGTGGTCAGCGTGAAGGACAGGATGGTCTGGGCGCGGGCGGGGGTCAGCATGGTGCCTCCAGGGATTTATCGATCTTCGATATTATCGTTTTTCAATATGACCGCTGGACCGTAGAGCGTCAAGCAGAGATGCACGCCGCCGTTCCCCCTCCGGTGACCCGCCGCTGTAACGAACGCCCGTTATTCTCCGGGCATGAGCAAACTGGTGATCGTGGCGGCGAAGCGCACGCCGATCGGAAGCTTCATGGGCAGCCTGAAGGACGTCTCGGCCGCCGACCTGGGCGTCACGGCGGCGAAGGCCGTGCTGGACGGCGTCAGCGGCGCGGACGTGGCGGACGTGATCGTGGGGAACGTCCTTCAGGCCGGGAGCGGCATGAACGTGGGCCGTCAGGTCGGGATCGGCGCGGGCCTCCCGCAGGACGTGCCCGGACTGACCGTGAACCGCGTGTGCGGCAGCGGCCTCCAGGCGGTCATCAGCGCCGCGCAGGGCATCCGCGCCGGGGACGGACAGCTGTACCTCGCGGGCGGCACCGAGAGCATGAGCCGCGCCCCGTACCTCCTCCCCCGCGCCCGTGAAGGGTACCGGCTGGGGCACGCGCAGGCGCTGGACTCCATCCTCTCGGACGGCCTGACCGACGTGTTCGGCAACTACCACATGGGCATCACCGCCGAGAACATCGCCGAGGCATGGAACCTCACCCGCGAGGAACAGGACGCCTTCGCGCTCGAAAGCCAGACCCGCGCCGCCGCCGCGCTGGACGGGAACTTCTTCGCGGACGAACTCGTCAGCGTGGAGGTGCCGGGCCGCAAGGGCCCCACGACCTTCAGCGCCGACGAGTACCCGCGCGCCACCACCGCCGAGGCCCTCGCGAAACTGAAACCCGCCTTCAGGAAGGACGGGACCGTCACCGCCGGGAACGCCAGCGGCATCAACGACGGCGCCGCCATGCTGCTGGTCGCCAGCGAGGAGTACGCGCAGGCGCACGGCCTGCCCATCCTGGCCGAGATCGCCAGTTACGCCGCCATCGGCGTGGACCCCGCCATCATGGGCATCGGCCCCGCGAAGGCCGTCCCGGTCGCCCTGACCCGCGCCGGGATGAGCGTCGCCGACGTGGACCTGTTCGAACTGAACGAGGCCTTCGCCGCGCAGTCCCTGGCCGTCGTGCGTGACCTGAACGCCGACCCCGCCCGCGTGAACGTCACGGGCGGCGCCGTCGCCCTGGGCCACCCCATCGGCGCTTCCGGGGCGCGCGTGCTCGTCACGCTGATCCACCAGCTGCGCCGCCTGGGCAAGGAAACCGGCGTCGCCAGCCTGTGCATCGGCGGCGGCATGGGCATCGCCGTCGTGGTGCGCGCCCGGGCTTAATACGGATTCCGTTTGTTTCGTTGACAACCCGGAACCACACCGGGTTGCCAACTCCACGACCGGAACCCGTTTCTCTCCTACTCGCTCCGCTCGGGTTGAAAGATTTTGCAAACCTTTCAACCGGAGTCCATATAACACTGCGCCACCTGGCGGATGCCGCCGCCGTGGCACGTCCCGTAGCGTGGGGCGTGCCTCTTTCTATGGTTCAGGTGTCGCCGGAGTCGCTGGGTCTGCCGTCCGGGGCGGTGCTGGCGTGGCTGGACGCCCTGGCGGCGGACGGGCTGGAGCTGCATGGCTTCACGTTGCGGCGGTCGGGGCGGGTGGTGGCCGGGGGGCACTGGTTCCCTTACGGGCCGGAGCGGGTGCATCACGTGTACTCGCTGAGCAAGGCGTTCGCGGCGGTGGGCGTGGGGCTGCTGGTACAGGAGGGTCGCCTGGGTGTGGAGGACCGGGTGGTGGACCTCTTCCCGGACGCCCTGCCGCCGGTGGTGGACGGGCACCTGCGGGCCATGCGGGTCGAGGATCTGCTGACCATGCGGACGGGGCACGCGGCGGACGTGACGGACGCACTGGTGGCGGCGGGGGACGGGGACTGGGCAGCGGCGTTCCTGGCGCAGCCGGTGGCGTTCAGGCCGGGGACGCACTTCGTGTACAGCAGTGGCGCGTCGTTCATGCTGTCGGCCCTGGTGCAGCGCGTGACCGGGGGGACGCTGCTGGACTTCCTGACGCCGCGCCTGCTGGAGCCGCTGGGGTTCCGGGGGGCGCACTGGGTCAGCAACGCGCGGGGCGTGAACCTGGGTGGGTGGGGCCTGCACCTGCGGACCGGGGACGTGGCGAGGTTCGGGCAGCTGCTGCTGAACCGGGGAGTGTGGCAGGGGCGGACGCTGCTGGCTCCGGCGTGGGTGGACGCGATGAGTGCCGCGCACGTCCCGCCCGGCACGAACCCCGACGACGGGAACAGCGACTGGGCGCAGGGGTACGGGTATCAGCTGTGGCGCTGCCGTCACGGCGCGTACCGCGCGGACGGCGCGTTCGGGCAGTTCTGCGTGGTGATGCCGGAGCAGGACATGGTACTGGCGGTCACGGCGGGCGTGGGCGACATGGGGCGGGTGCTGGATCACACCTGGACGCACCTGCTGGGGAACGCGCAGGAGTCTCCCCTGTCGCCCGGTGCGGACACGGAGGCGCTGCGGGTGCGCTGCGCGGGCCTCATGCTGGACGTTCCGGAGATCCTCGATCCGCCCCCGCTGCGAGACGTGCGGGCGCACTTCACCTTCAGCCCGAACGACGAGGGGTGGGAGGCCGCGACCCTGACCGTCACGAGCGAACGCGGCACGCTGATCCTCGACGGGCGGGTGCCGAACACGGTCCGCTTCACCCTGAACGCCTGGGAGGAGCAGACGCTGAACACCTGGGGCACCACCGTCGCCCTGACCGTCCGGGCGGGCTGGCAGGCGGACGGGACGCTGGCCCTGACCCTGCTGCTGATCGGGGACGGCGCCCGCTGGGAGGTGCGCTGGCCCGCGCCGGATGCGCCCGTGACGGTGCATCTGTGCGCTCCGCATTACGGCGAGGGCCACACGTTGAGTGCCCGAGCCTCTACCCTGGGCGCATGAGTGATGGTGTAACGGGTGATGGTGTGACCGTGGGGGACCGGGAGGCGGCGTTTTTCCTGGCAATCAAGACGCGGGACGAGGCGCTGTTGCGCGCCCTGGTGGGCGGGGACGCGGGGCTGCTGGGCCTGCCCAGCCCGATGGGCGTGAGTCCGGTGCTGTTCGCGGTGTACTACGGCCGGGCGGACATGGCGCGCGTGCTGGTCGAGCTGGGCGCGCCGCTGAACGTGTTCGAGGCGGCGGCGCTGGGGGACGAGGCGGCCCTGACGCGCGAACTGGACGCCAACCCGGCGCTGGTGGGCGGCGTGAGCGGGGACGGGTTCAGTCCGCTGGGCCTCGCGGCGTTCTTCGGGCACGCGGGGGTGGCAGAGGTGCTGCTGTCGCGCGGCGCGGACGTGAACGCGGTGAGCCGCAACGCGATGCGGGTGCAGCCGCTGCACTCGGCGGTGGCGGGTGGGCACGCGGCGCTGGCGCGGGCGCTGGTGATGGCGGGCGCGGACGTGAACGCCACGCAGCAGGACGAATTCACGCCGCTGATGGCCGCTGCGCAGAACGGCGACGCGGGGCTCGCGCTGTTCCTGCGTCAGCGTGGGGCGGACGCGGAAGCGGTAACGGCGGACGGTCGCCGCGCCGCGGATTTCGCGCGCGCGGAGGGGCACGCGGCGCTGGCCGACGCGCTGGGGGGACTGCTGCCTACCTGACCGCGCTCCTGACCGCGCTGTCACCCGGGTGGGCGGCGTCGGCCCGGAGCGTGGCCGTAGCCGACGCGGGCGCGGCGCGATGAACGGTTGTGCGGGAGTGGCTCAAGAAAGCCGGAAGGCGGCAGCTGGGCGGGCGCCGCAGACTGGTTGCATGACCAATCACGATGATCACAGCAACCCGCAGCGGACGGGCGAGCACGGCGCGCAGACCGGCTTCGACACGCCCGACCGGAAGGACGACCATCAGGCGGCGTACACGACCACGCCTGCCGGGGACCGCGTGGGCAGCGCCGATCAGGGCAAGTACCAGCCGGTCGAGGTGCACAGTGCCAAGGAGGTGACCGGGCAGTTCGATCATCTCGCCACGCGCGACGTGGAGGCCATGGAGCACACGCCGCAGGACGCCGAGTTCGCCGGGGCACAGACGGTGGCCGGGCTGGGCGGCGAGAATCTCGACACCATCGTCCCGACGGCGGGCGTGGGCATCAACGCGTCCACGACCATTGCTCTGGAGCACCACCGTGAGGCGATTGATCAGAATCCCGGGTATACGCCGCCCAGCGAGCAGGGTCCGCCCCGCGTCAGCCAGCGGCCCGGTGACCTGCCGGAGGGTGAGACGCCCGAACTTCAGAGTCAGGTGCACGGCGACACGGAGCGCGGGTTCTGAACTGAAGAGCAAGAGGGGGACGCCGTGACGGTCACGGCCTCCCCCTCTTGACGTGTGGTTACAGCTCGGAGACGTACAGCTGGCCATCCTCGACCTGCGTGCGGTAGAGCTTGACGGGTTTCACCGCGGGCAGCGTCTTGGCCTTCCCGGTCGCGAGTTCGAATTTCGCGCCGTGCTTCTCGCAGGTGATGCGGCCCATACTGACGTCGCCGCCCAGCAGCGGGAAGTCCTTATGGGTGCAGTTGTTCCGCAGGGCGTAGAACTGCCCCTCGAAGTTCACGACGACCACGCTGACCCCACCGATATCCACAGCGGTCTGCTGTCCGTCGGGCAGGGCTTCGGCGGGGCCGACGAGGGTGCGGGCGGGCGTGTCGCTCATCAGGCGCGAGTGTAGCGCCTGCCCGCACGGGCTTTACACGCCGCAGCCACTTTCCAACGGCGTGCCCTTCAGTCCGGCGGGCGTCCACTGCTGCACGCTGAAGCCCGAGCCCTCGTAGTACGCGCCGTACAGGACGAGTTCCATGCGGCCGTCGCCGTTCAGGTCGGCCACGCCCGCCAGCCGGTGCAGGGTCGCCATGGGCATGGGGTCACTGCTGCCGGAATCCCAGGGGGTCTGGGGCGCGATGTGTTCGCCCAGGACGGTGGTCACGACCTTCCCGCCCACCACGGCGCGCAGCAGCAGGAGGCTGTAGTCGCCGGGCTGCCCGACGGGCGGGGGGAAGTCGTCCCGGCCGTTCTGGAAGTGGCGGGCCTCGATGATGACTTCCTGGGTGCCGTTGCCGTCCAGGTCGGCGCGGATCAGGCGGGTGAGGGTCACCTGTGGATTCGGCAGGCCCCGCCGTTTCAGTTCGGCCCGCACGGCGGTCTCGTACGTGGCGTTGCGGGTGGGGAGGACCGTGACGGGGCGCGGCTGGGCGTTCAGCCGGGCCGAGGCGAGGACGGCCAGTCCCTCGCGGGCGGGCGTGACCTTGACCTCGAAGGTGACCTCGCACGGTTCACCCAGTGAGGTGGGGCGGCCTCCCTGCACGCGCGTGGGGGCCGACCCGGGGGCGAAGCGGGTGTACGTCGCCCAGGTGGCCATGCGGGTGCGGGTCTGGGCGTCAGAGAGCCAGCGTCCGTCCTGCCAGCCGCCCAGCAGGTACGTGCCGCCGCTGCCGGGCAGCGTGGCCAGGACGGGGTGCAGTCCGGCGGGCGCGGCGGCCTGCGCGGTGCCGGGGATCAGGGTCAGCAGGCCGGCCAGGAGCAGGGTTCGGTGGTGGGCGCGCATGCCCCAGCGTACAGAATCAGCGCTGGGCGACGGTCACGCGGTTGCCCCAGGGATCGCGCAGGGTCAGGTGGTCGCCCGCGTCCTGCATGTCCGCGCGGCCCGCGAGGTGCGTGCGTAGGGTGCCCAGGTCGGGGGTGTGGAAGGTCACGCCGGCCAGTCCGGCGGCGGGGGTGCTCGGCGCGGGCTGCCCGGCGCTGTGCCATTCGTTCAGGCCGACGTGGTGGTGGTATCCGCCCCACGACAGGAACGCGGCGCTGCCCAGGTCGGCGACGACGTCCAGGCCCAGCGTGTCGGCGTACCAGCGGGCGGCCTGCGCGGCGCTGCCGACCTTCAGGTGCACGTGCCCGACGGTCGTGTCCTGCGGCGCGGTGAAGGGGTGCGCGCCGTCCAGCGTGGCAGGGTCGATCCCGGCGGACGCGAGGACGGCAGCGGCGTCCACGGCTTTCGTGTCCATCTGCACCTGGCCGTCCCGCCACGTCCAGGTGTCGCGCGGGCGGTCGGCGTAGACCTCGATCCCGTTCCCTTCGGGGTCGCTGAGGTAGAAGGCCTCGCTGACGAGGTGGTCGCCGCTGCCGATCCGCAGGCCCAGCCGCGCGGCGTGCGCCAGCCAGCGGCCCAGGTCGGCGCGGGTGGGGAGCAGGAAGGCGGTGTGGTACAGGCCGGGTCGGCTGACGGGCGCGCGCGGCAGGTCCGGCGCGGCGTGCAGGTGCAGCAGCGGCCTGCCCTGCGCGGCCAGAATGACGTCGGTGTCGGTCTGGGTCGCGGCATTCAGGCCCAGCAGGGTGGCGTAGAACGCGGCGGTGCCGTTCAGGTCGCGGACGTTCAGGTGCACGGCGCCGACGTGGGTACTGGCGGGCAGGACGGAGGTGGTGGTCATGTCCGTAGTGTGCCCCTTCTGCTTTGATAAATCAACCGGTTTGCAAAACCTACCTAACGTGGATTGAGGGCCGCGTGCAGCGCCTCGCGCGTGCGGCCCAGGTACCCCTCGCCGAACAGCAGCAGGTGCGCCAGCAGCGGGTACAGGTTCCACAGCGCCGCGCGCGCCTTCCAGCCGTCCGCCAGCGGGTACGCCTCGTGGTACGCCTGGAAGACCCGTCGGGGCACGCCGCCGAACAGCCGCAGGGCCGCCACGTCCACCTCGCGGTGACTGAACCCCACCGCCGGGTCGATCAGGGCCGGGCCGCGCGGCGTGTAGTGCACGTTCCCGTGCCACAGGTCGCCGTGGACCAGTGCAGGCGGCTCAGGCGGGACCAGGTCTGGCAGCCGCTCACGCAGCGTGTCGAAGCCCGCCCGGTCGCGGGGGGTCAGGTGCAGCCGCTCGCGGGTCAGCAGCGGCTCCAGCCGCGCCGTCCAGAAGAACCCGGCGGCACTCGCGGCGGGCGGGTTGCGCTGCGGCAGGGACGCGAAATAGTTGTCCGGCAGCCCCCCGAAGCCCGGGGCCGGACGGGCGTGCAGCGCCGCGAGGCCGCGCCCCAGGGCGTCCTGCGCGGCGGGCGTGTCCTCGCCGGGCGGCAGCCAGGACAGCAGCAGGTACGGCTGCCCGGCGGGACCGCTGCCGTGCGCGATGACGTCCGGCGTGACCAGCGGCGCCGGGCGCAGCAGGCCCAGGCCGTGCGCCTCGGCCGCGTAGAACCCGTCCGGTAGGCGGCGGCCCGCCTTCTGCGGCGAGGTCTTCAGGACAAAGGGACCGCGCGTGGTGTCCAGCCGGAACGTGTCGCTGATGTCCCCGCCGTGCAGCCGCTGCGCCGCGCGGATGCCCGCGCCCAGGTGCATCTCCAGCAGCGGGGTCAGGGGCCGGACAGGCAGGTCGAGGAGCGTCATGCTCCATCGTGCCCCGCGCCGATCCCTGCAACCAAAGAGGGACGCTTCACGAAGGCCGTGAGTGGTGTACTCCGGGGAGCATCATCCACCACAACCTCTTCCCCACCTTCAGTCGGCGTCCGTCTGTTGCGCTGGACCACCGCCCCCCCACCGGTCTTCCAGCTCCGCGTCCAGACCCGTCGTCGCTCCTTCCCGCTCTGCCCGGGTGAACCGGTCCGGTCTGGACCCGTCCACCGGAGCCCCGGAGGCCCCATGGTTCAGACCGCCCTGACCGTCCTGCTCGGCGCGCTGCGCGCCCTGCTCGACCTCGCCCTGCCCACTGCCCTCGTCCTGGCCGTGCTCGCGCTGGCCCTCGGGGGCCTCGCCCTGATCGACCGGGACCGCGCCCGCCGCGCGCTGCACGGGCTGGGCACCCGCGCGCCGCAGCTCGGCGGGTGGGCGCTGGCCGCGCTCCTGCTGGGCGGGGCGCTGGTCACGCTGAACGTGTCGCGCCGCGCCGTGGACGCCCGCATCGCCGCGCAGCAGAACGCCCGCTACGCCAACGCCGCCGACCCCGACGGCGGACAGACCGTGCAGGTCGCGCCCAGCGCCGCCCTCCTCGAGAGCCGCACGTACACCCGCAGCCTCCTGCTGCCCAGCGACGTCGCCACCAGCATCCGCGTGGACAACAGCCTGGACAGCCTGCTGCCTTACCTGGGGAGCCCCGGCGACACCGTGCAGGACCTGCGCGAGAACTTCACCCGGACGCCCGAGGGCCTGCGGTACACGCGAGAAGTTGTCATGCAGTCGCAGCGTCCGCTGGACTTCGACCGCGGCGTCGTCCGCGCCGACCTGCGCTTCGTGGAGCCCGCCGGGGGACGCGGCACGTACTACACCGCCGCCTTCCAGGCCAGCTACCGCTTCCGCAACCCGCTGAGCACGCCCGCCACGCTGCGCTTCGCGTTCCCGCTGCCCGGCGGGAGCGGCACCCTCAGCGGCTTCACCCTGACCGTGAACGGACAGGCCCTCAGCGCCAGCGATCTCCTCAGCGGCAGCGTCTGGGAAGGGCAGGTGCCCGCCGGGGGCAGCGTGGACGTGCAGGTCGCGTACGCGCACCAGGGCTCGCGCGCCTGGAGTTACCAGCTCAGCCGCCGCGAGGCCATCAGGGATCTCGACGTGACCGTCACCGCCGACCGCCCCGCCAAGTTCCAGCGGTACTCGCTGTTCCCCACCAGCCAGACCCGACCCACGCTGGGCGGCCCCGCCACGCTGCGCTGGCAGCTGAAGAACGCCGTGACCGCGCAGGACGTCGCCGTGGTCTTCACACAGGGTAGCGTCCGCGAGACCCTCACCAAGGTGCACCTCGCTCAGGGCCTCGCCGTGGTCCTCGCCTCTCTGCTGATTCCACTGTGGGCCGTCACGCGCCGCACACCCCTCTCTCCCCTCACGCTCGGCGGCGCGCTGCTGGGCCTCGCGCTGGGATTCACCCTCGGCGGCGTGCTGACCGCGTACCTGCCCCTCCTGCCCGCCGAGGTCCTCGGCAGCCTCCTGGGCGCGGTTCTCGCCTGGGTGATCCTCGGCGGTCCCAGACAGGCCCGCACGCCCCTGCTGCCCCTGCTCGCCTGCGCCGCGCTGCCCCTGGCATTCCTGACCGGCGGCCACGCCGGACTGATCCTCACGGTCCTGGCCGCCACACTGCTCCTCCTGCTCCTGCCCCGCGCCCGCTGGCTCGCCCCGGCCACGGCATAATGGCGCCCGGAGCGTCCAATGTCCCAGACACTCGAATCCCGGCTCGCAGCCCACCTGCGTGAACTGCTCGGCCAGACCCAGACCGGTTCAGAAGTGTCCCCGGAACTGTCCATCAGTCTCCAGGACGACCTGACGTACTGCATTCCGCAACTGCTACGCGAAACGTACCCAGTGTGGGAAGGGGAATACCTGGACGGCACCCTGCTCACCAGCGTCCGCACGCTGGCGGCGAACGCGGCAGAACTCTATGGCTGGGCCATTCTCCTGATCGACCCTGGCCTGACTCCCGTCTACTTCCGGCTGACCCTGGATCAGGCTCAGGACGCGCTGCACACCTACGATCTGTTCGTTGGAGACACCGGGTTTGGACGTCTCGGCATCGCCCGGCCCTTCGGAACGGCACACCTGATCGAGACGCGCCCGGCCCCGGTGGAGCAGATTTCGTGGAGGTACCGGGTGTCCCGGAAACCCCAGTAAGACCGGCTCAGCCCACACGGGAAGACAGAGCGGGGAGGGATCTCGCGACCCCTCCCCACCGTCCTGACGCGCTGCTCAGGTGAACAGGGTGCTGACGCTGGCGCCGGTGTGGATGTTCGTGATGGCGTTCGCGAACAGCGGCGCGACGTCCAGCACGGCCAGCTTGCCGTTGGACGCCTCGACCTTCGACTCGGGCACGAGCACGGTGTTCGTGCTGGCGACCTGCGTGACGTCCAGGCCCGCGATGCGCTGGATGGCGGGGCCGGAGTACACGCCGTGCGTGACGGCGACGTACACGTCCTTGGCGCCCATGCTGCGGGCGATGTTGACGGTCTCGACGAGGCTCCCGGCGGTGCTGATCTCGTCGTCGACGATGAACACGGTCTTGCCGTCCACGTCGCCGATCAGGGCGCGGGGGCGCACCTCGGTGTCGGAGAGGCGTTCCTTGTCGATCATGGCGAGGCCGCTGTCGAGGCGGCGGGCGATCTGCGAGGCGCGTTTGATGCTGCCCGCGTCGGGGGCCAGGACGACGCCGTTGTGCGCGTCGGGCACGCACTGCCGGAAGTGCTCGCTGAGCACGAGGTCCGCCGAGAGGTGATCGACGGGCACCTTGAAGAAGCCGTGCACCTGCGGGGCGTGCAGGGTCATGGTCAGGATGCGGTCCGCGCCGGCCTCCTGGAGCAGGTCGGCAATCAGGCGCCCGGCGATGGAGATGCGGGGGCTGTCCTTCTTGTCGCTGCGGGCGTAGGAGTAGTAGGGGATGACGGCGGTGACGCGTCCGGCGCTGGCGCTCTTGGCGGCGTCGATCATGAGCATGAGTTCCATGATCGAGTCGCTGACGGGGTTGCTGAAGGTCTGGACGATGAACACGTCCCCTTCGCGCAGGCTTTCCTCGTAGTGCACGATGATGTTGTCGTTCGTGAACTTCTCGGTCTTGCTGCGGCCCAGCGGCACCCCCAGGTGGTCGCAGATGGCCTGGGCGAGGGGGCGGTTGCTCTGCCCGGCGAACACCAGCAGGGGTGAGCGGCGGCTGTTGAGCAGTTCGGCGGGGGCGCGGTGGGGGACGGACACGGGAAATCCTCCAGAAGGGGGGGGTGGGGCGGGGGTTGATACGCGCCCGCGTGGGGCGCGACTGTTGACCGCTCAGCAGCATACCCGCCCTGTGATGGGACTGTCATACCCGGGAGGCGTGCCCGGGCGGGGAACACGCGCGGTGAACGTCCGCTCAAGGGGGACGCGGGGGTGGGGGCGTTAGGGTGGAAGGCATGACGCTGGACGCCGTGGTGGTGGGGGCCGGGCCGAACGGTCTGTCGGCGGCGGTGACGCTGGCCCGGGCCGGGTTGCGCGTGCAGGTATTCGAGGCGCACGATCGCGTCGGCGGTGGCCTGAGCAGCGCGGAGCTGACGCTGCCAGGCTTCACGCATGACGTGGGCTCGGCGATCCATCCGCTGGCGGTGGCCAGCCCGGCGTTCCGGACGTGGCCGCTGCATGCGTTCGGGCTGGACTGGGTGCAGCCGGTGGCACCGGTGGCGCACCCGCTGCCGGGTGGGCGGAGCGTGACGCTGGAGCGGGATCTGCACGCGACTGCCGAGGGCCTGGGCCGGGATGGACCCGCCTGGGTGCGCCTGATGGGCCCACTCCTGGCCGACTGGGAGGGGCTGCTGGACGACCTCCTGCGGCCCCTGCCGCGCCTCCCCCGTCACCCGCTGTCCCTGGTGCGCTTCGGACTGCGGGGCCTGCCGAGTGCCCAGCTGGTGGGCGACACGCTGTTCCGAACGCCGGAGGGCAGGGCGCTGTGGGCGGGGCTGGCGGCGCACAGCAACCTGCCGCTGACCACGCCCGGCACGGCCGCCATGACGCTGGTGCTGGCGCTGCTGGCGCACGCGGTGGGCTGGCCGTTCCCGCGCGGTGGGGCCCAGGCGCTGGCGGACGCCCTGCGCGCGTACCTGGACTTCCTGGGTGGCGAGGTCCTGACCGGCGTGACGGTGAGGTCCGCACGGGACCTGCCGCCCGCCCGCGTGACCCTGGTGGACAGCAGTCCCCGCGTGCTGCTGGGCGTACTGGGCGACCGCGCCCCGGGCTGGTACCGCGCCGCGCTAGAGGGCTACCGCTACGGGCCGGGCCTCCAGAAACTCGACTACGCCCTGTCCGGCCCCATGCCCTGGGCGGCCCCGCGCGTGGCGCGCGCCGCGACCGTGCACCTGGGCGGCCTCGCACCCGACCTCGCCGAGTCCGAACGGGTGGCGGGGCGGCAGGTGCCCGCGCGGCCCTACGTGCTCGCCGCGCAGCACACCCTCTTCGACCCCAGCCGCGCGCCTGCCGGGGGGCACACCTTCTGGGCGTACTCGCACGTGCCCGCTGGCTTTGCGGGCGACGCCAGCGGGCCGATGGAGGCGCAGATCGACCGCTTCGCACCCGGCTGGCGCGACCTGATCCTGGCCCGGCGACGCACCACCGCCCCGGAGTTGCAGGCGTTCAGCCCGGTCTTCCGGGGTGGGGACGTGAACGGCGGGCGCGGCGACCTGTGGGGCCTGCTGGCCCGGCCGCTGCCCACACCCACCCCGTACCGCACCCCAGTAAAGGGGGTGTACCTCTGCTCCAGCGCCACCCCGCCCGGCGGCGGCATTCACGGCATGAGCGGGTACCACGCCGCACAGGCCGCCCTGCACGACGAATTCAGGCTGCGCGCCCCATAAACTGGGGGCCGCTCCACCTCAGGTCAGAGAAGAGCGGCCCACCATATCCAGCGGTCAGCGGCGATTGGATTTGCGCAGCTTCTTCAGCTTGCTCTTGCTGCCCGCCTCGGCCAGCAGGCCTTCCTGATCGAAGTCCACGGCGCGGCCCGCCAGGAACGTGCCCTGCGCGAAGCTGCCGTCCGCGTTCTCCCAGCGGTGCGCCTGCCCCGCCAGCGCCTGAACCGGCTGGCCCTGGTCCCCCACGACCTGCTGCGCCTGCACCAGCGTCATGCCGGGCGTCAGGCGCGTGTACTCGTCCGGGGTGACGATCTGATCGGCGGCGCACGCGCTCAGCGTGACGCCCAGCAGGGCCGCCCCCGTCCACACTCTCAGGCGGCGCATCACTCGCCCCGGAAGATCTTGCCGACCCGGTCGAAGAACCCCTCGTGCTTCTCGTTCACCTCGTCGCCCACCGCGCGGGCGTAGGCGATCAGCGCCTCGCGCGCCTCGGGGTTCAGCTGGCCCGTCTTGGGCACGATGACGTCGTACTCGACGATCAGGTCGCCGCTCCCGGACCCCTGGAGGCGCGGCATGCCCTGCCCGCGCAGGCGGTGCAGTTCGCCGTGCTGCGTTCCGGCCTTCACCTCGACCGTGTGTGGGCCGTCCAGGGTGGGCACCGTGATCTGCCCGCCCAGCGCGGCCTTCGCGAAGCCGATCTTCGCCGTGTAGATCAGGTGCTCCTGCTCGCGGCGCAGCTCGGGGTGCTTCTCCATCTCGATGTGCACGTACAGGTCGCCATTCCCGCCGGGCCCCTCGTTGCCCGCGCCACTCACGCGGATGCGGTAGCCCTCGTCGATCCCCTTGGGCAGCTTGACCTTCACGGTCTCGGCCTTCAGGGTGCGGCCGCGGCCCTTGCAGACCGTGCAGGGGTCCTGCACGATCTGGCCCTCGCCGCGACAGGTGGGGCAGGCCTGCTGCGTCTCCACCACGCCGAAGATCGTGCGGGCCTGCGCACGCACCGCGCCCGCCCCGCCGCAGGTCGTGCAGGTCTTGGGCGGCTTCCCGCCGGGTTCGGTCTTCGTGCCGTCGCAGTGCTCGCAGGTGGTCAGGCGGTCCACCGTGACCTCGATCTCCTCGCCCGCGCGGGCCTGCGCCAGCGTCACGAACGCCTCGGTCTCCAGGTCGTCCCCGCGCGCCGGGCCGCGCCGCCCGCCCCGGCCACCCATCGCGCCGCCGAACAGCTGCTCGAAGATGTCCATCGGGTCGAAGCCCGCGCCGCCCATCCCGCCGAACGGGTCGCCGCCAGGCATACCCGCGCCCGGCGCGCTGCCGAAGCGGTCGTAATGAGCGCGTTTCTCCGCGTCGCTGAGGACGGCGTACGCCTCGTTGATCTGCGTGAACTTCTCGGCCGCGCCGTCTTCCTTGTTGCGGTCCGGGTGGTACTTCAGGGCCAGTTTGCGGTAAGCGGACTTGATCTCATCGGCACTCGCGGTCTTCGCGACGCCCAGCAGTTCGTAGTAATCCATATGTCGTGTCTCGCCGGGCGAGGCCCGACCTCCGGCCACAGGTTAACACGACCACACTCAGGAAAAGTGGGCAGAGGGGATGTGGGTTGCGGGCAGTGGGGTGTGGGCAGTCGGCAGTGGGAACAGCAGAGGCCGCGCACCGGTGGCAGAGCCGCGACAGTCCCGCCCGCTGCAACCGACCCACATCCCACACCCCACTGCCTACTTCCACCGTTCAGAACAGGGCGCCCCGCACCTGCGCCAGTGTCTGCGCGGCGACCTCGCGGCCCTGCTGCGTGCCGCCTCGCAGGAGGTCCATGACGGCCTGCGGGTCCCGCGCGTACGTGGCGCGGCGGTCGCGGATGGGGGTCAACTCGGCGTCCAGCACGTCCAGCAGGTGCCGTTTAACGGTCACGTCGCCCAGGCCCCCGGCGCGGTAGTGGTCCTTCAGGGCCTGCACGCGCGCCGCGTCCGGGTCGAAGGCGTCCAGGTACGCGAAGACGGGGTTGCCTTCAACCTGCCCGGGGTCCGCCGCGCGCAGGTGGCCGGGATCGGTGAACATGCCCATCACCTTGCGCCGCAGTTCGTCGGGCGGGTCGCTCAGGTACGCGGCGTTGCCGAGGCTCTTGCCCATCTTCGCCTGCCCGTCCAGGCCCGGCAGGCGCGGCGACGCGGACAGGAGCGCCTGCGGTTCCACCAGTGCGGGCGTCCCGTCGGCGGCCGGCCCGTACAGCCCGTTGAAGCGCCGGACCACCTCGCGCGTCAGCTCCAGCATGGGCAGCTGATCCTCGCCGACCGGGACGACCTGCGCGCCGAACGCTGTGATGTCCGCCACCTGCGCTACCGGGTAGATGAAGAACCCCGCCGGGACCGCCTCCCCGAAGCCCTTCTGCGCGATTTCCGTCTTCACGGTCGGGTTCTGCCGCAGCTTCGACACCGTCACCAGATTCAGCAGGTACACGGTCAGTTCGGTCAGTTCCGGCACGCCCGACTGCTGCACGAACGTCACCCGCGCCGGGTCCAGGCCCGCCCCCAGGTAGTCCAGCATCACCTCCGGCATGTTCCGGCGCAGCACGTCCGGCCGGTCGAAATGATCGGTCAGGCCCTGCACGTCTGCCACGAGCACGAAGACCTCGTGCGAGTCCTGCAACGTCACCCGCGACCGCAGCGACCCCGCCAGATGCCCCAGGTGCAACCGGCCCGTCGGGCGGTCCCCCGTCAGCACGCGCGGCCTCTCCCCTGTTCCCTGCCCTGCTGCAAATTCATTCGACATACTCCACCCCTCCACGAGAGACATGAAAAAAGCCGCGCCCGGACACTGAATCCGGGCGCGGCGCGACGATGAACGTCAACAGGCGAGGGCACCCGGATCACCGGGCCACCACACCTGCACGAGAACGCTCATGCGCCGCAGCATGCCGCACGGCAGCGCGGCGGGGCATCCGCCAGATGGCGAAGGGGGAAGCGGTGCGCGGTGACTCGCTCTCGTCCGCGCACCACTTCCTGCCTTACCCCCCGTTACTCCCAGTTCAGGATGACCTTGCCGCTCTGGCCGCCGAGCATGGCGTCGAAGCCCTGCTGGTAGTCCTGAATGGGATAGTGGTGGGTGATGATGGGGCTCAGGTCCAGGCCGGACTGGATGAGGGCGGCCATCTTGTACCAGGTTTCGAACATCTCGCGGCCGTAGATGCCCTTGATGGTTAGCATCTTGAAGATCACGCCGTTCCAGTCGATATCCACGCGTCCGGCGGGAATGCCGAGCAGGGCGATCTTGCCGCCGTTGTTCATGACGTCCACCATCTGCGCGAAGGCGGCGCCCGAACCGCTCATTTCCAGGCCGACGTCGAAGCCCTCGGTCATGCCGAGTTCCTGCATGACGGCGCGCAGGTCCTCGTGGGCGACGTTCACGGCGCGGGTGACCCCCATCTGGCGGGCGAGGTCGAGGCGGTAGTCGTTGATGTCGGTGATGACGACGTTGCGCGCCCCGACGTGCCGGGCGACGGCGGCGGCCATCACGCCGATGGGTCCGGCGCCGGTGATCAGGACGTCCTCGCCGACCAGGTCGAAGCTCAGGGCGGTGTGGACGGCGTTCCCGAAGGGGTCGAAGATCGCGGCGATGTCGTCCGGGATGTCGTCGGGGAGTTTGAAGGCGTTGAAGGCGGGCAGCACGAGGTACTCCGCGAAGCTGCCGGGGCGGTTCACGCCGACGCCCAGGGTGTTGCGGCAGAGGTGGCGGCGCCCGGCGCGGCAGTTGCGGCAGTGCCCGCAGGTGACGTGGCCCTCACCGCTGACGCGGTCACCGATCTGGAAGCCGCGGACCTCGCTGCCGATCGCGGCGACCGTCCCCACGTACTCGTGCCCGACGATCATGGGGACTGGGATGGTCTTCTGCGCCCAGCTGTCCCACTTGTAGATGTGCACGTCCGTGCCGCAGATGCTGCCCTTACGGACCTTGATCAGAAGGTCGTTCGGGCCGGGCGTGGGCACCGGCGCCTCGGTCATCCAGATGCCCTCCTGGGCATGTTGTTTGCTCAGGGCGCGCATGGTCTCTGGCAGGGTCGCGCCGGGGGTCGTGGTGGCGGGGTCGTGGGTCACGGGGGCAGTTCTACCCCCGGGCGGCCCCGGGTGCAACGGCCCGGGCCGCGTGGACTGGACGCGGCCCGGGCCCGGGGCAGGCTTAATGAAACGTGTGCGCCCCCGCGCGCGCCCCGGCGTAGGCTGGGACACATGATCAAGTACCGCAAGCAGAACCCCCTGGAACCCGAGAAGGACGCTGAGGTGACCGTGAACCTCACGCCACTGCTGTTCTTCGCCGTGGGCTTCGTGATGATCCGCGCGCTGCTGCGCACCATTCGCCGCAACTGAGCCCCCAGGACTGAAAGAATCGGGGAAGAGCGGTGCGCTACGCTGGGCGGCATGACTCAGCCCGCCCCCCAGCAGTTCAAGAGTGCCCGCAGCGGTCGCCTCGTCGTGCCCGGCTGGATGAACCTCGTGCCCGGCATGGCCGACGGGATCGAGATCCAGCTCGACGTGGCCGCCGAGGACCTGCACCGTGATCAGGCCAGCCTCCTGATCGAGTACTGGGCCACCCCGGACGACCTGACCCTCCAGAGCGTGCTGCCCGTCCGGGCGTTCCCCGCGACCGCCGAGGGTTGGTGTGCGTTCGTGCCGCCGCAGGGCCGCGTGCTCGTGCGGGCCATCGACCCGCAGCCGAACCCGCCGGTGCTGGCCAGCCACTGGATCAACGTGGACCCCGCCACGCCCGCCGGGACGACCGTGAACGTCGCCGTGAAGTTCCCCGCGCAGACCCCGGCCATCCAGGCGCTGCTGAACCACTGATGGAGGCGACCTCCCACACGCCCCTGACCCGCGAGGAGATCGCGGGGGTGGAGTTCGACTGGTTCGCCACCGACCCGGACGGGCATCTGGCTCAGTTCCTCGCGGCGGGGGACGAGACCGTTCCCGCGGCCGCGCTGGCGTCCGAGGAGTTGCTGGAGGCCACGCACGTGTGGCTCGACACGCGCCCCGAGATCGAGGAGACCAGCGCGCCCGCCGGGGGCTTCGACGAGCACCTGTGCGCCCCGCAGCGCCGGGGGGCGTTCGTGTACGACCACGTGCCCGGCGAGGCTGGCATGTACCGACTGGTGGCCGCGCCCCGCACGCCGGTCACGCTGGACGCCCTCCCCGCGCACCTTCACGCGTACCTGGGCACCCTGCGGCTCCCGGTGGCGTTCGGGGCCGCGCGGCTGTTCATCGGGCCGGACGGGCACGCCCGGGCCCTGACGGACTGAAGCGCCCCACCCCCCGGAGCGTGGGCAGCGCTACAGTGGCCCGGTGAGCAAGTCCCCGCTGGGCCAGCCGCCCGCCCCACCCGAACTGAACATGACCTTTGAGGACGCCGGGCCGCCCGACGCGCCCCCACCCGCCCGCCCGAAGAAGTCCCTGCGGGCGAACACGCTCATCGTCATGCTCGGCACGCTCGGCTCTCGCCTGAGCGGCATCATCCGGCAGCAGATCATCAACACCTTCGCGCCAGCCCTGACCGACGCCTTCTCGGTCGCCGTGAAGGTCCCGAACCTGCTGCGGGAACTGCTGGCCGAGGGGGCCCTGGTGAACTCGTTCATCCCGGTGTACAAGACCCTGGACACCCAGGGACGCCGGGAACTGGCGCAGGCGTTCAGCGGCGTGCTGATCGCCGTGAACCTCCTGCTCATGGCGGCCGGGATCTTCGCCGCGCCGTGGATCGTGGATCTGCTGCTGGCCAGCAATTCCAACGTGGACCGGGAACTGACGCTGTTCATGACGCGCATGCTCATGCCGTTTCTGATGCTGATCAGTCTGTCGGCCATCGCCATGGGCCTGTTGAACGCCGACGAGCACTTCCGCGAGAGCAGTTTTGCCCCCGTGGCGTTCAACATTGCCAGCATCATCGCGCTGATCCTGCTGCCGCACAGCGCGACGTGGCTCGCCTTCGGCTGGCTGATCGGCGGGGTGGCACAGCTGTTGGTGCAGTTGCCCGCACTGAACCGCTTCGGGCTGCTGCCCACGCCCAGCCTGAAGGGGCATCCGGCGGTGGGCCGCGTGCTGAAACAGATGGCTCCCTTCACCCTGACCGCTGGGGCGCGGCAGATTCTGAACGTGTACGTGACCAGCCTGCTGTCCAACGCTCAGCAGTTCCCGAAAGGCACCCAGACCGGCTACAGCAATGCCGAGGCGCTGTTCACGATGGTCAATGGTCTGTTTGTCGTCTCCCCCGTTCTGGCCGTCTTCCCGCGCTTCTCGCAGGCCGCCGCGGAAAAGGACTGGACGCAGTTCCGCACACTGACGGCCAGCACCATCCGTACGACCACATTCCTGGCGGCCCCCATGAGTGCGCTCCTGATCGCTCTGGCCCCGTTCGCCGTCAGCCTGATCAACCTGACCCCACCGAGGGGCGTACAGGAACTGGATAAGTTCGCGGCGGGCAGCGGCATCCTGTTCGGCTGGGCGCTGGCCCTTGTGCCGTGGGCGCTGGTGACGGTACTCCTGCGGACCTTCTACGCGCGGGAACGCACCCGCGAGGCCGTAACGATCAGCGCCATCGGCTTCGTGCTGGAGGTCGCCCTGTACCGCCTGCTGGTACCACCGCTGGGATTGATCGGCTTCGGGCTGAGCACCACCATCAGCGGGCTGCTCATGACGGCCGCGCTGATTGTCCTGTACCGCCGCGCGGTGGGCTTCCCCACGCGTGAGGTCACGGGCCACCTGCTGCGCGTCGTGCCGCTGGCAGCCGTCTCGGGGGGCGCCGCGTGGCTGATCGCCCGCGCACTGCCGATCCAGCCGGGCTTCATCCTGACCAGCATCCCCGTGCTGGCCCTGGCGGGCGGCGCGGGTCTCGCCGTGTACCTGGGCGGCGCGCTCGCCCTGCGCATGCCGGAAGTCGCGGCGGTGACCCGCCGACTGAGGCGGTAATCCGGAGTTGCAGGAGCGGGGCGCAGGGGGTGATTCCCCGCGCCCCGCCCTTCTTGTCCTTACAGCCGGATGCCCAGCAGGGCGTAGCCGAGCAGCGCGAGTTTCTCCCGCAGGATGTACTGGCGGCTGGTGTGGGGGCTCAGGGGGCTGGCGCTGACGTTGGCGTTCATGTTCAGGGCGCGGGCCAGGGCGAGGGCGCGAGGGGCGTGGGCGGCGTCGGTGACGAGGGTGACGGGGGTGCCGCCGGGCAGCTGGGCGCGGGCGTTCTCGAGGTTCTGGACGGTGGTGCGGCTGCGTTCCTCGGCGATCAGGGCGCCGCTGGGGACGCCGCGGGCGTGCAGGTACGCAGAGCCGACCTGCCCTTCGGTGTAACGGTCGCCGGGCTGGCGGCCCCCGGTGACGACGACCTGCCGGACGTGACCCTGGCGGTAGAGGTTCAGGGCGTGGTCGAGGCGGCGCTGGAAGGCGGGGCTGGGGCGACCATCGTACTGCGCGGCACCCAGGACGATCAGGGTGGCGTTGGGGGCAGATGCGGGGAGCTGGAGGGGGGGCGCGGTCAGGAAGCCCGTCAGCAGGAGGGCGGTGACCGCGAGGGGAATGATGGAGAGCGTGGCGCCCCGGGCTCGCATGCGGGCAGCGTAGCATGAAGAAAATCTGAATCCTGAGGATGTTGTGGCGTCCGGCTGGGGCGCGTGGGCCCGGCCGGGTGGTGGGTGGTCACTCCGCCCATGAGGGTGTATTGATCGTCTTCTTCCGGAAGCGTGAGGGGGGGCGTGCTACGCTCACCCCTGACTTCTTTCGGGGAGCACCACTGCCTATGCCCAGATCCTCTGCCCACACGCTGGTTATCGTCGAGTCGCCTGCCAAGGCCCGCACCATCGAGAAGTACCTCGGAAAGGGGTACACGGTGGAGTCGTCCATCGGGCACATCCGCGACCTGCCGAAGAGTGCGGCGGACATTCCCGAGAAGTACAAGGGCAAGGCCTGGGCGCGCCTGGGCCTGGATGTCGAGAACGACTTCCAGCCGCTGTACGTGGTGGCGCCGGAGAAGAAGGCGCACGTGGCGAAGCTGCGCAAGCTGGCGCAGGACGCCGACGAGATCATCCTCGCGACCGACGATGACCGCGAGGGCGAGAGCATCGCGTGGCACCTGTTTCAGGAACTGAAGCCGAAGGTGCCGGTGCGGCGCATGGTGTTCCACGAGATCACCAAGGAAGCGATCCAGGCGGCGATTGCCGCGCCGCGTCAGATCGACACGAACCTCGTGGAGGCGCAGGAGGCCCGCCGGGCCCTGGACCGCCTGTACGGGTACGAGGTCAGTCCGGTGCTGTGGAAGAAGGTCGCGCCGAAACTGTCGGCGGGGCGGGTGCAGTCGGTGGCGACGCGCATGCTGGTGCAGCGTGAACGCGAGCGGATGCGCTTTGTCAGCGCGACGTGGTGGGACCTGCTGGTCACGGCGCAGACAGCGGACGGACAGAGCTTCCCGGCCCGCCTGACCGATCTGGCGGGGCAGAAGCTGGCGCTGGGCCGCGATTTCGACCCTCTGACCGGGCGGCTGAAGGACGGCGTGGCAGCCCGCCTGCTGACCGAGGCCGAGGCGCGCGCCCTGGCCGACGGTCTGGCCGGGCAGCCGCTGACCGTGACGAGTGCGGAGGAAAAACCGTTCACGCAGCGGCCGTACCCGCCGTTCATCACGTCCACGCTGCAGCAGGAGGGGAGTCGCAAGCTGGGCTTCGCCGCGACCCGCACGATGCGCGCCGCGCAGCGTCTGTACGAGCAGGGCTACATCACCTATATGCGTACAGACTCCACGAACCTCTCCGAGGAGGCCGTGAAGGCGGCGCGGTCGCAGGTCGCGCAAATGTACGGCGTGAACTACCTGTCCCCGCAGCCGCGCGTGTACACGAAGAAGGCGAAGAACGCGCAGGAGGCCCACGAGGCGATCCGCCCCGCCGGGAGCAGCTTCCGCACGCCCGACAGCCTCAAGACCGAACTGTCCGGCGACGAGTGGCGTCTGTACGACCTGATCTGGAAGCGCACGGTGGCCTGTCAGATGGCCGACGCGCGTGGTCGCGGCCTGCGCGTCCGCCTGGGCGGCAAGGCGAAGGGTGGGGAGGACGTGGCCCTGAGTGCGTCGGGCCGCACCATCGACTTCCCCGGCTTCCTGCGCGCGTACGTGGAGGGCAGTGACGATCCCAGCGCCGCGCTGGAGGACCGCGAGACGCCCCTGCCCCCCCTGACCGAGGGGCAGCGTGTGACGGCGGACGGCGCCAAACCAGAGGGGCACGAGACCCAGCCGCCCGCCCGTTTCACGGAGGCCAGTCTGGTGCAGTCGCTGGAAGCCGCCGGGATCGGGCGGCCCAGCACGTACGCCAGCATCCTGGGCACCATTCAGGACCGCGGGTACGCCACGAAGAAGGGACAGGCGCTGATTCCGTCCTGGACGGCGTTCGCCACGAGCGCGCTGCTGGAACACCACTTCGGGACGCTGGTGGACTACGACTTCACCGCAAAGATGGAAGAGGACCTCGACGAGATCGCCGGGGGCCGCGAGAGCCGCGTGCCGTACCTGAGGCGCTTCTACCTGGGCGATCACGGGCAGGGCATGGCGCTGAAACCCACCATCGAGCGGCAGATGGGTGAGATCGACGCGCGCGGCATCGCCACCATCCGCGTGCCGAAACTGGAGGGCAGCGGCGTGGAAGTCCGCGTGGGCCGCTTCGGGCCGTACATGGAACGTGGCGAGCAGAAGGCGAACCTGCCCGAGGACCTCGCGCCGGACGAACTGACCGCCGAGAAGGCCGAGGAGATCCTCGCGCGGCCCAGCGGCGACCGCCCCCTGGGCACCGACCCGGACACCGGGATGCCCGTCGTGGCGCGCGCCGGACGTTACGGGCCCTACGTGACCCTGGGGGACACGAACCCGCCCGCGCGCAGCGCCAGCCTCTTCCCCGGCGACGACCTGGGCACCCTGAGCCTGGAACGCGCCCTGCAACTCCTGACCCTGCCCCGCCTGGTGGGCAGCAGCGACGGTGAGGAAGTCTGGGCGTTCAACGGCAAGTACGGCCCGTACCTGAAACGCGGCAACGACAGCCGCAGCCTGAATGCGCACGAGCAGCTGTTCACCGTCACCCTGCCCGAGGCGGAGGCGCTGTTCGCGCAGCCCCGCTTCCGGGCGCGCGCCGCCGCCGCCGGGCCGCTGCGCACCTTCGAGATCGAGGGCCGCGCCGCCATCCAGCTCAAGGACGGCCGCTTCGGACCGTACCTGACCGACGGCGAGCGCAACGCGACGCTGCGCAAGGGCGAGACGCCGGAGAACCTGACCGCCGAGCGGGCACTGGAAATCCTGGAGGAACGCGGCAAGGAACCCAAGAAGAAACCCGGCAAGACCGGGGCGACGAAGAAGGCTGCGCCCAGGACCGGTGCGAGCAAAACCACCGCAAAGGCCGGGGCGAAGACACCCGCCACCAGCAGGACGGCCACCAAAAAACCCGCCGCGAAGAAACCTGCCGCGAAGGCAGCGCCTGCCAAGGCCACCTTCACCTGGGCGGACCTGCAACCCCACCTGGGCGTCCTGAGTGACCCCGAACGCCGACTCGTGACCGCCACGCGCGGCGAGGGCCGCAAGGTCGAGGACGTCGCCCCGGAACTCGGCCTGGACGTCAAGAAAGCCAAGGGCATGGCCCTCCAGGCCAGCAAGAAACTGAATCAGGCCGCGCGCGGCGAGTAACCACTCAGCCCACCACGTCCCGCCACCTCGCCCGGAGGTCGGCGGGACCTTTCAGTCACGTATCCTAGGCGTGGACTCGCGCGCCCTTGGTCGTTCCCTGGCCCTCTGCCCTCACGTGGGCTGGGGCGTGATATGACGTGCTCCACTGTGACGCCCATGAAACCTGACGTTCCTCAACCTCTGCATCTGGCGCGGCTGGCGCAGGGCAGCCCCGGCGAGTGGGTGCGGCTGCCCGGCGGCCGCGTGCGCGTCGTGAACCTGTCCGGCACCCTGACCGGCCCTGCCGAGACCGGCTGGCTGGTCTGCCTGAGCGGCGAGGCGGTCGTGGATCTCCCGCTGAGCAACTTCGTGCGCCTGCGGCCCGCCGAGGGCTACCGCGTCCGCGCGGAGGAACGCTGGACGGCGTTCGGGACGAAGGACGGCACGGTGCTGATCCTCACGCCCGACGAGTAAGAAGAACGCGCCCCAGCTGACCCGGGGCGCGATCTACGTTGACCTTACTTCTTGCGCTTGGCGGCCTTCGCGGCTTCCTTCGCGGCCTTCTGGTCGGCTTTCTGCTTCTCGGCCAGTTCGCGGCCCATGTCCTCCATGAGCTGCGCGCCCTGGGCGTCCACCGTGCGCTGGAGTTCCAGCAGGGTCGTGGCGACCATGTTGTGCAGGACGCGCTCCACGGGCACCCGCACCCACTTGAAGCGGACCTTGCCGTGCACGGTCAGGGTCACCTCGGTCCCGCCGGGCATGGGCTTGAACACCCAGCCCTGCGTGAGCTTCTCCAGCGGGCCGACGTGGCGCACACTCTCCCAGCCGCCGCGCTGCGGGGCCTGCAACTGCCCGTACTTCGCGGTGAAGGCCAGGCCCAGCAGGCGGCGCGTGAACTTGAAGCGCACGAGCGAGTTGTTCGCGAGGCGGCCACCCTCGCCCTCGTACTCGGCCTTGGCGAGGTTCGGGTCCCATTTCGCGCGGCGTTTCGGCTCCAGCGCGAGGCGGTACAGGACGTCCGGGCGGGCACGGACCACGATCGTCTGCTTGATGTGAATGGACTCCGACATGCCCCGACACTGTAGCGCGTTCCCGGTCAGGCGCGCGTCCCGCCCCCGATCCATGCAGGTCAGTGCAGGTAGTCCCGCGCGGGCAGATGCGTGACCCGCAGGTTGAACCGCTCGGCCGCCCCCACGCCCGCCAGACGACCCAGATCCACCCGCGCCGCCCGGTACTGCTCCGCCGTCCACTGCCACCGGTAGAACGCCTGATAGAAGCCCATCACCTCGGCCCCCACGTCCAGGGTGTCCGCCGTGTTCACGAACACCTCCGGGTACGGACTGGCGGGCGCGAAGTACTGGTAGAAGCGCACCGGCTCCCGCCACGCGTCCAGTCGGCGCACGTCCTCGCCACTCTCGGGCGCGGCGTCCCCGCTCAGGTCCGGCGCGGGCGGCATCGCCACGCCCCCCGCCTCGTTGATGATCTTCGGGATGCGCGCCAGCGTGATCGCATCGAACGCGATCTTCGCGGTCATCCGGTGATCCGGGTGCGGGTGATCATCACTCCAGGTGATCACCGCGTTCGGCCGGAACTGCGCGTACAGCCGCGCCAGTTGCAGCGCCTCGGCGCGGCCGCCCGTCATGCGGCTGTCCCCCATGTCGAAAAAGTGGTAGCGCGCCCCGATCCGCTCGGCGACCCACGCGCCATGCTCGCGCCGCACGCGGGTCACCTCCTCGTGCGAGGTATCCCCGAACTGACTAGCGAGTTCCCCCAGCGTCGTCCAGACCAGCAGCACCTCGTCCCCGCGCGCCGCGTGCTTCGCCAGCGTCCCGATGCACCCGATCTCGTCGTCCGGGTGCGCAAACACAGCCATGATCCGCATGCAGAGCAGCATACCCCCCGGCTGCCCCTCCCCACTGTCGAGGGGACAGCTGTCCGTTCCGGCTGCGCCCCTCCCGGACACCGCACCGGGACGGACTCCACCTTCACGGACAGCTGCCGGGTGCCTGCTCACTCCGTTCGGGGTGACCCGGTCACCCGGCAGTTTTACTTCAGAAAGCGGATGCTGAGGGGATAGTGGTACGCCTGCCCCGCGCTGACCCGCACCACCGCCAGGATCATGAACACGAACGGCACCACGCTGACGATCAGCAGCACCGGCAGGAAGAACAGGAAGAACGCCCCGAACGACCCCAGGAACGCGAACGCCCCCAGGTCCGGCGCGCCCGCCGCCGCCCCCACCGCGCCGCCCAGCAGACCCAGGCTGAACAGCACGAACGCCAGCACCCCCAGCACCAATGAGTACAGCCACCAGCTGAGCTGGAAGTTCAGCGCCTCCTTGCCCTGCTCGTCCAGCGCGCGGCTGCGGTCCCGGAACGCCAGCCACGCCACGAGCGGCCCCAGCAGGTTCCCCAGCGTGGGAATCAGGAACCCCGCCAGCGGCGACAGGTGCGTGATGATCGCAGGCGTGCGGTCCGGTTCGGGAATGGTCAGGGGCGAGCGGATCATGCTTGACAGTACGGGCCGCCCGTCCCTACAGTTCCCAGAATGTCGCGCCCGCACCGCCCCCAATCCGCCGCGCAGAAAGCGCAGGCCGCCGCGCGCGACCGCCTGCCCATCAAGGCCGGCATCCAGCCCGAAGCGCCCATCACCGGGGAGAACGTCGAACTGTACAGCGACGGCGCGTGCGACACCCAGGCCGGACACGGCGGCTGGGCCACCATCCTCAATTACAAGGGCAAGGAACTCGTCCTGAGCGGCAACGAGGAAGGCACCACCAACAACCGCATGGAACTGCGCGGCCTCCTCGAGGGCCTGAAGGTCCTCAAACGGCCCTGTCAGGTGCGGGTCGTCACGGACAGCCAGTACCTGCGCAAGGCGTTCACGGACGGCTGGATCCTGAAGTGGCAGCGCAACGGCTGGAAGACCGCCGGGGGCGACCCCGTGAAGAACCAGGACCTGTGGGAGGAACTCATCGCGCAGGCCCGCACGCACGCCCTGACGTTCGTGTGGGTCAAGGGGCACGCCGGGCACGGCGAGAACGAACGTGTGGACGAACTCGCCGTGCAGGAACGCAAGAAACTGCGGAGGTAATCCCGACTGGACGACGCCGCTGCGGGCGCAACCGTGAGCGGACGATGCAGTGACACGGCGGCGTGATCACCTCTCCCGCGTGAGGGTGCAGCGGTAGCCGCGGCGGTCCCAGGGGCTGGGGATTTCGTGGACGCTAAAGCCGCTGCGGCAGTAGAAGTCGGCGGCGTCCTCGTCGGTGTCGGCGGTCAGGGTGTGCAGGTCCAGGGTGTCCATCAGCGCGTGCAGGAGGGCGCGGGCGTGACCCTGCCCGGTGTGGTCGGGGTGCGTGCCGATGTGCCGGACGGCGCCGTGTGATCCCTGGACGGTGAATCCGGCGGCGCAGACGGCCTGCCCGGCGACCTCCCAGGTGTGGATCTGCCAGTCGGGGTCGGTGCGGTAGCGGTGCAGGGCGGCCTGGATGCGGGCCGGGTCGGGGGACATGGCACGGGTCAGGAGGGCGTCCGTGTCCGGGGTGGTGGTGGCGTGCAGGCGCAGCATGGGGTCAGGGTAGGGCAGGTCATCTGGCGCATGTGCGGCGCGTGGGGGCGGGCCTACGCTGGGCGCATGACGTCCCCTGCTTCCCCCGAGTCTCTGTCGCCGCCGGATGGGTGGCGGACGTTCCTGTGGCTGTGGGGCTCGCAGGCGCTGAGCGTGATCGGGTCGGCCATTGCGGGCTTCGCGTTCAACATCTACCTGACGCAGACGCGCTTTCCGCTGGCGGAGCAGAAACCGCAGCTGGCGGCGGCGCTGTCGCTCACGGCGCTGGCATGGGCGCTCACGGCGACGCTGCTGGCGCCGCTGGCGGGCGTGTGGACCGACCGGCACGACCGGCGGCGGATCATGCTGGCGTGCGACGTGGCGGGGGTCGCGCTGACGCTGGGGACGCTGCTGCTGGTGGGTTCGGCGGCGACGCCGCTGTGGGCGCTGGTGACCCTGACGGCGCTGATGGGCGCGGTGTCCACCTTCCACGGGTCGGCGTTCGACGCGAGTTACACGAGTCTGGTGCCGCGCGATCGGCTGCCGCGCGCGAACGGGATGATGCAGACGGTCTGGAGTCTGGCGGGGCTGGTGGGTCCGGCGGCGGCAGCGCTGCTGATCGGCGTGCCCGCCCTGCTGCGCGAGAGTGGGAGCGGCCCGGCATGGCTCTCGGGCCTACGGGACGGCGTGGCGTTCGCTTACGCGGTGGACGCGGTGACGTTCCTGGTGGCGGTGCTGATCCTGTCGCGGCTGCGCGTGCCGTCCCCGGTGCGGCGGGAGGGAGCGGCGCGGGGCAGCCTGCTGGCGGATATGCGCTTCGGGTGGGTGTTCATCGGGCAGCGGCGGCCCCTGCTGGCGCTGCTGCTGACCTTCGCCGCAGCGAACCTGTGCACGAGCAACCTGGGCGTGCTGGAGCCCCTGATCGCGAAGTTCGGTCTGAACGGCGACTGGGAGGCGCGCGGCGGGACCCTTCAGGGGACGCTGGCGACCCTGGCAGTTGTGCAGAGCGTGGGTGGCGTGCTGGGCGGCGTGCTGATCAGCACCTGGGGCGGATTGAAGCGGCAGCGGGTGCTGGGCGTGCTGGTGCCCATGATCGTGTCGGGGCTGGCGTTCGCGGCGTTCGGCGCGGCGGGCAGCGTGCTGGGTGCGGCAGCGGCGCTGCTGGTGCTGGGGCTGACCTTCCCGGCCATGAACGCGCACTCGCAGAGCATCTGGCAGTCGCAGGTGCCGCCCGAGTTGCAGGGGCGGGTGTTCAGCGTGCGCCGCCTGATCGCGCAGTTCACGTCCCCGGCGAGCAGCGCCCTGGCGGGCCTCCTGGCCGCGCGGTACGCGCCGGGCGCAGTGGCGGTCGCGGCGGGCCTGACGCTGGCGGTCGTGGCGGCCCTGCAACTCCTGAACCCGGCCCTGCGGCGCGTGGAGGACCCGGCGCTGTCCGCGCACGCGCCCACCGGGGCGGACTGACCGGCCACTCCCCTGCTACCTCCGGCCGTGTGGGCGGGAGGTGACCCTGCTTTACTCGTTGTCGGTGCGGTCGCGGGAGCCCTTGCGCCAGCGGCGGCCCGGTTCGACCTGCGTGTCCCCCTTCACGGGCGCGGCGATGTGGGCGCGCGCACCGATCACGGCCACGCCGTCCGGGCCGCCGTCCACGCGGGCGGCGATGACGGCCTCCTCGTCCACGATGGCGCGGCGCACGTGCGCTCCGGCGCGGATGGTCGCGTCGCGCAGGATCACGGCGTCCTCGACGACCGCCCCGGCCTCCACGGTCACGCCGGGGGACAGCACCGAACGGATCACGCGGCCCTGCACGTGACAGCCGTACGACACGAGGCTGTCTTCCACCCGCGCGCCCTGCGCGACGCGGGCAGGCATGCGCGGGATGCTGCTGCTCAGCACCGGCCACTCGGGGGTGTCCAGGCGCACCGAGCGGCCCGCGAGCAGGTCCTGGTGCGCGCGGAAGTACGCGCCGGGCAGGCCCACGTCCAGCCAGTAGCCGTCCAGGGCGTAGGCGTGCGCCGACTTCGCCTTCACGAACGAGGGGATCAGTGCGTGCCCGAAGTCCCCCAGGCCCTGCCCGGCCGGCGTGGTGGCGCGCAGGTCGTCCAGGGTGCGCAGCAGCGCGGGGGCGTCGTACACGAAGACCTCGGTGGTGATGGGTCCCCCCAGCGGCCCGTCGGGTTTGTACGCGAAGCGTTTCACGCGGCCATCCTTCGTGACCTGCACGTTCCCGAAACGGCTGGCGTCCTCCCCGCTGGGCAGGTCGGTGGTGACCATCGTGACGGCCGCGCCGACCTTCAGGTGGTGGCGGATCACCTCGGCGTAATCCAGGGTGTACACGTGATCGGCGGACAGCACCACCACCACGTCCGGCGCGTACGACCGGATCAGGTGCCGGTTGGCGTGCAGGGCGTCCGCATTCCCGGCGTCCTCCAGCGCGCCGGTCAGGGTATCGGGGCTGGGGGGCAGCACCTCCAGCCCGCCGTACGTGCGGTCCAGGTCCCAGGGGCGGCCGTTCGTCAGGTGGTCGTTCAGGGTGTGCAGCTGGTATTCCTCCAGCACCCACACGTCCGGCAGGCCGCTGTGCATGCAGTTGCTCAGCGCGAAGTCGATCAGGCGGTACGTGCCGCCGAAGGTCAGGGCGGGCTTGGCGCGCTCCTGCGTCAGGACGCCCAGCCGCTCGCCTTTCCCCCCGGCGAGGATCAGGACGAGAACTTTCTTGCCAGCGACGCGGGTGCCGCGCCCGGCGGGGCCACTGCTGAGACTGCGGGTCGAGAATCGTGCCATCTGACCCGCAGTCTGACCGCCCCGCCCGGGCGTGCGGCTGAGGCGCGCCTGAACGCCCTTCAGGTTCAGCCCGGCCAGTTCGGTCAGGGGACCGGGACCGGGTCGCTGCCGCCCTCGTGGTAGGTCAGGTCGCCGGTCACGCGGACCGTCAGGGCCTCCAGCGCCGCCTGCCGCGCAGAGGCGTCCGGCGCGGTCAGCACGGCCCGGAGGTCGTGGGCGGCCTGCGGATCGCGCTCGGCCAGTGTGCCCAGCCAGCGCTGCGGTTTGACCGCCCACCAGCCACGCACCCCGAACAGCGCCTCCACAGCCAGTCCGGCGGCGCGGCATGCCACGAGCACATGCAGCGGGTCGCCCGCCGCGGCCAGGGCGCGGGCGTCCATGACCTCCTCGACCAGCCGGAAGCGGGCCTGCTGCCCCAAGGGCCGCGGGTCCGGCCCGGCGGCGTGCCGGGCGCGGGCCTCGGCGATCAGGGCGTCCAGATCCGGGTGCGGCCAGACGGGGCGGCCCTCGGCGTACATGGAGATCGTGTCGCCCTGCCCGGCGGCGAACATCGCGCGGACCTTGCGCAGCGGGTTATGGAAGGCCTCGACCGGCACGCCGTCCACGACGTAGTTCGCACGCCAGCGGTCGTCCCCGCTCACGAGTACGTGAAAGTCGAGGTCGCTGTGCGCGTTCCCCTCGCCCCGCGCGGCACTGCCGCACCACAGGGCCGCGTACGCGCCCGGCGTGGCCCGCAGCCGCTCCAGGGCGGCGGGCAGGACGGCCTCCAGTCGGGCCTGCGGGTCGGCGGCAGTGTCGGTCATGCCCGCCAGGGTAGTGGACGGAGCGGCGTGGGGTGGCCGCAGGTCAGCGGCTGAGCAGACTCCACTCGTGCCAGTGCAGCCGCACGCCGCGCGTCGCCAGCCAGTCGTTCAGGCTGTAGCGGGCGCGGGCCAGCCCGGACAGCGTGTCGTGCGCGACCTGCACGGCCCGCAGCGCCTCGCCCTCCCCGATCAGCCCCTCGGCACGCGACGCCACGAGTTCGTCCGTATCCACGATCTCGGCCATCAGGCCGTCATGCACGATCAGGTCCAGGTACAGGTCCCGCACCTCCCACACGTCCCCCGCGTCGGTGATGGTCGCCACGTCCAGGTAGTAGTCGTGCTCGCGCCGCCCGTGGAAGTCATACCGGCACGCCACGAGGTTCAGTTCGGGCAGCAGGTGCGCCTGCCAGTGCCGGATGCGCGGGTGGCCCGCGAAGGTCCGCGCGACGTACAGGCCGTGCGGCGTGCGGTGGTACGTGTGCACCGGTCGCACCCCGGTGTTCGTGTGATGCTGCCGACCCGGCACATCGTGCCGTTCCACCTTCACCGGGTGCGCCAGGGTCGCCATGACCCAGCGTACACAGCCCTGCGTCGCGTACGTGAGAAAACACCCAGACCAGGAAAACGCCCCCGGCAGGGGGCATTCCAGGGGCGGAAGGGGCACGGTTTTTCTCTGCCTGGCTCAGACACCGGGTTATACGGATGCCGTTCGTTGATCACCCGGAACTTTACCGGGTGGCCCATTCCACGCCCGGAACCCGCTCGGCTCATGCCCGCATCCGCCCGGATTGAACGGTGTGTAAAACCGTTCAACCCGAGGCAGGATCAGCTGAGAATGGGCAGGGCGTCCAGCAGCCCGAAGTCGTTCGGGACGAACAGGCTGCCCTCGGTGGTGCCCTGGTCCACCTGATCGTCCAGCGCCGCCTGGAGCTGCGCGGTGGTCAGGTCCCCCTGCAGGTACGCGCGGTGCGCGGCGATGACCTCGCGGACCTGCTCGGGCGTCTCGTGCACGAATTCCACCCGGAGGTCGCGGATGCCCGCCGCCTGCCAGTCCCGCAGGTGCGCAGCGGCCACCTGGGGGCGGCCCTCGAACACGGTGTTGCGGCAGCCGACGTCCGCCATGACCGGGTGCGCGCGGCCCCGTTCATCCCGCAGGGCCACGCGGTGCGACTCGCAGGGGTGCCCGCAGTTCGTGTAGTCCGTGCCGCTGCTCAGGAAGCGGCAGAACACGCAGTGCTCGGTGTGGAAGACCGGCAGGTGCCCGTACGCGACGGGTTCCAGCGCCGCGCCGCCCACCAGCCCGGCCAGTTCGGTGATCTGCTGCGCGTTCAGGTCGAACGTGGGCGTCAGGCGGGTCAGGCCCAGGTCCAGCAGCGCGCGGGTGGTCAGGACGTTCGCGGCGTTCAGGCTGAAATCCCCCGTCAGTTCTGCGGTCGTCCCGGCCTCGTGCAGGCCTTCCAGCAGGCCGCCGCTGCGGACCAGGATGCCCGCGTCCAGGGATTCGAGGAACTTCTGGAGGTTCTGCTCGGTGGGTTTCAGGATGCGGGGGCTGGCGACCCGCACGGGGATCCCGGCGGCCCGGACGCGTTCCACGCTGGGTTTCAGGCCGTACAGTTCCAGGTAGTCCAGCGTGACCGAGTCGGGCCGGGCAGCAAGCGCGGCGTCCAGCTGTTCGGGCGTGCGGACCAGCGCGTGCAGACGCACCTGGGCGGGCGCGGGGGCCTGCGGGCGGGTCAGGGCGGCCAGCGCGTCGTCCAGGCGCGGGGTGACCGTGCGCTCGGGCGCGGCGGCGCGGGCGTCGGTCAGGGCGGCGGCGGCCTCGCGGCGCAGGGCGTTCAGGGCACTGACCGGCAGGAAGCCCGCCCCCTGAAGGTCGGTGCTGAGGGTCCCGAGGTGGTATGGGGTGCCGCCCAGTTTCCCCAGCTGCTCGCGCAGGCCCGCCTCGTCCAGCGCGCGGTTGCGGGCCTCGGAGAGCGGTTCGGGCAGCGTGACGGTCACGCTGCGGCCCTGCCCGTCGGTCAGGGTCAGCGCGGGCGGCTGGCCCACGTGCCCGACGAAGTGCGCGTCCACCGGGCGGGTGTGCAGCGGGTCGGCGGCCTCCACCAGCGGTTTCACGCGGGCGGCCAGGGTGGGGTCCTGGGTGCGCCACACCGGGTCACCCTCGCGCACGCGGCGGCCGTCCACCGCGCCGCGCCCGAAGCGCAGCTCGTACAGGCCGCCCGCGCGCACGTCGTCCAGCGCCGCGCCCTCCAGCTGGCGGCCGTCCTGCCACAGGCCGTACAGGAAGCCCCCCTCCTCGCGCCCCTCAGGAGTGCGCCAGTTCGCGGGGTCGAACACCAGCCCGTCGCCGGGTTTCACGACCTCGCTCAGTTCGACGAGCACGCCGCGTTCGGTCACGCCGCGCACGGTGCCCACGCGCACGCCGCGGTGCCGGGGCGCGCGGCCGCGCACGACGGTCTGGTGGTTGGTGCCCGCCATGAAGTGCGGCCCCAGCCCGCGCGAGTACACCTGCTCCAGGTCGCGTTCCTCCTGCGCGGTGACGCTCAGCGGGAGGCCCGCCCAGGCCTCGTCCACGGCCCGGCGGTACGCGGCGGTGGTCAGGGCGACGAACTCGGCGTCCTTGTAGCGGCCCTCGATCTTCAGGCAGTCCACGCCGATCCGCACGAGATCCGGCACCTGATGCAGCGCGTACAGGTCGCCCGGCGAGAGCAGGTAGCGGGCGTCGCCCAGGTCGCGGGGAAGGCCGTCCACGAACAGCTCGTACGGGAGGCGGCAGGCCTGCGCGCACTGCCCGCGGTTCGCGCTGCGCCCACCCCACGCCTCACTGGAAAAGCACTGCCCGGAGTAGCTGACGCACAGCGCGCCGTGCACGAACGTCTCCAGTTCGATGTCGGTCGCGTTCTTGATGCGCTCGATGTCGCGCAGGCTCAGCTCGCGGCCCAGCACCACGCGGCTCGCCCCGAAGCGCCGCGCGAGTTCGGCGCCCTCGGCGGACGTGATGCTCATCTGCGTGCTGCCGTGAATGGGCAGGTCCGGGCAGATCTCGTGCGCCAGTCGCGCCACGCCGTGATCCTGCACGATCAGCGCGTCCACCCCGGCCTCCGCCAGGGCCATCAACTGCCGCTCGGCCTGCCGCAGCTCCCGGTCGAACACGAGCACGTTGAACGTGACGAAGCCCAGCACGCCGCGCGCATGCAGGCCCCCCATGATGTCCGGCAGGGCCTCCAGATCGAAGCCCACCTTGGCGCGGGCGTGGAAGCCCGCCCCGTCCGCACGGCCCTCGCCACGCGCGGGATTCACGCCGAAGAACACGGCGTCCGCGCCGGCCTCCACTGCGGCGCGCAGCTGCGCCTCACCGCCCACCGGGCTCATCACTTCTGGTTTCCTGACCGCCGCCATAACGCGCCAGTCTACCCGCCCGCCGGGCAACAGACGGTGACCCGCGTCCCCCCCGGCACGCGGGCCACCCCCAGGGAGTTCATATGGCCTCCGGTTGAAAGGTTTGCAAAACCTTTTGACGCGAGCAGAGCGAGCAGGAGCGAAACGGGTTCCGGGCGTGGAGTGGGCAACCCGGTGAAGGTCCGGGTGGAGGGCGAAACAAACGGCAGTCCGTATCAGGCGACCGGGCCGCTCGGCAGGCCCGCCGGGACGTCCAGCGCCCCCGGCACCGCCCAGGCGGTCACGGGCTGCCCGGCGCGCACCAGCAGCACCGGCGCGGGCGCGTGATGCGCCACCCCCTCCGCCACGCTGCCCAGCAGCGCACGCACCACTCCGCTGCGCCCGTGCGTGCCCATGACGATCAGGTCCGGTTTCAGTTCCGCAGCGACGTCCAGGATAGCCCGCGTGGTGTGCCGCCCGCGTGCCAGTTCGGCCCGCACCGCCGCGCCCGGGAGCCGCTCGGCGAGATCCGCCTCGGTCGCCTGCACGCGCGCCCGCTCGTCCGGCCCGCTCACGGGCGGGATGTACGCGAACTCCCCCACCAGCATCGTGTCGTCCAGCACGACGCTCAGCACCGTCAGCCCTGCGTGCAGCGCGTCCGCCAGCGCCCGCGCGTGGGGCAGGGCGAGGTGACCGAGTTCACTGCCGTCCGTCGTGACCAGAATGTGTGTCATGGCATGACCTCCTGCCCACACGGTGCGCCCGGGCAGTTACGGACGCATTACGGTGTGGGCGATGGTCAGAAAAACTGACCCGCCGCCCAGCTGCGCGGTACGCTGCGGCACATGAGCGCTCCCCTCACGATCCAGCGCACCGTGAAGGTTCGTCCCTCCCACGTCTCCACCCCCGCCGCTCCCGTCCCCACCACCCCCGTCTCCACACTCGCCGCGCCCTTGCAGCGGTTCCTGAGCACGCCCACCCGCGCGCAGGGTCAGGCTGCCCAGCCTGTCCTGCGCGCCGCCACGCTCCAGCGGCAGGAGGAGGCCCGCCTGTCCGGCGCGCGTGCGGCCGTCCAGCAGCAGGTCGCCGCCTTGGGTGACGTCGCCCCCGTCCAGCGGCGCGCCGATCTACCCGTCCCCGCGAAGCCCGTCACGCCGTCCGACTGGGTCACCGTGATGCGCCACCGCGCCGAAGGTGTGGACGGTCAGCGTCTGGATACCCGCGCCTTCGGCGAGTTCCAGACCCTGCAACGCCAGGTCGCCCAGTCGCTGGGGCAGGGCTTCCGCGCGGACCGCGGTGACCCCGCCGCCCGCTACGCCACGTACGGCGAGCACCTCGCCACGCTGCAGCGCCACGCCCTGAGCGCCCCGGTCTCCCGCGTGGTCCTGGGCCTGGTCCCCCCGGCCGAGCGAGTGCCCCTCCAACGGGCGACGGATGAGGCGCGGCAACGCCAGATGGCGCGGGAGCAGGCGGCGCTGAACTTCGACACCCATGCAGCCTTGCAACGCCAGCTGGCCGGGCTGGATGCCGAGGCGACCCAGCCTGTCCTGCAACGCATTCAGGCCCGGCGGGGCGCGGGGAACCCGCTGCCGGAGGCGATCCGGCGGCATCTGGAGCAGGGATTGAACCATGACCTGAGCCGCGTACGGATTCACGACGATGCGGAAGCGGACAAGTTGGCCAAGGGCGTGAATGCGCTGGCGTTCACGACAGGGACGGACATCTTCTTCCAGTCGGGGCGGTTCGACCCGAACACGCGGGGCGGGCTGGAGTTGCTGGCGCACGAGGTGACGCACACGGTGCAGCAGAGCCAGGGCCGCGTCGGGCGGGGCATCGACCCGGACGCCGGACTGGAAGCCGAAGCCCGGACCATGGGCGCCAGACTCGCGCGGGTCATACCCAGCCCGAACAGCCTCTTCCCCGCCAGCCCCCACACGCCCGGCGTGTACACCCCGGGGGCCGCGCTGAGCCGCGCGCAGACCGGAGCCGTGCAGAGACTCAGCCTCAAACCACTGCACGACCTGCAACCGCAGGCGGTGCAGCGCTGGGGCAACCCGTTCAGCTGGGCCGCCGACAAGGTCAAAGAGGGCGTCAGTGCCGTGGCCGACAAGGGCAAGGAACTGATCGCCGGGGCGCTGACCGTCCTGCCCGGCTACCGTGAACTGTGCATGGCGTTCGGGAAGAACCTCGTGACGGGCAAGGCCCTGGCCGCCAACCCCGATGCGATTCTGGACGCGCTGACCGGCTGGGTGCCGGGGCCGCTGAAGGACATCCTGAAAGCGCTGAAGGAAACCCAGGCCATTCCCAAGGCGTGGACGTGGTTCAAGGGGGAGCTGGGCAAACTCGATCTGGGCGGCGCGCCCGGCGAGATCGCGTCTGCCATCGGCAGGGCCGACCTGGGGGCCGCGAAGTCCGCCGTGACCCGGCGGATCAGCGGCCTGAAGAGCCTCATCACGGGCAGTGCGCGCAAGATTGCCGAGATCGGCCTGACCGCCCTGGCCGCCGGACTCGGCCCGGTCGGGCAGCAGGTCGTCGCGCAGCTGCGCCGGGGCGGGGACCTGATCATGCAGGTCCTGAAGAACCCCGCCGGGTTCGCCCGCAACCTCCTGGGGGCCCTCAAGGGCGGCTTCTCCCGCTTCGCCGGGAACGCCCCGAAACACCTCCAGAACGGCCTGGGGCAGTGGCTCACCGGGGCCAGCGGCATCACCTTCCCCGCCCGGCTGGACCTGCAGGGCGTGTTCCTCACTGCGCTGAGCGTCATGGGCCTCACGTATCAAGGGCTGCGCGGGCGCCTCGTGCGGGCCCTGGGCCCCAACGGCGAGCGGCAGGTCAGCGCCGCCGAAGGGACGCTGGACACCCTCAAGACCCTTCGCAGCGGCCTGCACAGGGCCGAGGAACTCAAGACCAACCAGGCGCCCATCAGCGGCGAGGTCGTCAGCGGCCTGAAAAGCGAAGTCACGAAAAGTGTCGTCATGGCGGGCATCACGAAGGTCGCCAGCCTGCTCATTCCCGGAGGGGGCTTCGTGCAGGCGCTGCTGGGCGCGTTCCGCAGCGTGCAGTTCGTCGTGCAGCAGGGTCAGCAGATCATGGGGGTCGTCACCAGCGCCGTTCAGAGCGTCGGCGCGATTGCCGCCGGGAACCTCAGCGCGGCCATCAGCGGCGTGGAGGGTACCCTGGCGCGCAGCATTCCCGTCGCGCTGGGCTTCCTGGGCAAGGTGCTGGGCCTGGGCAGCATCGGCACGAAGATCAAGGCGGTGATCGGGAAAGTACGGGGAAAACTCGACGCCCTGCTCGACAAGGCCGTGACGCGGATCAGGAGGCTGATCGGGCGCCCTTCCGGAACAGCGCCCGGCACTCGGCCCATCAATGCCAGGGAACATGATCGGGCGGTCCGTGCAGGCTTGGACGACATCCCGGCCCTGGAAGCGAAGTACACGGTGAAGGGCGTTCTCCCGAAGAATGCCGCCAAGCGCGTGGCGAAAGAGCTCCAGCAGAAACACCGGATCTTCAGGAAGGTGATCGCGCACGTGAACCAGGGTGAACACGCCCGGTACGAATGGTTCGCCTCGCACGGCTGGGAGGACGGCGCGAAAAAACTCGGGGCGCGGATTGACGTTCAGGCTGAACTCCAGAAAGCCAAAGCGGCCGCACCCGCGAACTGGACGGCGGTGTTCGCCACGGGTGGCCGGAAGCTGAGCTGCCTTCCGGATGTCACCGGGAACACCACCCTCACGTTGCGGCGCACCTGGCAGGAGAGCGGCCGGTCCACACGGAGCATCCTCGACCGACTTGAGAACGCCATGGAGAAAACGCTGCTCGCCTCGCGGCCAGCCCTCGGCGCGGACCGCGCGCTTCTCGAAGCCGAGATGGAGAAACTGGCCCAGCTGGTGTTCAGCAAAATCGCGGATCAACCGCTCTTCTACGTGAAATGGACTGAAATTCCCAGAAAGCTCAAGGCCGGACCTCACCTGCTCGTGCGCGATTCATCGCAGAAGATCACAAAGTACGCGGAGCACGCCAGGACCGCCATGGACGCCACCCTCACAGGACTGTCCGGGGAGATCCACCACGCCGTATCGTTGTACCTGGGTGGCGGAAACAGCGCCAGGAACCTCATCGCGGCGGTCGGGAAGGCCCGGATTGCCGACACGGCGCACAACATCCTGCACGATGTGCTCGACACGACCGTCGTTGCGTCCGCACTCACGGGTCTGACCGACGACTACGCCCTGACGTGGTCCAGTCTGGCGAGCACGTTCGATGACCCCACGCTGAAAGTTCTGATCGGGACGTGCACCGATGACGGCGACATCACCTACAAGGAAACCGGAGTGGACTTCCAGACACCATGATTGACATCACCCAGATTCCCTTTGAACTCGGCCTGGTCGAGGCCGCACTGACCCACGACGGGCAACTCTACGTCCGCACGGCCGACGAGGTGGCGTGCGTCGCCACGGACGGGGCCATCACTGTCCTGCACACGTTCGGTCCACAGAGTCCGCTGGCCTTCAAGGGGCTCGTGCTGATCGGCCGTGACCTGCTGACCATTGACCGGCCGCTGGGCGCGCCGCCCATGCTGACCTCGGTCTCCCTTGCTGGGGAGGTCAGGCCACACCCTGACGCGCGTCTGCACAACCCCTCAGGGCTGAGCGCACTCAACGATCAGGCCCTGGTCCTGGATCAGACGCCGCCACTGACCCGGTTCGTCCTGGGTGAGGCAGGAGAGCACCTGCCCGGTGAGGCCAGGAACCTCACCCACTGGGAGGTCGACGGCGACGCGTTGACGTACAGCGACGCCACGGGGCTGCACCAGGCCCGGCCGGACCGTGTCCGGACCGTCACCGGGCAGCCGGGGATCCTCACCTTCGACCGGGGTGGTCACGCCGTGGTTCAGGATCTCGAGGAAGGCCGGGCCGTGTTCGAGGTGCAGGCCGCTGGAGCCTCCCACGCCGTGACGGGTGTCCAGCGCCCGGTGGCCCTGCATCCGCTCGCCTCGGGGACAGTCGTGCGCTTCCGCAACCAGATCGCCCCGGTGTCGGCACCGTCCGCCCTGACGACAATCCCCATGGCCACGGACCTCGGTACCGTCGCGGAGGTGATGGGAGGACTGAGTTACCTCGACGATGACCGGCAACTGCGCTGGAGCGCGGACGGCGTGAGCTGGGCGACCGTCCGGCCTGCCGTGCGCGCCTCAGACATCGTGCCCGTGAACGAACGGGAACTGGTCCTGACCGGACGGCGCGCCAGCGCCTGGGTGAAGACCGTTCCATAACCGTTAGCGCGCAGGCGCCGACCCGAGCGGGCACCGCCAGAAGATGGACCCCCGCAGAGTCCGGTCGGTTGCCGCAGGGCGGGGGGCGCGCCCCTCAGGTGCCGCGCGCGGGATTCCTGGTGTACCCCGCGCTAGTCTGACCGAATGATCAGGTTGCTGTTTGTAGGGGACGTGTTCGCGGCAGCGGGGCGGCGGGTGCTGGGCACGCACCTGCCGTCCCTGCGGTCGAAGTCGGATTTCATCGTGGTGAACATGGAGAACGCGGCGGGGGGCTTCGGCCTGCACCGTGAGGGGGCGGACGGGGCGTTGAAGGCCGGGGCGCACTGCATGACGCTGGGGAATCACGCGTGGCATCACAAGGACGTGTACGTGCTCATGCAGGACGAGGGCACGTACCCGATCGTGCGGCCCCTGAACTACAGCGATCCGGGCACGCCGGGGGTGGGCTGGCGCAGCTTCGACGTGAAGACCGCGCAGGGCACCGAGCGGTTGACGGTCGTGAACCTGCTGGGCCGGGTGTTCATGGAGGCGGTGGACAACCCCTTCCGCGCGATGGACACGCTGCTGGAACGCGACGATCTGGGCAGCGTGTTCGTGGATTTCCACGCCGAGGCGACCAGTGAGAAGCAGGGCATGGCGCGGTACCTGGACGGGCGGGTGGCGGCGGTGATCGGCACGCACACGCACGTCCCGACAGCGGACACGCGGATCCTGCCGGGCGGCACGGCGTTCCAGGCGGACGCGGGGTTCACCGGGCCGTTCGAGTCGATCATCGGCAGTGATCCGCACGGGCCGATCGAGCGCTTCGTGACCGAGCGGCCGCACCGCTACGGCGCGGCGGACGGCCCGGCGGAACTGAACGGCGTCTTTGTCCAGATAGAGAGCAACCGGGCCGTGGGGATTGAACGGTACCGTTACGTGGAAGGGCAGGAGAGCGGTGGTCAGCTCTCTTGACGGTGTCCTTCCGGAGAGAGAGCTGACCCGAGCGAGGCGAGTACCCGCAGTGGGCATCGGTCTGGAGTGAAGCCGGTGGGAGTGCTGTCCTCCCGCTGGCGCAACGCAGGAACCGCTGCCGGGATCGCTTCCCTGCCGGTTGAAGGGAGTGAGCATGAGCATTCGGAGTGATGTGAACCTGCTGGGCCGCACGCTGGGGCAGGTGCTGAAGGAACAGGAGGGCGAGGCGTTCTTCGAGCTGGTGGAGCGCACGCGCGCCCTGGTGCGCGAGGTGCGCGCCGGGGGCAGCGACGCGGAGTTGCGCGCGATGCTGGCCGGGCTGTCCGGTCCGGACGCGGGGAACCTGGCGCGGGCGTTCACGTGGTACTTCCAGCTGGTGAACCTGGCCGAGGAGTACGAGCGGGTGCGGGTGCTGGCCGCGTCGGGTGGGGTGCGGCCGCAGAGTCTGGCGCAGGCGATGCAGGAACTCCGCGCGCAGGGCCTCACGGCTGAAGAGGTCGAGGCGCTGCTCGCAAGGCTGGATCTGGGCCTGACGTTCACGGCGCACCCGACCGAGATGCGTCGCCGCACGGTGCGCCGTCACCTGGAGCAGGTGGCGCGCGCCATTCCGACCCTCAGTGATGGGGGCGTGGACGGGCCGGAGGCGGCCGGGATCGCCGCGCACGTGGAGGCGCTGTGGCGCACGCCGGAACTGCGCCGCCTGAAACCCACCGTGCTGGACGAGGTGAAGGGCGGCCTGACGTACGTGTCGAGCATCGCGCAGGCCCTCCCGGCCTTGCAGCGGGACCTGCACGCGGCGTTCCGGGAGGTGTTCGGGCGGGACACGGCGGCGACGCTGCCGCTGAGCTTCTCGTCGTGGATGGGCGGGGACCGCGACGGGAATCCGTTCGTGACGCCGCAGGCGACGCGCGAGACGCTGGCACTGCACGGCGAACGGGCGCGCGAGGTGCTGCTGGGTCTGATCCGGCAGGCGTTCGCGGACCTGAGTCAGGAGGACGAGGGCGAGGAGGCGTACCGCGAGGAGCTTCAGAGCCTGTTCGACGCCGTGCAGGACGGGCAGACGCTGGATCTGGTGGGCCACCTGGAGGCCCTGGAGGCCCGCCTGATCCGCGACGGGCAGCGGCGCACGGCAGAGCAGCTGCTGTCGCCGCTGCTGACGGTCGCGCGGGTATTCGGGCAGCACCTCGTGAGCCTGGACGTGCGCGAGCACAGCGCGCAGACGGGCGCGGCGGTCGCGGAGCTGCTGCGCGCCGCGGGCGTGGAGGCCGATTACGCCGCGCTGCCCGAGCATGCCAAGCAGGAACTGCTGATCCGGGAGCTGCGCTCGCGCCGTCCGCTGTGGCCTGCCGGGGAGGGGCTGCCCGACACCCTGGAGACGGCGGTCGGCCCGATCCGCGAGGTACGGGACGCGGTGCGCCGCGCCGGGCCGCGCGCGTTCGGCCGGTACGTGATCAGCATGGCCGAGTCGGTCAGCGACGTGCTCGAACCGCTGATCCTGGCGCGAGAGGTGGGCCTGCGCATTCTGCCGGTCCCGCTGTTCGAGACGCTGGACGACCTCCAGCGCGCGCCGCAGGTCGTGTGGGAACTGCTCTCGCTGCCCGAGTACCGCGCGGTGCTGGGCGACGACGTGCAGGAGATCATGCTGGGCTACAGCGACAGCAACAAGGACACGGGGTTCCTCGCGGCGAACTGGGCGCTGCACGAGGCGCAGCGGCAGATCAGTGACGTGTGCCGCCGCGCCGGGGTGCGCTGGCGCTTCTTCCACGGGCGCGGCACCAGCATCGGCCGTGGCGGTGGTCCGGCCAGCCGCGCCATCCTCGGGCAGCCTGCCGGGACCATCGACGCGGGGCTGCGCATCACCGAGCAGGGCGAGGCGCTGGCCGACAAGTACAGCCACCCGGTCCTGGCGCGGCGCAACCTGGAACAGGCGCTGTACGGGCTGCTGCTGTCCGCCGCGCGCCCGGCCGGAGAGCTGAATCCCGCCTGGACGGACGCCATGACCCGCGCCGCCGCGAGCAGCGCCCGCGCGTACCGCGCGCTGGTGGACGACCCGGCGTTCCTGCCGTTCTTCGAGCACGTCACGCCCATCCACGAGATCGCCCGCCTGAACATCGCCTCCCGTCCGGTGCGCCGCCCCGGCGCGCCCACGCTGGGCAACCTGCGCGCCATTCCGTGGGTGATGAGCTGGACGCAGAACCGCGCCAACCTCCCCGGCTGGTACGGGCTCTGCGAGGGCCTGCAGGAGATCGGCGTGGAGACCGCCCGCGAGATGTACGCCACGTGGCCGTTCTTCCGCACGGTGCTCGACAACGCGCAGATGAGTCTCGCCAAGAGCGACCCGCTGATCTTCGACGAGTACCTGCGTCTGCTGCCCGAAGGGGACGCGCACCCGCTCGCCACGCACCTCAAGGACGCCTACGCCCGCACGGTCGCGCTGGTGCAGGACGTGGTGGGTGCCGAACTCATGGCGAACGAGCCGCGCCTGAGAGAAAGCATCAGCCTGCGCAACCCGTACATTGACCCGATTCACCGCATTCAGGTGGAACTCCTGCGCCGCAGCCGCGGCAAGGACGGCGGTCTGGACGAGTTCGAGCGTCCCCTGCTCCTGAGCATCCAGGGCATCGCGGCGGGCGTGCGCAACACCGGCTGACGGCTGGACCGGGCAACGTGGGGAGGGGGCGACCTCTCCCCTTTCCCGTGCGTGGAGACCGGGTGGGACACCTTCTATCACCCATTACCCAGCCACCATCCTCCCCACAGCTGGAAGCGATACCATGTCAGCATGCGTCATTACGCCCTGCTGGGCGCGCTGCTGACCTCCCTGGCGGGCGGTTCGGGCGCGCAGACGGCCCTGCCCATCCCCACCTTCGAGGGGCAGGTGATCTATCAGGTCATGCCCGACCGCTTCTTCGACGGGAATCCCGCGAACAACCAGGGCGTGAACCGCGACGACCCACGCGCCTGGCACGGCGGGGACCTGCCGGGCCTCACGCAGAAACTCGCGTACATCCAGAAGCTGGGGGCAACGTCGGTGTGGCTCACGCCGGTGTACCAGCAGCAGGCCACGAACTCGTTCGGCACCGCCGGGTACCACGGGTACTGGCCGGCGGACTTCCGGAACGTGGACCCGCACTTCGGGACGCTGGCGGACTTCGGGACGTTCGTGAAGGCTGCGCAGGGCGCCGGGATGCGCGTCGTGCTCGATCAGGTCATCAACCACTACGGGTACGAGGCGGCCGCCGTGCGCCTGCGCAAGGACTGGTTCAACACCCAGGCGCAGTGCGACGCGACTCAAAACAAGGACGTGGACTGCCCCCTGTCGGGCCTGCCGGACCTGCGCCAGAGCAACCCGCAGGTGCGCGACCTCCTGCTCGGGAACGCAAACTTCTGGCGCGAACAGGGCGTGAACGCCTTCCGCTACGACGCGATCAAGCACGTCGAGCGGCCCTTCCTGAACGACCTGCTGGCCGCCGACCGCCAGGCGGGCACCTGGACGCTGGGCGAGTGGTTCGGCGCGGATACCGGCACCGTCGCGGACTGGCAGAAGGCGGGCTTCGACAGCCTGTTCCTGTTCAGCCTGCAGGACGCCATGAAAACCAGCGTGATGGGCGAGGGTAGCCTGGACGCCGTCCGTCAGGTGCTCGCCCGCCAGGGTGAACTGCCGCGCCCGGGCGAGGTGGCGCTGTTCCTCGACAACCACGACGTGCCGCGCTTCGCGCAGGGCAGCCTGTTCGAGGACGTGGGTCAGGAGCGCACCCGCTACGGCCTGCGCGCCCTGATGACCCTGCGCGGCGTGCCCGTCATCTGGCAGGGCACCGAGATCGCCATGCGCGGCGGCAACGATCCCGACAACCGCCGCGATATGCGCTTCGAGGACGGGTGGACCCCGGCCGAGCGCGCCGTGTTCGGCGCCACGCAGGCCGCCATCGCCGCGCGCAAGGCCAGCCCGGCCCTGAGTAGCGGCGCGCAGACCCTGCTGCCCACCCCCGACCGCGTCAGCGGGCAGCTGCTGCTGTTCACCCGCGAACTGAACGGCCAGACCGTCCTGGCCGCCTGGCACAGCGGCAACGCGCGCCGCACGTACTCCCTGAAACTGAGCGCCCTGGGCGTGAACTGGGCCGCGCTGGCCGCCACGCCCTCGCTGTTCGCCGGGCAGGACGCCAAGGTCAGCGTCAGCGGCGGGTACCTGCACCTCAGCCTCCCCGCGCGGGACGCCGCCGCCTTCCGCATGCAGTAACCCGGCCACAGAGAGAGGGCGGACCTGCGCGGACCCGCCCCCTCTCCTCCACGCTCGTTACGCCCGCAGGGGCCGGGGCACCGGCAGGGTGTACGTCGCGAACGGCTTCCACTGCCCGCCCGGGTGGTGCCGGGCGATGGGCTGGTCGCGGTCGTCCACGTACACCATGCGGTAGCGCACGCGGCCCAGTTCCAGCCCGCCCCGCTGGCGCCACAGCACCTGCACGTCCACGCTCGTCGCGGCCGGGTCGGTGTCCCGTGCGGACAGGATGCTGAACCCGCTCAGGGTGCCGGGGTAAGCGCGGCGCACCTGCCGCACGCTGCGCCGCCGCGTGGGAAACAGGCGCGCGGGCAGCGCCAGGGCCATCGCGTGGTACTGCCCGCCCTGCCAGTGCGTCAGGAACGCGCTGAGCGCCTCCTGCGGCGTGGAATTGGTCGGCGTGATGTCCATACCCCAGCATGCCACGCACAGGGCCCGGCGGGCCATCCCACGAATGGCGCAGTCCGGCAGGGGGTGCGGCAGGCCAGTCAGCAGCAGGCCGGTCAGCAGCAGGCCGGTCAGCGGATCAGCGCGAACTGCCCGAGGAACAGCACCCCGCCGCCGATCAGGGCGGTGAGGATCTGCGCCCAGGGCAGTCCTGGCGCGCGGTAGGCCTCGCCCAGGCGGGCACGCATGCCGGTCTCGATCTGGCGCTGACCGTTCTGCGAGTAGATGATCGCCCCGGCCAGGAACGTCAGGATCAGGCCGCCCCAGCCCAGGGCGGTGGCCGCACCCGCGCGGGTCAGACCGCCCGCCAGAAGTGCGTTGATCAGGACGCACAGCGCGGCCGTGCCCAGACCGGCGCCCAGGCCGAACAGGAGAATCCGGCCGACTTGAGCGGCGCGCGTCTGCGTGGTCATGCCCGGAGTGTACCGGGCGGCGCCGCCCGGTGAGATCACAGATGCGCGGCCCGCCCCGCAGGGGAGCAGGCCGCCGCGCAACTAGGGTTCAGCAGTTGTGCGAGTAGATCCGCTGACGCCAGTTCAGGACCTGGGCCTGCCAGGGGGCGCTGCTGACGAGTGGGAGGGCTGCCCCGGCGTCCACGCGCACCCCGGCGTAGGCGCACAGGCTGTAGCTGGTCTGGCCGGGGCCGAAGGTGCCGCTGGCCTGCCCTTCCACGAAGGGTTTGGCGTGCACGAAGACCTGCGGACCACTGGCGGACGCGCTGTACAGGGCGAGGATGCCCTTGGCGCCCAGGTACGCGCTGACCTGCGCGCTGGCGGTGGCGGTCGGGGCGGGCGGGGCGCTGAACGTCCAGGTGTTGGTGTTGATGCCGCGCCAGCCGCTGCCGCGGTTGTATTCGACGCCGTACCGGCCGGTGAAGGACTGGCTGGCCTCGTAGCGGAGGGTGGCGGTGATCTGGCCGTTCGTGCCGACGGTGGGCACGAGGATGGGCGTGATCACGACCGGGACGGGGCCGATGGTGAACGTGATGGGGCTGAACACCACCTGCCACTGTGTGAGGTCGCGGTTGACGTTCCACATGTACGAGCCCTTGGCGAACAGGGTGGCACGCGCACTCTCGCTGAGCTGCACGCCCGCATCGAAGTGCTGGAGGCGGAACCAGCTGATGTTCACGTTCACGAAGGCGTCGGCGCGGGCGCTGAGCTGGCCGTCCAGGGTGACGTAGTTCGTGGCGGGGACGCGGCTGCGCAGTCCGGACGCCTGCCCGTCGTCGCAGCCCAGGGACCGGGCGGCGTGGTCGTACAGGCAGAAAGGGTTGCGGCTGAAGCTGAAGAAGTTGAAGGTCCGCTGGGCGCCTAGGCTCTTCTCCTGCATTCGGATGGCGCTGCCGGACTTCTCGAAGTCGATCATGCTGGAGTCGAGTTTCACGGCGGCGTCCAGCGCGCCGTCCTGGATGATCTCCTCCAGTGAGACTTCGCTGGTGTACACGGTGGTGGTGTCCGCGCCGCGTTCCAGGGCCTTCACGCGGCCCAGCAGTCCGGCGGGCGCGGCGTCGGCGGGGCGGCTGACGAGGGCCATGCCCTCTTTCAGGGTGCGCAGGATGGGGGCGCCACTGCGGAATACCAGGACGCGCCCGTCCTCGCTGGCCCTGAGCAGTCCGGCTCGGTCCTCGGCGCCCAGGACGTGGGTGGTGTCGGGAATCACGGCGTCCGGGCGTTCCCCGTCGCTGTTCCAGGGGTTGGCGGGGGCGTCCTCGGCGGCCACCCAGAAGCGGGTGTCCGGGTCGGTCTGCCCGGCGGCGAGCAGTTGCCAGCCGGTGCCGTCGCGGGTGCCCGCCACGCGCCAGCCGCCGCCGAACTCGGTGGCGCACAGCAGGTCGGCCACCTTGCGGGAGGTCAGGCTGGTGCCGTTCACGGCGGGGCTGAGTCGCACCTCGCCGCCCACCCAGCTGTCCACGCCCTTGGGAGCGGGGCGGCCGTCCACGTTCAGGCACAGCAGGGGCAGGTCAGCGGTGGCGGCCGTGTCGCCCTTCTCGGCGTTGGTGGCGTCGTCGGCGCCGACCAGGGTGACGCCCTCGCCCTGTTTCAGGGTGCGCCAGGTGGTGCCGCGCCAGGCGTCGCTGACGGTCAGGGCGCTGACGTTGCGGACCGCGCCGCGTGCGGCGGGCAGGTCGGCGGGGCGGGTCAGCTCGGGGCCGGTGCTGTCGGGTCTGGCCTGCTCCGGGGCGGGGGTGATGGGGGCGCCGCAGGCGGCGAGCAGGGCGGTCAGGGTCAGGACGGGCAGGGCCAGAACGGGCAGATTCAGGTATGTCATGGGTTCACTCCGGGGTGAGGCGGGAAGACGGAGGGGCGCGGGGTGGACGGGGCGTGCGGGACGGCAGCACGCGGGATTCGGGTCAGCGTGTCGGCAGGTGAGAACCTCTGGGTGGTGTGGAGGGAACGGTGGGGAGAACGGTCTGGACACGTCCGGGAGGCTGGATGTGGGCTGTCCCCGTGGCGTCTGAAGTCAGCATGCCGGGGGGGCCGTGATCAGCTCGTGATCAGATTCAGGCGGGGCATGATCGGCCCGGTCTGGGAACGGCAGCACGGAGCAGGGGGCCGGCTGTCCCGTGAACAGCGGCTCCCTGGACGGTCGGACGGTGGGGTTACCCGGCGCGGGCGTCGTCGTGCTGGCGGATGCTCAGGACGCGGCTGGCGCCGGTCTGGTCGGTGGTGACGCCCCACAGGGCGTGCGCGACTTCCATGGTGGCTTTCTGGTGCGTGACGAGCAGGAACTGCGCGCCGCGTTCGCTGAAGCGCCCCAGGAACGCGGTGAAGCGGCGGATGTTCGCCTCGTCCAGCGGGGCGTCCACCTCGTCCAGGACGGCCAGGGGGAGGCCCCCGGCGCTGCCCCCCTCCCCGGTCAGATCGCCCCCGGCGTGGTTCAGGGCGAACAGGAAGCCCAGGCCCGCCATGGTGCGTTCCCCGGCGGACAGGAGGGTCATGGAGCGGGTGCGTTTCCCGCGCGGCTGCACGGCCAGGCGCAGGCCGCGCAGGATGCCCGCGTCGTCGGTTTCGGGTTCCAGGTCGCCCTGCCCGCCCAGGAGTTCGGTGCTGTACTCGCGGAAGGCGGTGTTCACGCGGTCGAAGGCGGCGCGGGTGGCGTGTTCCTCGGCCGCCTGGAGTTCACCCAGGTGCGCGCGGAGTTCCTGCGCGGCGGCGTCCGCGTCGTGCAGTTCGGCGCGCTGGGCATCCAGCAGTTCGGTCTCGGCGGTGTGGTCGGCCTCGGCGCGGGCGTTCACGGGGCCCAGGGCGTCCAGCGCGGCGCGGGTGCGGGTCAGTTCGGCCGTCCACTCGCGGGGCGTGCCGGGCGGGAGGCAGCCGTCGGGGATGGGTTCCAGGCTGCCCTCGCGCCGGGCGATCAGGAGGCGCAGGTCGTCCAGGCGGGCGCGGGCCCTGTTCTGCGTGCCGATGAGGTTCGCGTAGTCCTGCGCGGCCTTCTCGCGGGCGTACTCGGCGCGGGCGTACTCGTTCTCGTCGAGGGTGCCCAGAGCAGCCTCGCGGCGGGTCACCTCGGCGCGGGCGGCGTCCAGCAGGGCATCCTGGGCAGTCAGCGAGGTGGCGTTGGTGTCCAGACGGGCGCGCAGGTCCCCGGCGCGGGCGCGGCCGGTGCGGTAGGCGCGCCACGCGGCGTCCGCCTGCTGCGCCAGGGCCAGCGCCTCGGCCGCGTGGCGTTCCTGCGCGCGGTGCGTCTCGGCACTCTCCCGGGCGGTCTGGAGGCTGGCGGTCAGGGCGTCCACGTCCGGCAGGGTCTCGCCGGGGGCCAGGGGTTCGGGTTCCGCCTCGTCGGGACCCAGGCGGGCCGCGAGGCGGTCATGGTTCGCCTGGAGGCTGCGGGTCTGCGCGCCCAGTTCGGTCACGCGGCGCTCCGCGCCCGCCTCCTCCTGCGCGGCGCGTTCGCGGGCGGCGAGCAGCGTGTCGTGCCGTTCGGCGCTGCCTGCCAGGGTCGCCTCGACCTTCTTCAGTTCGGCACTCAGGCGGCTGCTCTGCCGGTCGGCGTCTTCGAGTTCCGCGTCGAGTTCCTGGAAGCGGCGCTGGTCGCCCAGGACGCCGCTGCCGGTGTCGCGGGCGCGGCCCCCGGTGATCGCGCCGCCCGGTTCGACGAGTTCGCCGTCCAGCGTGACGAGGCGGGGGCGACTGGCGTGCGCGCGGGCGATGCGGTTCGCGGCGCGCAGGTCGCGGACGACCATCGTGTCGGCCAGGATGCTCTCGGCGACCAGGGGCGGGTCGCTGGGGCACAGGTCCGCGAGGTTCCCGATCACGCCGTCCTCGCGCAGCAGCGCGCCGTCGCGGCGGGGCCGGGCGCGGATGAGGTCCAGCGGCAGGAACGTCGCGCGTCCGCCCACGCGCTTCAGTTCGTCGATGATCTCACGGGCGTCGTCCGCGCGGTTCACGACGACCTGTTCCAGGCGACGGCCCAGCGCGGCGCCCAGCGCGACCTCGTACTCGGCGGGGACGGTCAGCAGGTCCGCGACCGAGCCGACGATGCCCGGGTGGTCGAGGCGCAGGGCGTTGCGGGCGCCCTCGCCGTAGCGGGCGTAGGAGTTCAGGGTCTGTTCCAGCCGGTCGCGTTCGCGCCGCAGCGGGGCGACGCTGGCGTTCACGCGGGCCAGTTCGCCGCGCAGATGCCGTTCGTGCTGCGTGGCGGCCTCGCGGTCGTCGCGGACGCCCAGGTAGGCGCGCTCGGCGGCTTCACGGGCGGCGCGGGCGTGTGTGAGGCGGTCCTGCGCGGCGTCCAGCGCTTCACGGGCCTGGGTCAGGTTGCCCTGGGCGCGCTCGTACTCGGCGCGGATGGTCTCGCGGCTGGCGTCCTGACGGGCGGCGGCCTCGGCGGCGCGGGCGGCCAGGGTGCGGGCGCGGGTCAGGTCGGCGTCCAGGGTGCGGGCGCGGCGTTCGGCGGCGTCCGCCTGCGCGCGCGCCTGCGTCAGCGCCGCGTCCAGCGCGGTCAGGTCCGGGGCGGGCTGTTCGGGCGGCGTGCGGGGCAGCGCGTCCAGCTCGGCGGTCAGGGTCTGTCGTTCGGCGTCCAGGTGGGCGCGGTAGCGCTGCGCCTGCGCGGCGGCGTCGCGGGCGGCGCGCAGCGTGTCGAGCGCCCCGGCGTACGCGTCGCGGCGGGCGCGGGCCTCCTGCGCGGCGTCTCGCGCGGCGTCCACAGCAGTAGCGGCCGCCTGCACCTCGGCGGCCAGGGCGGCGCTGCGGGCCTCCAGCCCCGCGGCTTCGGTGCGGGCAGCGAAGACCTCGCGCGCCAGGGTGAGCTGCCGGTCGCGTTTCAGGGCGTCCTCCAGCGTCAGCACCCGGCCGCTCAGGTCGCGGTGGGTGCGGGCGTCCTGCGCGGCGCGCGACAGTCTTTCCAGCGCGGCCTCGCGTTCGTTCAGCACCAGCCGCAGCGAGTCCAGGTGGGTGTCGGCCTCGCGCAGCCGCGCCTCGGTCTCCTGACGGGCGGTGACGGCGCGGGACAGCCCGGCGGCCTCCTGCACGTAGCCCAGCAGGGTCCTGCCTTCGGCCTGCACGACGCCGCTGACCTCGCCCTGCCCGATCACGGCCAGCCCGCCGGGGCCCAGGCCGGTGCCCCGCAGCGCGCCCTGCACGTCCCGCACGCGCACGCCGCGGCCGTTCAGGTCCTGCTCGCCGGTGCCGTCGCGGTACACGCGCCGCGCGAGGTTCACGCGGTCCCCGGCGGGCGTCACGAGTTCCAGCTGCACCTCGGCCAGCCCCAGCGGGGCCTTGCCGCCGCTGCCGTGGAAGATCAGTTCGGTGCCGCGCCCGGCGCGCAGGTCCCGCGCGCGGGCCTGGTGGGTGGCCCAGCGGATGGCCTCCACAACGTTGCTCTTGCCGCTGCCGTTCGGGCCGATGACGGCGCTGACGCCGGGCCCGAACTCCAGGCGGGTGCGGTCGGCGAAACTCTTGAAACCCTGCAGGGTGACGCTCTGAAGCATGGTGGCCTTACTGGTTGCCCGTCACTGGTCGGCGCAGTCCCCGGCCGCGAACGGCTGCGTGAGGTCCATGCGGCCCAGCGCCTCGACGTTCTGCCCGCTGACCAGGAACGTCACGTCCTGCCCCTTCTGCTCGATCAGGGTGCGGGTCAGGGTGCACAGCAGCATCCGCTCACCGCTGGGACCGTAGCGGAGCTTGGTGTACGCGTCGGGTAGGTCCACGTAGTAGTGCGCGCCGCGCAGATACACCTTCGGGGCGGGTGTGCCGGTGGGTACGACACCCAGGAAGCTCTTGTCGTACGGGCCGCGCGCCCAGACGTCCACGGCGGCCTGCGCGACCGAACGGGTGTTCGTGCGCGACACCTGCACCGTGCGGGTCTCGGCCTTGAGGGTCTGCACCTGCGGGTCGGTGAAGTACACCTTGACCTTCAGGGTCTGCCGTTCGGTCAGGTCCAGTTTGGGCGGCTCGGGGGTGGGCGGCGTGCGCTGCACGGCCTGTAGGGCCAGCACGGACGCGGCGAGCAGCGCGGCAGCCACCACGTTGAACGGTGAGAACAGCTTGCGGGGCACGCTCACTGGGTGCCTCCGGGCGCGCTGAGATTCGCGTTGTTGTTCGCGCGGGCCGTCAGGTACGTGGCGACCGAGCGGGCCACCGCGACCGACAGGATCTTCTGCCGGGCGGCGCTGCCCAGCGTGGCGAGGTCCTGCGCGTTGTTCGCCCAGCCGAGTTCCAGCAGCAGCGCCGCCTGCGGGGCCTCCCCGAGGCTCTGCACGCGGCTGATGCTCTGCTGCCCGGCGGTGACGCCGCCGCCCTTGAGCTCTCCGCGCAGCAGTTCACCCAGGCGGCGGGTGCTGCCCGCCCCGGCCACGACCAGGGTGCTGTAGGGGGCGCTGCTGCCGCCGCGCAGGGCGTTGATCAGCTGACTGCTGGCCCGACCCGTCTGCTCGTACACGGTGACGCCGCTGCGGCGCGCGCCGGGCAGGCGGCCCAGGTCCAGCGCGAGGTACACGTCGCTCTGGCGGGCCAGCGTCAGGACCTCCTCGCGGTTCAGTCCGGCGCCGCTGTCCCGCGTGACGCGCACCTGCCAGCCCTTCTCGGTCAGGAGCTGCGCGGCCTGCCGGGCGACTTCCAGCGTGACGTCGCTGCTCACGCCGGGCACCACGGCGGGATCCAGAACGATCAGCGGAGAGTTGATGCGCGACAGGACCTCCGGGGCGCTGCTGGCCACGCCGGGTCCGGCGTCCACGACGACACGCACGCCGCTGCCCCGCACGACCTTGAACACCCGGTACCCGCTGCTGGCCGGCAGGGGCAGCGTGACGGTCAGGTCGCTGCCGCTGCGCGCGACCTCCGCGCTGGGCACGAACGCTCCGCGGGTGGTGTAGCGCCGCGCGTCGCCCTGGATGCCTTTCAACGTCAGGACGACCCGGTCGCCGCGCTGCTCGTCGGTGACCGGCACGTCCCGGCTGAGGTCCAGCACGACGCGGTCCGTGTCGCGCCCGGCGCGGCTGCTGACGCTGACCAGTTTCGGCGCGGTCAGCGTGAACCGGCCCTGCTCGTACTGGGCGCCCAGGCCGCTGGCCAGGGTGTCCAGTGGCAGGTACAGGTTGCCGTTCACCAGCGTCGCGGTGCGCCCCTGCACGCGCCGCGTGTCGAGTTGCACGGTGTTGAACGCCGTGGTGGCCCGCTGCTGGTCCTCGTCCAGGGGGAGCAGCAGGGTGTGGCCCAGGCCGGTCACGCGGACCACACCGCTGTCCTGCGTGATGCTCAGCAGGCCGCTGAGGTTGCTCTGGCTGGCGTACTCCGCGCCGTACAGCTGGATGCTCTGCACGTCCCGCCCCGCCAGATTCAGGCGGGAGAAGGCAATCTGCGCGCCCGCCAGTCCGATCAGGAGCAGGCTGGCGGCGGCGGCGCTCAGGGCGGTGCGGCGGCCGGGCAGGCCGAACTTCAGGCGCGTCACAGTTCGCGCAGCTCCCGGCGCACGGTCTTCTCGGCCTCGGCGCGGCGCTTGTCGTGCAGTTTCTTACCGCGCGCCAGCGCGATTTCCACCTTGAAGAACTTCCCCTTCTGGTACAGGCGGGTCGGGACCAGCGTCAGGCCTTTCTGTTCCAGGCCGCGCCTGACCTTGCCGATCTCCTCGCGGTGCAGGAGCAGGCGGCGGGTGCGGCGGGGCTCGTGGTTGTTGTACGTCGCTTCCTTGTAGGTCGGGATGTACAGGCCTTCCAGGTCGATGTTGCCCCCGTTCAGACGGGCGAAGGCGTCGCGGAAGTCCACGCCGCCCGCGCGGATGCTCTTGACTTCACTGCCCGTCAGGCTGATCCCCGCCTCGAAGCGCTCCAGCAGTTCGTACTCGTAGTGAGCGCGGCGGTTCGTGTACACCCGCGCATTCTAGCAGCAGGAGGAAAAAGCGTTGATGGTCAACAGGTGATGGGTGATGGACGGGACGCTGCCCCCCTCCATCACCCATCGACCATCCGCCGGTTACTTTTTCGGGGGGCGGCTGGGGCGGACTTCCACGCGGCTGGGCAGGGTGCGCTCCGGCATGTGCAGGAGGTCCACGGTGAGCTGCGCGAGGTCCTCGGGCTGGATCTTCCAGGCGTCCTTGTCCTGATCGGGCGTGTGGCCGCCGAAGTGCGTGGCGACGCTGCCGGGCATGATCTGCGTGACCTTGATGCCCCGGTCGCGCAGGTCGAGGTTCAGGACCTCGCTGAGGCCGTTCAGGCCGAACTTGCTGGCGTTGTACGCGCCGCCGCCCGGCAGGGGGTTCTTCCCGGCGAGGCTGGACAGCGTGAAGATGTACCCGCCGCGCGCGGACAGGGCGGGAATGGCGGCCTTGACGGTGTAGAACGCGCCGCTGAGGTTCGTGTCGATCACGTCCTGCCACTGCTCGATGCTCAGGTCCGCGACGTTCCCGAAGTGGCCGACGCCGGCGTTCACGAACAGCACGTCCAGCCCGCCGAAGGCCGCCACGTGCGCGTCCACGGCGGCCTGCACGGCGCGGGGGTCCTTCACGTCGCAGGCGACGCCGCGCGCGTCCGCGCCCAGCCCGGCGGCGACCTGCGCGATCTCGTCCGCGTTGCGGCTGGTGATGGTCACGGCGTACCCGTCCGCGATCAGGGCCTGCGCGACGGCGTGTCCGATGCCCTTGCTGGCTCCGGTGATGAAGGCGCTCTTCTGGGTGGTCTGCGTCATGGGCGGCACCCTAACACGCGCCCGCCAACGCGCAGTGTGAAAAGCAAAGCAGTGTGAACGCGGCCTTCAGGTCCTGATCATGCGAACACCGCCGCCCTCCCCAGGTGTCGGGAGGGCGGCGGCGCATGCCGGTGCCCGCGGCTCAGCGGGGCAGGCGCGTGGCGAGCTGGTCGTACATGTAGTTCACGAATTCCGCGCGGTAGCGCAGCAGCACGCTGATCCCGAAGCTCTCGCTCACGCTGTACTTCTGGCCCTGCGGCATCTGCAACTCCAGGCGGGCGCCCAGCTTGTTCCACGGCACCAGCGCGTTGGGCGCGACGAACACCGGGCGCACCTGAATGGCATTCGCGGTGGGCGCAGCCGCGATGGTCGCCTGCGGGTAACGGCGTTTCAGGGCGCCGCCGCTGTCGCGTTTCATGGCCTCCAGGATGCTGCGGCGCTGGTCGGCGTTCACCAGGTTCTGGTTGCCCTCAATGACGGGATCGAGGATCACGTACGTGGCGGTGGCGAGCTGCTGGGCGCTCGGGGCGGGCGCCTGGGCGGAGGCGAGGCCCAGGGCCAGCAGCGGGGTGGCCAGGGCGGCGCGGGTCAGGGTGCGGGGGGTGGTCATGCGTGTCAGTGCATCACACCTTTCCTGACGGGGCGTGAAGTGCCCGTGAGGGTCGCCGCGGGTCAGGGCGGCCCTGGCGCTCACGCGCGCTCTAGAGTGGGGGGCATGCAGGAACTTCTGTCCATCATGCGGCGCCTGCGCGCGCCCGGCGGCTGCCCCTGGGACCGGGAGCAGACGCACGAGTCCCTGCGTCCCTACCTGCTGGAGGAAGCGGCCGAGGCGGCCGACGCCGTGAGCAGCCCCGACCCGGCCGACCTGCCCGACGAGCTGGGCGACGTGCTGCTGCAGGTGGCGTTTCACAGCGTGATCGCCGAGGAGGCCGGGACCTTCGGGTACGCGGACGTGGAGCGGGCCATCGTGGAGAAACTCGTGCGGCGCCACCCTCACGTGTTCGCAGGGGCGGACGTGAGCGGCAGTGAGGAGGTCGTGACGAACTGGCAGGCCATCAAGGCCGCCGAGCGCGGCGGACGCGTGCGGCGCCCCGAGCAGCGCGTTCCCGCGGCGCTGGGCGCCCTGGCGCGCGAGGCGAAGGCGCAGAAGCTCGCCGGGCGAGAGAAGGGGGCGCCCGAGGCGGCGCGGGGAGCGCTGCTGGCCGCCGCGCAGGCCGCACCAGCCTCGGCCGACGGGGTCGCGGACGTCCTGGAGGCCGTGGTGGCCTGGGCGCGCGCGGCGGGCGTGGACGCCGAACTGGCCCTGCGCGAACGGACCCTGAGCAGCCTGCGGGCCCTGCCGGACGACGCCGGGCTGACCTCATGACCGACCCGCTGGACGCAGTGACCGCCGACCCGTGGGCGACGTGGCTGGGGGAGCGGGAGCGCCGCACGCTGCACCTGCCGGACTACCGCCGCGCGGCAGTGCTCGTGGGCCTCACGCGCGAGGTGGACGCGCGGGTGCTGCTCACGGTGCGGTCGGCGGACCTGCCCACCCACAAAGGCCAGATCAGCTTTCCCGGCGGCAGCCTGGAGCGCGGCGAGACCCCCGTGGAGGCCGCGCTGCGCGAGGCGCAGGAGGAGGTCGGGCTGGACCCGGCGCAGGTGACGGTCCTGGGTGAACTGGACGACGTGTTCACCCCCATCGGCTTTCACGTGACGCCGGTCCTGGCCCGCATTCCCGCGCAGCCCACCCTGACGCTGTCGGGCGAGGTCGCGCAGCTGCTCCTGCCGGGCCTGGCCGACCTGCGCGCCGCGCCCATGATCCGGGAGGTCCGGACCCTGCCCGACGGGATGCGGGTGCCGCTCTACCGCTACCCGTGGCAGGGACATGACATCTGGGGTATGACGGCGCGGGTGCTGCACGACCTGCTGCGCGACGGCCCGCTGAATGACGGTCCAGCCTGATACGGACTCCGATTGAATGGCCTGCAAAGCCGTTCTATCCGAGCGGATGCGAGTAGGAGAGAAGCGGGTTGCGAACTCCACGTCCGCAACCCGGTGTTTTTCCGGGTGGTGAACGAGACAAACGAAATCCGTATAAGGGGCGCAGCGGCAAAACCCCCACCCGCGTGGGGTGGGGGCGCAACCTGAGCCTGGAATCAGCGGCTGGGGTTGATGGTGATCTGGCCGTTCTTCGTGATGTTGTAGTTGCTCACGAAGGTGCGGTACCCGGGGGCGATCATCACGATCTCGTGCGTGCCGCCGCTCAGCTGCAGGTCCAGGCCGCCGTTGCGGACGGTCCCGGCTTCCTGGCCGTCCACGAAGATGCGGGCGCCACTGACGCTGCTGCGCACGGACACGGTGAAGGCATTGTTCACGGGGGCCGGGGTGACGGCCTGCGCGAACTCGACGTTCACGTTGGTGGTGCTGCCGCCGCGGATGGCGACGGTGGTGGTGAAGTCACGGTACCCGGGCGCCTGGACGCGGATGGGGTAGCTGCCGGCCTTCAGGTTGCTGTATGTGACGTTCGCGCCGCCCAGTCGCTGACCGTTCAGGATCACGGTGGCGTTGTTCACGTTCGTGCCGACGAACAGGCTGCCGGTGCTGATGGGCGTGCGGCCCGCCACGGTGTAGAAGGCGGTGTCACTGACCCAGCTGTTCTGGGGCAGGGGGTTGACGACGATGCTCAGTGCCTGGGCCAGACCGGCCTGGTTCTTGGCGTTCACGGTGGCGAACTGGTCCTGGGTGGTCTTGAAGGAGCTGATCTGATCGAGGTTCAGCGGGGTGAGGCTGGCCAGGGCCAGCACCTTGTTCTGCCCGATAGGGCCGGCGACCGTGAAGTTGAACTTGTCCTCGGGGGCGGGGAACACCTTGGTGGTGTTGGCCTTGACGAGGTTGCTGTCGCTCAGGCGGTTGGGAAGGATCTGATCGACGCTGCCGTCGGGGTTCACGTTGAACAGGTAGACGTACGCGTCGCGGTTGACGGTGGCGCTGATGCTGATCTTATCGCCCACGCGGTAGGCGGGGTTCTGGTTGCCCGTCGTGTCCTTGTCCACGCGCACGCTGACGTTCAGGTCAGGCTGGGTGGGGTTCACGATGATGCTCTGGGCGCTGATTTTGGGGGCAGCGGCGGCGGTGCTCAGGAGCATCGCGGCCGGAATAAGAAGAAGCTTTTTCATGTGGTACCTCCGAACCAGAGCCTACGGGGCAGCACATGACGCGCCGTGAGTGCAGGCAGCAACAAACTTAATGGTGCTTCAGCCCACGGTCAGCTTGAGATCGGCAGGCGGACGTGGTGTGGGTGGGGTTCCGTGGTCGCGGCGCGTCGAATGACCTCACATCAAAATGAAGCTTTCTTAATGTACGATCAGGCCATCATCAATTCTGGAGGTCCCACCATGGCCGCATTCCTGCGTCGTCTGTTCAGCCGCCGAATCTCTTCCCCCATCCACACGCGCCAGACCGCGCCCATCACCGAACTGGACCTCCTGCGCGCCCTGGGCTGCGACGAGTAACCCGCACCACGCCCTCAGTCCTGGACCTCTGTGCAGGACGATCTCCTCTCGGCCCCGGGCGTGGGCATGCTCTAGCCTGAACGCATGCCCATGTCCCCTGCCGCTCCCGACGCGCCCAGCCCGGACGTCCTGATCGTCGTCGCCACGCGCGGCGAGGCCGCGCACCTGCGGGACCTCGCCGCGCGGGTGATCGTCAGCGGGGTCGGGCCGGTCGCGGCGGCCCTGGCCACCGCCCACGCCCTGACGGCCGCTCCAGCCAGGCTGGTGATCAGCGCCGGGATCGGCGGCGCGTACCCCGGCGGCGGCCTGCACCCCGGCGACCTCGCCGTGTCCAGCGTGATGATCCAGGCGGACCTGGGGGCCTGGGACGGCGCCGCCTTCCTGCCGCTGGACGACCTGGGCCTGTCGGTCCTGCCGGACGGTCCGCACGGCGCGGTCTTTCCCGCCTGGACAGGGGCCGGGGGGGTCGCCGAGCGCGCCGGCGCCGCGCTCGGCCCGGCCCTGACGCTGGGCGGCGTGACCGGCAGCGCGGCGCAGGCGCAGGCGCTGGAACGCCGGTACCCCGGCGCGCTGTGCGAGGGCATGGAAGGCGCCGGCATCGCCCACGCCGCCCTGCTCGCCGGGGTCCCGGCGCTGGAAGTGCGCGGCATCAGCAACCCCGTCGGCCCCCGCGACCGCTGCGCGTGGCGCATTCCCGAGGCCCTCGCCGCAACCCGCCGGGGCGTGCAGGCCGCGCTGGCAGTGATGGGTGATGGGTGATGGGTGATGGGTGATGGGTGATGGGTGATGGGTGATGGGTGATGGGTGATGGTCAACAGCGTCCGCGCGCCGGACCCGCCCGTGTCAAGCCATCCCACTCCCCACTGCCCCTCACAGCAGGCGGCCGTCGTCGGGGAAGTCCAGCGGGTCGGGGGTCTGCACGGGCACGCCGTGGGCGTTCAGGGCTTCGCGCAGCTGCGGGATGTTCTTCAGCGCGTGGCCCCTGGTGGTGTTCTCGAAGAACACGTACAGCTCGCTGAGGTCGTCGGCGACGAGCGCGATCTTCTGCGCCCACTCGTCCATCTCCGCGCGGGAGTAGAGGTAGTCGTGGCGTTCGGCGGCACTCTGGCCGTCCCACCAGTTCGCGGCGTTGCGGCCGTGCAGGCGCAGGTAGCCGACGTCCGCCGTGACATGCAGCTGAGGTTCGGGCAGGCCCCCGGCGGGCGGGTAGTCGGGGCTGACCCAGATCACGCCGCGCTGCGCCATGCCCTCGCGGACCTCGGGGCGGTCCCAGTCCTCATGGCGGATCTCGACGGCCAGTTCGTGCCCGGCGAAGCGTTCGGTGAGCATCTGCAGGTACCGGCGGTTGGCGGGCGTGCGGTGAAACGAGTACGGGAACTGCGCCAGGTACGGCCCCAGTACACCCGCCTCGCGCAGCGGCCCCGGGCTCTGGAGCATGCGGTCGAAGTCGTCGTCGGTCGGGGCGCGGTCGTGCGTGAACACCCGGTGGAGTTTCACGGTGAACCGGACCCGGCCGGCGCTGCGCCGCAGCATGCCCTCGAAGGCCTTCAGGCCGGGAATGCCGTAGAACGAGGCGTTCAGTTCGGCAGCGTCGAAGTGCCGGGCGTAGGTGCCCAGGTAGTCGTCCTTGCGCACGCCGTCGTAGAGGAGGCCCGGAGCCGCCCAGTCGTCGTTGCTGTAGCCGCCGCAGCCGATATACACGCGCATGCCTGAGAGGGTAGCGTCCGGCGCGCGGGGTGGTCCTTGGCGCAATCTTCAGCTCGCGCGGCGCGGTTCAGTTGGTGCGCGGTGGGCGGTTCAGGGAGGTCCAGAAGGCCTGGATGGTGCGCAGCGCCTCGCGGAACTGCGTGAAATCCAGGGGCTTGACGACGTAGGCGCTCGCGCCGTGCGCGTAGGATTCGCGGATGTCGCGGTTCTCACCGCTGGTGGTGAGCATCACGACCGGGATGCCGTCCAGGCCGCGTTCGGCGCGGATGGCGTCCAGGATGGCGATGCCGTCCATGTGGGGCATCTTGAGGTCCAGCAGGATCAGGTCGGGCAGGCGGTCCTCGTCGCGGGCGCGGCGCAGGGTGGCCATGGCCTCGGGGCCGCTGCTGGCCACGCTGACCGCGCCCCCGGTCGCGACCTCGTCCAGCGCGGTCAGGGCGAGTTCCACGTCGTTGGGGTTGTCGTCGATCAGCAGGATTCTGCGGGTGTTCACGGGGCCTCCCGGTGCGCGTGAGGTCGCCTGAGTCAGCCGGGGAGCACGGCGCGTCCCGGTGACCCGCAGTGTAGCAAAGTCCATGAGTCTTTCCTTAACTTGATTTAACGTTGTGGGGTCAGGGGCGCGCTGGGCAGGCCCACACTGCCCCGCGCAGGCAGCGCGTAGACTGCGCCCCATGTTGAGCAAGCGCATCATTCCCTGCCTGGACGTCCAGAACGGCCGGGTGGTGAAAAACGTCCGGTTCTTCGAGAACCACCGCGACGCCGGGGACCCGCTGGTGCTCGCGCAGGCGTACGAGGCCCAGCAGGCCGACGAACTGGTCTTCTACGACATCACCGCCACCCATGAGGGCCGCAGCCTGATGCTGGACGTCGCCGCGCGCGTGGCCGAACAGGTCATGATGCCCCTGACCGTCGGCGGCGGCGTGAACCATCTTTCGGACTTCCGGCAGCTGCTGCTGGCCGGCGCGGACAAGATCAGCGTGAACAGCGGCGCCCTGACCCGCCCGGAGCTGATCCGCGAGGCCAGCGACCACTACGGCGCGCAGTGCGTGATGCTCAGCATCGACGCCAAACGGCGCGAAGGCGGCGGCTGGAACGTGTTCCGCGCGGGCGGCCGGGTCGATACGGGCCTGGACCTGATCGAGTGGGCCACCCGCGGGCAGGCGCTCGGCGCGGGCGAGATCTGCCTGAACGTCATGGACGCCGACGGCACCAAAGGCGGCTTCGCGCTGGACGCCACCCGCGCCGTGGCGCGCGCCGTGGACCTGCCCGTCATCGCGTCCGGCGGCGCCGGGAAACTGCAGGACTTCCGCGACGTCCTGCTCGGCGGCGATCAGGGCGGGAACGCCGACGCCGCGCTGGCCGCGAGCGTCTTCCACTTCGGCGAATTGACCGTCCCGCAGGTCAAGGCGTACCTGAAAGCCGAGGGTCTGCCCGTCCGGCACGACTGGCACGACACGTCCCGCGCCTGAACCCCACCCCGGTCTTCCTTCTCACTCCTGGCCTCCGGAGGGGGCCTGACATGACATCCCCCACCCCCCTGTCCCTGGACTCCCTGAAGTTCGATCCTCAGACCGGCCTGATCCCGGTCGTCACGCAGGACGCCCGCAGCGGCGCCGTCCTTATGCAGGCCTGGGCCGACCGCGCCGCCGTTGCCCGCACCCTCGACACCCGCGAGGCCACCTACTGGTCCCGCTCCCGCGCCCAGCAGTGGGTCAAAGGCGCCACCAGCGGCCACACCCAGCAGGTCGTGGACGTGCAGGCCGACTGCGACGGCGACAGCCTGCTGTACCGCGTTCATCAGACCGGCCCGGCCTGCCACACCGGCGCGTACTCCTGCTACCACCAGCCCCTCCTGACCACCGGCGCGCCGCCCGCCGGACTGGACGGCACGCTGGACCGCGTGTACGCCACCATCACCGAACGGCTCGCCACCCTGCCCGAGAACAGCTATGTGGCCCGCCTGCACGCCGGGGGCCTGGACCGCGTCCTGAAGAAGATCAGTGAGGAGAGCGGCGAGGTCCTGCTGGCCGCGAAGAACGCCGACCGCGCCGAACTCGCCACCGAGGTCGCCGACCTACTATTCCACACCCTGTTCGCCATGGCCGAGGTGGGCGTCAGCCCCGCCGACGTCGCCGCCGTCCTCGCGGAGCGCGAGGGCCGCACCGGACTCAAGGGCCCGAAAGAAGTGGGATGAGGGGTGTGGGTTGTGGGGTTGAGCCTTTCCCACAACCCACGTCCCACACCCCTCCTCAGAACAGCATGGGCTGGCGCGCTTCCTCCTGCACCTGGGGGAGCGCGTCGACTTTCACGTACTCCAGTCCGGCGGCCTGCGCGACCTTCAGGGCGGGCACGGTGATGTCCGGCGCGGCGAGAATGCCGCGGACTGGGGCCGATACCTGGGTGCGGACGGCGTCCACGTAACGCCCGAGCTGGTGCACGGCGTCGTGCCCGGCCTTGCCGCGTTTGAGTTCCACGACCACGTAGCGGCCCTGCGCGTCGCGGGCGTACAGGTCGATGCCGCCCACCCCGACGAGCAGTTCGCGGTCCAGGACCGTCAGGCCCTCCTCGATCAGGTGCGGCGCGTGGGCGAGGGCCTGCTGCATCTGCGCCTCGCTGCCCTGCAGCAGGAACAGGGCCTCGTCGGCGAGGTTCAGCGCGGTGACCTGCACGCAACCGATGACGCGCACCCGCACGACCTCGGCGGGGCTGCGCCGCTCGGCGTGCAGGACCACGCAGCCGCCGTCCAGTTCGGCCGAGAGGTGATCGGTGCGCGGCTGCCAGTTCACGGGTTTCACGCCCCTGGGCCCGTGGACCTGCAGGGACCCGTCGGGTTTCACGAGCAGCAGGCGGTCCCCGGCCTCGGCCATGCTGGTGGCCCGCCCGGCGTACAGCACCTCGACCTCTCCGGCCAGGTGCAGGGTCACGCGGGCGTGCAGGTGGGCGCGCAGGAACGCCAGCAGGGCTTCGGGGGCAGGGTGGTTCAGGGACTCGATCAGCATGGGCAGGGGCGCTCGGGGAGCGCCGCGCAGGATACCGCCTGCGCCCCCGGAACGGCCCGACGCGGCGGATCAGGACCGTGAAGGAAGCGTGAACGTGCCGTGTGATCCGACTGGCGGCCCGCCGCATACAGCTGATCAGCATCCGTGATCCTCTCCCCCGCCAGTCACGGCGCGCCCGCCCGCCACAACCGCCCCAGTCCCGCATGCGCCCCATGCACGTGCCCAGTCCCCGGAGGTTCCCCATGAAACACGCCGCCCTGCTGCTCCTGTCCGCCCTGACCCTCGCGTCCTGCTCGATGCCCCGCACGCCCGCCGCGCCCGCCGGACAGGTCACGTACGGCCTGAACGGCGCCACGCTGTACACCTTCGGGCTGGACAACCCGGACGCCAGCCGCCGGAGCGTGACCATCACCGGGCTGAGCAGCGGTGACACCCTGGTGGACCTGGACGTCCGCAACACCGACGGCATGCTGTACGGCTTCGCCAGCAGCGGCCGCGTGTACATGATCAACGCCGACACCGGCACCGCGACGGCGGACGCGAGCGTCACCGGCACGACACTGGTCGCGGCGGACTTCAACCCCCAGGCAAACCGCCTGCGGGTCATCGGGGCGAACGACGCGAACTTCCGCCTCACCCTGAACGCCGCCCCTATCCCTGGCACATCTACCGCAGGCGCACAGACCAACGACGGAATGTTCAGCTACGCAGCGGGTGACGCGAATGTCGGCAAGAACCCCGAGCTTGTGGCCGCCGCGTACACGAATTCGTTCAATGACAGCGCCACGAAGGCGTACAGCGCCGCGACACCCACCACGCTGTACACCCTTGACGCCGGAACGGACAGCCTCGTGAAGCACGTGAACAACACGACCACCATGCCCGCACTGCCCGCAGGCAACTTCAGTGACCTGACCACCGTGGGGGCGCTGGGTGTGGATGTCATGGTCGGGAAGACCGGGTTCGATATCGCCGGGGCAGGCACGGCCGTCCTGAGTCGCGCCGGGGCCAGCAGCACCGACCTGTACACCGTGGACCTGACCAGCGGCAAGGCGATGATGAAAGGCAGCGTGAAGGTCACGCTGAGCAGCGTGGCCCTGAAACTCCAGGCGCCCTGAACGGCGCCAACTGATCGGGGAGGTCGGGCGCCCATGCTGGCCCGACCTCCCCGGCCTGTCGGGCTGTGCAGCGGTCGACCGTCCCGTTCCCAGGCCTCGGGTGCGGCCCTCCTTGCACGGAGGGGCATGCCACTCACCGTTCGCCTCTGTCCGGCTGAACTGGGGTCGCCCGCCGCTCACCCGGCAGTCGGATGCGAATGTGTGAATTCCGTCATGCGAAAAGGCGCACACTGGACCGGACGCCGGGCCGTATGGGTCCGCGCGGGCGTTGTCCGGGGGTGACAGGCATGCAGGTGGTGCAACTCAGCGATCCGCACATCGATTACCGGTTCCCCCAGAAGGCGGCGGCGTTCGCGCGGGCCGTGGCGCACGTGAACACCATGCCTGCCCTGCCGGACGCCGTGATCCTCACCGGGGACTGCGCCGAGCACGCCCGGCCCGACGAGTACGCGCTGTTCCGCGAGCTGCTGGGCGCGCTGCGCGTCCCGGCGTTCCTGGTGCCCGGCAACCACGACGACCGCGCCGCGCTGCTGGACCTGTACCCGCCCCCGGTGGGCCACCTGCCGGGCTTCATGCAGTACGTGGTAGAGGACTTCCCGCTGCGCCTGATCGGCCTGGACACCCACCGGCCCGGGCACGGGGGCGGGCAGCTGGACCAGGGGCAGCTGGACTGGCTGGAGGCGCGGCTGCGCGAGGCGCCCGAGTGGCCCACGCTGCTGTTCATGCACCACCCGCCCGTGAAGACCGGGCTGGACGTCATGGACGGCATGGACCTGCGCGGGCGCGAGGCGCTGTGCGACCTGCTGCTGGAGCACCCGCAGGTGCTGCGCGTGGCGGCCGGGCACCTGCACATGAGCCTCACGGCGGGATTCGCCCACACGACCGTCATGACCTGCCCCGGCACGGACACCACGCTGCACCCGGACCTGCACCGGCCCGCGCAGCTGGTCGTGCAGCGGCAGCCGCCCATGTGCCTGCTGCATCACTGGACGCCGGGAACGGGCCTGAACTCGTTCACGCAGGTGATCGCGCCCGCCCCGTGGCACCCGCTGTTCGACGGGGAACGCTGGCACGACTTCGACCGGCCGAACGGCACGCCCGCGGCCCACTGACGACCGGGGGGCGCGGCGGCCTTCGGGCATAGTGTCGGGTGTGGGTTCCGTCCTCTCCCCCTGTACCCCCAAGTCCGAGTGGCGCGCCTGGGCGCGAGCAGCGCGCGCGGAGTTGCCGGACGTATCCGAGCCGATCACGGCGACCCTGCGTGACCTCCTGACGACGCTGGGGGCGCGGCGGGTGCTGGCCTACCGCGCGCTGAGCGGCGAACCCGACGTGAGCGCCCTGGAGCGCGACTTCGAACTGCTCGCCCCGCGCGCCCGCTTCCGCCCTGAACCGCGCCTGACGCTGCACGCCTGGCACACCGCGACGGAGGTCAGCCGCTTCGGGGCGCTGCAACCCCCGCAGGACGCGCCGCAGGTGCCGCTGGGCACCGTGGACGCGATCCTGCTGCCGGGGCTGGCCTTCGACCACGCGGGCGTGCGCCTGGGGTATGGCGGGGGCTTCTACGACCGCCTGCTGCCCGCGTTCCGGGGCGTGACGGTGGGCGTGATTCAGGCGGCCCTGCTGGTGCCGGAACTGCCGCGCGACCCGCACGACTGCCCCGCGCAGTGGCTCGTCACCGAACGCGGCGCGCAGGAGATCCAGTGAAGGCGTTCCGGGCTGCGGCCACCGCGACCGTCCTGGCCGGGATGCTCGACCGGCCGCGCCCCCACCAGATCGCGGAGGCGGCGATGGTCGCCACGCTGGCCGCCGAAGTCACCCGCGAGACGCCGGGGCGGGACGCGCGGGACACCCTCACCCTGCTGCTGTCCCTGGGGGCCGCGGCGCTGGGCGGTGTGACCATCGCCCGGTCCACGCACCAGCCCGACCCGCGCGGGAACCCCGGCGCCTTCCTGGGCGGCGCGACGTGGTACGCGCTGGCGCAACTCCTGACCGTCACGCTGCTGTGGCGGCGCGGCGCGCGGCCCCACACCGGCCACTGGCCCGCGCGCATGGCCGGACTGCTGCTCGGCGCGGGCCTGCTGATCCGGCACGACCCCGAAAGCCTCCCGGTCCTGAGCGGGTACGGGGCGCTGCTGAACCTCATGGCACTGCTGGCCGCCGACCCCCGACTGGCCCGCGCGCACCCCGACGCGGCGCGCCTGCTGAGGCGGGGCGGGTGGATGTTCGTCGCCTCGGACCTGCTGATCCTCGTGCGCCGCTACCTCCTGCGGGACCGGCTGAGCCGCGCCCTGACCGAGGGCGTCATGCTCGCCCTGTACGCCGGGGCGCAACGGAACCTCACGCGGGGGCTGATGCTCCTTACCCGTCGATCCTGAGTTCCATCTGCGCCTCACCCGCGCGGTCCGCGACGAGGGCGCGCGCCACCGCGTCCGGTCCGAGCGCGCCGCGCGGCACGCGGCCCACCTGCGCCCACAGGCCCGTCTCCACCGCGGGCGGCTGCACCAGCGTGATCCCGACGCCCCGGTGTTCCAGCCGCGCGACCTCCGCCGCGCGGGCCAGCGCCGCCTTGCTCGCCGCGTACTGACTGAAGCCCCGCGCGGTCACCAGTTCCGGCCGCGCGCCCAGCAGGTACACCCGCCCACCCGGCGCCAGCCGCCCCAGCCCGTGCTTCATGACCCACAGCGCTCCGAAGTAATTGGCGTTCCACACAGAGCGGACGTGCGTGGGGTCCGCGTCCCGCAGCGGCTCGGGGTGCGCCGCGCCCGCCGCGTACACCAGGGTGTCCAGCTCCGGAGCCGCCTCCAGCAGCGTGCGGACGTGACTCTCGAAGCCCACGTCCGCCGCGCGGCCAGTCACGCCCAGCTCGGAGGCCAGCGCCGCCAGTCGCGTCTCGTCCCGCCCGGAGAGGGTCAGCGTGTGCCCAGCGGCCGCAAAGGCCCGCGCCGTCGCCGCGCCGATCCCGCCCGTCGCGCCCAGAATCAGGGTATGCATGCCGGTAGTAGGCGACGCCCGGCGCGCCGGAACCGTCGGAGGGCACACCGAACCAGCCCGGCAGCCATCCTTTAGGTGGGCGACAGGTGATCGCGCATGGCCCGCGCCTGCGCCTCGAACCCCGCCTGCACCCACCGCACGGGCACGAGAGCCGATGCCGGACCGTGAAAGACCTCCTCGGTGGCATAGGCCGTGTCGCCATTCGGCAGCTGCCGCAGGGTCTGCACCCGCTCCGACCGCAGCAGGCCCCAGCGGGCCAGAGGACTATCGTACCGCCAAGCGACCAGCGCCGCGCCACCCGCCGGGGGCTGCACGCGCGTGACCTGCTCGTCGGAGTGCATGAACCGGCCCCCGCACCAGGGGAGCTTGAATCGCATCCGCACGCCCTCGGCAGCACGTACAGCCCCCGTGACCTCCACCACGAACGGATTCCAGCTGCCGTACGCGCTGAAATCCACCAGCAGCTCGAAGACCCGCTCCAGGGGAGCCTGCACGGTGATCTCGGTCCGGGCGACACGGGGCATGAGAGCGAGTCTACCGGGTGCAGCGCGCCGCCACGAGGCAGCGACCTCTACCCGCCCAGCGTCCAGCTCTGCACGGGCTGGTAGGCGCCGCTCGGGCCGGGCTTGCGCATCCAGACGAGTTCGGTGGCCGTGAAGATTAGCGGCTGCGGGAAGGCCTGCCCCGCCGCATCCAGCAGCGCATCCAGGCTTGCGTCCCGCCGCCCCAGGGCGAGCGTGAGATGCGGGGTCATCTGCGGCCCTTCGTACCCGAAGCGGCGCGCGGGCCGCAGGGCATCCAGCAGCGCGAGGTGCAGCCGCACGGCGCCGGGGCCGCGGGCGGGCAGGTACAGGGCGCTGCCGTTCGGGAACACGCGCGGCGCGAGGAGTTCGACCGGGACGGGCGGGGTCGCCGCCGCCACCGCCGGGATGAGGTCCAGCCAGCGCAGGTCGTCGTCCAGGCCACTGCGGGCCTTCACGGTGATGTGCGGGACGGCCGCCGCGTCGCGCACGCCGTGGGCTTCGCGGAACGCCACGATCCGGGCCTCAATGTCCGGTGGCGGGCGCAGCGCCAGCAGGTGCGATGGGCTCACGGGACGGGCGGGTCGGTCAGGGCGTCGCGCACCATCAACGCGTGGAGGACGTCCAGGATGCCCGCGTGATTCTCGCGGTCCGTGCCGGAGTGCGCGCGGGTCGCGGCCCACCACGCCTGCTTGCGGTTCAGGAGGTCCGGGTCAGCCTGAGCGACCGCCCGCGCGTGCAGGGCATGACGGGCGTTCCGGGTCAGGGGGCGAGCGTCGGCCTGCGCGGGCACGCCCCGCAGGTACCCGTGTTCGGCCAGGGAGACGAACGTGGAGCGTGGGCAGCCCTTGTTCAGCGTGCTGGGTTTCGCGGTCACGAGCTTCTGCGCGGCGGCCCAGGCGTCGCGGGGCGTGAGGCCCTGCCGGGCACCCTCAAGCGCCCAGCCGGTCAGCTGATCGTACACCGTTCCACCCTGACGTTTTTTAGCCTGTGGAACGCTCTTTTTCCCGGTCGCCATTCTCCAGCGTACACCCCCCGGCCGTCCAGACCGCCCGGACGCTCTGGGGGTGGGTCGGCTACAGTTTCAGGTGTGAACCAGTCCCCCACCGAGCCGCTGAAGCGGACGCCCCTGCATGCCGCGCACCTGCGCGCCGGAGCCCGAATGGTGCCCTTCGGCGGGTGGGACATGCCCGTGCAGTACGCGGGCGTGAAAGCCGAACACGACGCCGTGCGCAACGCAGCCGGCGTGTTCGACGTGTCCCACATGGGCGAATTCCGCGTGCAGGGCAGCGGCGCGCTGGCGTTCCTGCAACACGTCACCACCAACGACGTCAGCAAGCTGAAACCCGGCCGCGCGCAGTACAACTGGCTGCCGGGCGTCTCGGGCGGCCTCGTGGACGACATCTACATCTACATGGTTGCCCCTGACGAGTACCTGACAGTCGTGAACGCCAGCAACATCACCAAGGACTGGACGCACCTGAACGCGCACGCGGGCGAGTTCGACGTCACCCTGACCGACGAGAGCGACCGCTGGGGCCTCCTGGCCGTGCAGGGCCCCCAGACCGAGAGCCTGCTGCAACCCCACACCGACACCGACCTGAGCAGCAAGAAGAAGAACGCCTTCTTCCCCGCCAAACTGTTCGGCTTCGACGTGATGCTCGCCCGCACCGGGTACACCGGCGAGGACGGCTTCGAGGTGTTCACGGACGCCAGCGAGGCCGAAACCGTCTGGGACAAACTCCTGGCGATCGGCCTGACGCCCGCCGGGCTGGGCGCGCGCGACACCCTGCGCCTCGAAGCGGGCTTCCCCCTCTACGGGCACGAGTTCAGCGACACCATCCACCCGCTGAGCAGCACGTACAGCTGGGTCGTGAAGGACAAGACCCACGTCGGCCACGAGCACATCCGCACGACCCCCACCCAGACCCTCGTGGGACTGAAACTGGAGCGCGTGCCCGTCCGCGAGGGCTACCCCGTCAAGGTCGGCGGCGAGGTCGTCGGACACGTCACGAGCGGCACGAGCAGCCCCACCTTCGGGCACCCCATCGCCATGGCCCTCGTGAACGCCGAGCACGCCGGAGCGGACGTCTTCGACGTCGAGGTGCGCGGCAAGGACCACCCCGCCACCCGCGTCGCGCTGCCCTTCTACAAACGCTGACCCGCCGCCCACGTAGGCCCGCACACACCCCCCGCGCCTGAAACCCGGAGAATACGACCATGACCACCACCCCCACCGAACTGAAGTACGCCGCCTCCCACGAATGGCTCGCCGCGGACGGCACCGTCGGCATCACCGACTTTGCGCAGGAGCAGCTGGGCGACGTCGTGTACGTCGAACTGCCCGAAGTGGGCCGCGTCGTCGAGGCGGGCGAGACCATCGCCGTGGTCGAGAGCGTCAAGACCGCCTCTGACATCTACGCGCCCGCCAGCGGCACCATCGTGGCCGTGAACGACGCCCTGACCGGCACC